>JAMDDE010000072.1 GCA_023489235.1 Actinomycetota bacterium | reverse complement strand
TGGTTACTTCAGTACGCCTTCGCCTGCAGCTACTCCTGCTCCTTCTTCGTCGCCAACAGTAGTTGCATCGAAGAATTGGTCCGGATATATCGTTACCGGTACCAACTACACAGCTGTGGAAGGCACCTTTATCGTTCCTAGCCTTACCACTGCCGCTCAATCAGATTCGACCATGGCAGTATGGATAGGCATAGATGGAGTGAACAACTCCAACCTCATCCAAGCAGGTATCGATGAACAACCCAGCCCATACAGTCCTAATTCCTTTGTCATCCAACCTTGGTGGGAGATACTACCTGCTCCTGAAGCATATATCTATGGTTTGGAAATACATTCTGGTGATATGGTCACAATAGCCATTTGGGAGGTGAACTCCTCCACGCATCTCTGGGAAATCGAGTTGAAAGACGACACCAACGGGGAGACTTTTATAACCGAGCAAACTTACACTGGGTCAGGTACATCGGCTGAGTGGGTTGTGGAGGCACCTGAGATAAATGGCACTATATCCACCCTTGCCCCTTACTACCCTTATGTAACCTTCACCAATCTGGAGATAAGCCAAGGAGCATCGGTCACTTCATTGCTAGAGGCGATAATGGTACAGAATGGCCTCCAGGTCTCTACTCCATCAGCGCTCGACAGCACTGGTTTCAATGTAGCTTACGGAGGCGAGCCTCCGCCTTCTCCTTGAAGTCCACTGTGGATCCATGGACAGATCCACTGAAATGCTAGAAAGTAGTGAATCCACCTCCGCGCGTTCTTCAGGCAACGCCAGAAAGATTGGACTAACAGAAAAGTGTGGACAACAGTGTGTGAACAACGAATATGGAAATACTCTCAAAAAGCATGTCAATCGAACGGGGTACAACAGTGAGGATTGCAGATGTGCAGACGCGGTATAGGGGTGCATACGTGGAAGTGCTAGGTTGCCATATAGGATTGATAGGCGCACAATAGTTTAATGGGCTTTGACCTGGGAGAGTTGCTTGAACATCGTATGAGGGATGGCTATGAGCTTCATGCTCGATATGTCAATCCACAACTGCCAGCGATGCTGCGAGCAATTGGCTTTGATCGCAACTATCGAAAAGCCTATGGCGCGATCTTGATAGATGACAGTGGGCTGGAGTACCTCGATCTTTTAGCTGGATTTGGGGTAGCTGGTGTTGGGCGAAACCATCCAGTAGTGAGAAAGACGCTCGAATACGTGCTCAATGGGGAGTTTCCCGATCTCGTCCAGTTCGACTGTCCCCCTCTTGCCGGACTGCTAGCCGAGCAGTTGTTGAAGCGAGCGCCTCATTTGGGAAGGGTTTACTTTTGCAACAGCGGTACTGAAGCAGTGGAAGCGGCTTTGAAGTTTGCTCGGTTCGCCACCAAGCGACCAAGGGTGCTGTATCTAGAACATGCCTACCATGGATTGACAGCTGGATCTTTGTCGGTGAACGGTAATGCCGAGTTCCGTAACGGCTTTGGTCCCTTGCTTGCAGATACGGCAATTCGCATGGGCGACCTGGATCGTCTGAAGCGGGAGTTGCGGCGAGGAGATGTCGCTGCACTCATCGTTGAACCAATTCAAGGCAAGGGGGTATATTTGCCCCCTCCTGGTTTCCTACTGGAAGCGCAGGATTTATTGAGACAGTACGGAGCTCTTTTCATCTGTGACGAAGTTCAAAGTGGAGTTGGGCGTACGGGACGCTTCTTTGCTTACGAGCATGAAGGTCTGGAACCAGATCTAGTAACGGTGGCCAAAGCGTTATCAGGTGGGTTCGTTCCCATTGGAGCTACTCTCGGACGGAATTGGATACACGAGCGCGTCTTCTCCTCTTTGGACAGGGTGCTTGTGCATGATTCCACCTTCGGTGCCAACAATCTAGCCATGGCTGCTGGCCTAGCAACTCTGGCAGTGATTGACGAGGAGGATCTGATCTCCAGAGCTGCTAGTTCAGGCGAGTTCTTGATCAATGAGCTAAGAGACCGCATGCACCGTTGGGAGCTTCTCTCCGATGTACGTGGACGTGGGTTGATGATTGGCTTCGAGTTCGCTAGTCCCAAATCTTGGCAGCTCAAGCCGGGATGGTGGGCTAGTGAGACCATACGTCGTGGTTTGTTTGCTCAAGCGGTTGTACTGGCTCTGTTCCACCGGCACAGGGTGTTGACCCAAGTATCAGGGGACAGGGTCAATATCATCAAGCTCCTGCCACCATTGGGCATCAGTGACGAGCAGATCAAGTGGTTCCTGGATGCTTTTGACGAAGTTATGCACGATGCTCATCGCAGCAAAGGGTTGATAGGGCAGATGGCCATGACCTTTGCACGAGGCGTAGCTCATCGCTGATCGACCTCTCCCCAGCTTCCATGGTTCTATATCCCATGGTTCTATATCTCTATATGTACCTAGCTAGAGCGTGACTCAAGATCTATATGTACCTAGAGCGTGACTCAAGCTGTGTATACATCTGCATGTATGCACGCAAAACGTGGCTGGAGTCAACCAACTCCTCGCTCGTTTGACCCTATACCTAACGATCTGCCTTCGGAGTGATGATGGGAGTTGCGCCATTAAAGCCAGGTCCTGTCGCCATGTCAAGTCCTGCACCAGGGCTTGTCTCCGTGTCCTCCATGTCGGCTATACCGGAATCAGACCCTACTATCATGAACCGCCCATCTGGGCCTACAACTACTAAGTTACCCTTGCTCATTGACTCGACATCGAGGCCGTCTTTTTCTCCGATTACCTTGTCCATCAGCCGATCATAGCGTTGTCCGATTCTTTCCTCCTGGTGCATCCACTGTAATGTTGCAGGAACAACACCTACCATGCTGAAAGTACCAACCAGTATCCAGAAGACTGCTGCACCTGTTTGCACGGAAGCCAGGCTGTACATTTGAGGAGCGATGGACTGTCGTGCTGCTCCACCTAACAGTGCTATGGCAAGAAAGGAATCGAGGGGCATTCCCACCATAGCGATACCGATACGCCCCGCATATGGATATCGCTTCCTGCCTATGTAGTCGATAGATGCTACCGGCCACCAGACGAGGCTGCCAAACAAGAGAAAGCAGATATTAACGAAGTCCATGAGGTCAGGGTGGGCCATGGAAACGACGATGCCCTTGTCCAAAAAGAACCAGTACATTATCCCATAGTTACCCACCCCAGCTACTACCGGGTTGGTCAGTACCCTCATCGGCCTGCTCTTCAAAGCTCTTATCAGAGTGGTCTTGTTCTGGCGCGACATGGTTTGCATGGCCAGAGTAACCGGCGCCGACATGGCGAAACAGATAGGAGCAGCCAACATCAACGCTACATGTTGGATGACATGGACTGTGAATACAGATTGTGCGTATATAGGTACCCCTGTCTGCCAGGCAATGACGAGAAAGAGGACTCCGAATACGAAGGCGATCATACGTCTTCTAGGCCATCGGCGACCTCGATTCTCCAGAGCCTTGACCCGTCCGAAGTACCAGCCAATAGCGAGCAGTTCTGCCAGGAAGGTCAGGATAGCCCATGGGCCTGTAGAGAAAGTGGTCAGAACCTCCCAAACAGCTCTAAAGCCGAAGGGTGGTAAGTGCTGGATTTGTGGCACAGTTTCCCACCTCCTCTTTGCATACTCTGTAGACAGCTACCCCACAGTGCAGTTGCCTAACAGTGCTGGCGGCTCATATCGGCGTAATCATAGTATACCTGTTGCGTATTCAGCGGTTCCAGCCCTCGTAATGAACTATCTCGTCCACTGATCGCCTACCTCTTCTGAGCGAAGGTGATGGGGGATCCGGTGACTGTGGATAGCCTAGGGCCACAACGCCTATTGGTCGATAACCTTGGGGGACTCCCAGCTCCTTCAATACTTCCTTCTCTCCACGAAATATCCCCATGAACGCGCAGGCTACTCCTAGATCCGTTGCCCTTATCAACATGAGCATGACCGCGAAGGCTAAATCCGTCCACCAATAAGGAACTGGCCAAGCCTCCTGCTTGTTCGGGTTGTCCTTGCCCAAGCCGCTTGCCGCCTTGTCTGGCAGGGAATACCGCTCGAAGTATATGTCTGGGTTGGTCAAGGGGAGGATAAGGACAGGGGCGCGTCTCAGTCCTTCGCTCCGGCGGGATGTAGTTCGCCACTCAGCAGTGGTTGTCTTCTCCCAGAACTGTTGACGACGATGTGGGTCGCTTATCACGATGAACTCCCACCCTTGGGTGAATCCAGCGGATGGTGCATGAGTGGCACAGTTTAGGATGTCCATTACTATTCGTGGCTCCAAAGGGCGTTCGGAGAAGTTCCTTACCATTCTCCGCTTGAGTACTGCATCCAACAGCTCCATTGGACAACAGGTTACCGCATGAAATCGTTGGTCTAGCTTGTGCAACATCGAAACCATGGCGACCAAATGACATCCTCCCCAAGGCTGAAGCCTGGGGCTTGCGGGCATCTTTCTTGGTCATTGTGGGTGATGGTGACGACAAAGGTTGAGTAATGTGAAGTCCCACTTCAAATAAGGTAAAAGTAAACCGCGAATGAAAACTTGACTATTCTGATAAAGTTTAATGACAAGGTAGTGAACTAAGGTATGCCGGTGACAAGGTGAACTTGTCCGGTGACTAAAGTGTAAGAAGTTGGACAAGGATGATGAGGGAACGATGAGCGCTTCTAGCTTCAGGCAATTACTGGCTCAGCTCAAGTCGGAGGTAAAGGAGGTACTACCCTCCCAAGCTCAGCGCATGATGGCCGAGGCAGTATTCGTGGATGTGCGTGAGCCGGATGAGTACGAGCAAGGAGCTATACCTGGCTCGCTGTTCATCCCTCGGGGAAATTTGGAGTTGCAGATAGAGGGTAGGATCCCCGAGAAGGACAAGCCCCTCGTAGTCTACTGTGGCGTGGGCATAAGGTCTTTGATGGCCGCTCGCTCATTGGAGGAGATCGGCTATACCAATGTTCTCTCTTTGGCAGGTGGGTTCAATCGTTGGAAGGATGAGGGTCGTCCGTGGTCTGTTCCGCGTACTTTGACTGCCGATCAACGCATGAGGTACCACCGTCACCTTCTCCTTCCAGAAGTTGGTGAAGCTGGACAGCAGAGATTGCTTGACTCCAAGGTCTTGCTTCTAGGCGCTGGTGGTCTTGGTTCGCCAGCAGCCATGTATCTGGCTGCCGCCGGGGTTGGTACCTTGGGGATCATAGACATGGACGAAGTAGACGCCTCCAACTTGCAGAGGCAGATACTACACAACCTCGAGCGCCTGGGAGAGAGGAAGGTGGATTCAGCCAAGAAGACGATCAACCTGCTCAATCCCGACGTCGAGGTGGTTACTTATGATACGCGGCTGAGTGCCGACAACGTATTGGAGATCATCGACGGTTATGATGTCATCGTCGACGGTACGGACAACTTCCCCACTCGCTATCTAGTCAACGATGCGTCCTTGATCAAGAGGATCCCTGTCGTGCATGGCTCCATCTTCCGTTTCGAGGGCCAGATAACTGTGTTCAGCCCCTATGAAGGTCCTTGCTATCGTTGCATGATTCCTGAGCCGCCCCCCCCTGAACTGGCTCCCTCCTGCGCTGAAGCTGGAGTTCTAGGCGTACTGCCAGGTATAGTTGGGTCCATTCAAGCTATCGAAGCCATCAAACTCATCTTGGGGCTTGGGGATCCTTTGGTGGGAAGACTATTGGCCTATGATGCTTTGGACGAAACCTTCAGGACCTTCAATGTACATAGAGATCCTTCCTGCCCAGCCTGCAGTTTGGATCCAGAGGACATCCAGATAGCGGAGTACGATGCTTTGTGTATGCCACACCCCCGTACTCGTTCACAAGAGTCGGAGCTCGCCAGGGTTTGATTCGGGCTCGAACAGTTGAGACTGGCCGCGCCCTGATGTACATTTAGGCGTGCCAAGTATTGTACTCGGCTTCCAGTGTGTGGGGCTGCTACCATCTCCAGAGTGGTTGAGACGAGCAAAGGGCATGGTTCTGACTCCGGCCGCTTCACGGACTCCGGAATAGAGGTAAAGGCAGTATACAGACCATCTGATCTGGAAGGATTCGATCCGGACAGTTCTTTGGGTGAACCAGGGCAGTATCCGTTCACCCGGGGGATATATCCGGACATGTATCGTAAACGTCCTTGGACTATGCGCCAATATGCTGGTTTCGGGACGGCGCGTTTGACCAATGAGCGTTTCAAGTTCCTTCTTGACGCGGGTCAAACTGGGCTGTCTTGTGCATTTGACCTTCCTACGCAGATGGGGTTCGACTCCGACCACCCTAGAGCAGAGGGCGAGGTGGGCAAGGTGGGAGTCGCTATCGACTCCATAGAGGACATGCGCATACTGTTGGATGGGCTACCGCTCGACCGAGTAACTACTTCTATGACCATAAATGCTACGGCAGCCATTCTCCTGCTCCTTTACGAACTGGTGGCTGTCGAGAACGGATATGCCCCAGAGTCACTGGGGGGAACCATTCAAAACGATATCTTGAAGGAGTACATTGCTCGGGGAACTTACATATACCCACCACGGCCATCCATGCGTTTGGTCACCGATACCTTCGCCTACTGTGCGGAGCATTTGCCTTCGTGGAACACGATATCCATCTCTGGTTACCATATCCGAGAGGCTGGGGCCACTGCTGTACAGGAGATCGCTTTTACTTTGGCCAATGCCATCGCCTATGTGGAGGCAGCGATAGCTGGCGGTTTGTCTGTGGATGACTTTGCTCCACGGCTCAGCTTCTTCTGGAATGCTCACAATCACTTATTCGAGGAGATAGCCAAATTTAGAGCTGCGAGAAGGATGTGGGCCAAGATAATGACCGAACGGTTCAAGGCCAGTAATGATAGGTCCAAACTCCTGAGATTTCACACCCAAACAGCAGGATCTACTCTAACTGCCGACCAGCCGGAGAACAATGTGGTCAGAGTCACTCTTCAAGCGCTGGCCGCTGTGCTTGGAGGGACCCAAAGCCTCCACACCAATAGTTTTGACGAAGCCCTGGGCCTCCCTACTGAAAAAGCTGCCAAACTAGCTCTGCGTACTCAACAAATCATTGCTTATGAGTCTGGGGTGTGCGACACAGCAGATCCCTTGGCAGGGTCGTATTTCATAGAGAGCCTGACCAATGAGATCGAGGAAATGGCTTGGGATTACTTGGAGAAAATAGATTCCATGGGGGGAGCCGTAGCTGCCATCGAGGCATCCTATCCGCAGGATGAGATAGAGCGGGCTGCATATGAGTATGCCAAGGCCACGGAGACGAAGAAGAAGATAGTTGTTGGAGTGAATGAATTCGTTGATGACGAGCAAGCGCCTCAAGAGGTCTTCCCTATAGATCCTGTGGTCGAACAGGAGCAAATAGAGAGAGTTCGCCAGTTTCGTCGTCGACGAGATCAGGGCAAAGTAGAACAGGCATTGATCGAGGTACGTGAAGTAGCCTCGGGCACAGACAATTTGCTCCCCCCTATGAAGAAGGCTTTGCAAGCAGGTGCAACCATTGGAGAAGTATCCGATGCTTTACGAGAGGTGTTTGGCACCTATCAACCCACACGATGAAGTCCTCAGATATCGCCGTGCTTGTAAGCATCTCCGAGATAATCCATCTCGGAACAAAGTGGCGCAGTCCTCGGCCTTGTGGCTAGGTGCCTAAGTGGTAAAGCACTGCCCTCGATCACTCTTGGTCTCTTAGTGCGTGGCTCACTCGCCACTCCGGGTCGAGAGATAAGTCTATGATCGTCCATGCCATGGCCTTGGCACCATCCAGTACGGCTTTGTCTGCAAGTTTGGAGGAGCTTGCCTCGGTGAAACCTGGTTGGTGGTTTAGTGCAGGGAGAGAAGAAATCCCCATGAGAGGATGGATGGAGGGAAGGGCCAGCGATACATTGGCCATGTCCGTCGAGAAGGAGGGAGCAGTTGTCGGGTCATCGTCAAAGACTCTACCTAGTGCCTCTGCATTGGCTCTGTAGACTCTCGCCATCTCTTCGTCGACTTTGAACTGGGAGTAGTTAGGGGAGAGCTTGGCGATCTCCAGCTGGGATCCTGTAGCCACAGCTCCGGCTTCGAAGCAACGATGAATGCGCATTTCTAGATTGGTCAGTTCTTCGATGGTTCTAGCCCTGATCATGAAATGCCCACTGGCGTGACCTGGGATGATATTAGGGGCTTCCCCTCCATTGGTAACAATGCCATGCACCTGCTCGCCTGGTCGGAGATGTTGGCGAAGAAGACCTATGGCTACTTGAGCAATGCAAAGAGCATCTCCAGCGTTGATACCCTCTTCCGGATTGGCAGAAGCATGCGCTTGCTTGCCGGAGAAGACAACTTCGAAGTTGGACACTGCTAGACAGGTGAAGTCAGTTCGATCTGTTGCAGATGACCATGGATGAACCATCATGGCTGCAGAAACTCCGGCAAATCCACCACGGTCGAGCATGGTGATCTTTCCTCCCCCTCCCTCCTCGGCAGGCGTGCCTATGATGAGCAGCTCAATGTCCAGCTCATCCAGCAATGGGGCAAGAGCTATGCCGGTGCCTACTGCTGTCGCAGCAATTATGTTGTGGCCGCAGGCGTGACCGACCTCGGGGAGAGCATCGTATTCGGCACATACGGCAAAAGCAACCTTTCCCTGTCCCATTCTGGCTCGAAATGCTGTAGGTATCCCGCAACATCCTTCCTCTACCGTGAAACCGTTCTCGGTCAGGGTAGCTTCAAGCAGTTCAGCTGCATATCGTTCCTGGAAACCAAGCTCAGGGTGATCGTGGATGGAGTGGCTGATGTCAATGAGCTTCTTGCTGTACTGTTCTACTTGGTGGCTGGCGACATCTTTGGCAGTAGTGGCTGTAATCATGGCAACCTGGTCATCGAGCAGTCATTCAATTATCGCAACCACGTCACCTGCGCCTACGGTATCACCAGGGGATACGCGTATCTCACGTACTATCCCATCCTTCTCGGCGTTCACGGTGTTCTCCATTTTCATTGCTTCGAGTACACACACCGGTTGTCCGATCTCTACCGTGTCGCCCACCGCAACAAGTAGCTTCACTATGGTGCCTTGCATGGGAACGCTGACCGTAGATGACCCAGAGCCGGTTATGCCTACATGATGACGACGGGTGGTTGATCCTTTGGGGGTCGCCCCTCTTCCAGTGGCTGATCCTGTCGAGCTAACGGCTCTCGGCGATGGATCGACCCCATCCCTTTCCTCATCGAACCACAATTTTACCTGGTATCTCCTACCGTCCACCTCAGCGGTCACCTCCCTGGTGGCCAGTTTGGAGGATTCGACTGTTGTTGAGGTCCCTGTCTCCGTTGGCGAAGGCATCATACTGGAAGGAACCTCCTCTTCTAGCTTGGAGAAGTCTAGCCTTTCCTCTACCCAGCGGGTTGAATGCTTTGCTTCGGCAAAGTCAGGGTGAGAGATCATGAGGTACTGTGCAGGTATGGAGGTGTGGACCCCCTCTATACGGGTTTCGCTCAAGGCACGACGCATCCTGTTGATCGCAGCACTACGATCGCGCCCCCACACAACTAATTTGGCTATCAAGTTGTCGTAGTATTGACTGACGCTATCTCCTACTGCGTATCCTGCGTCGGTTCGTACCCAAGGTCCACCGGCATGCTCGAATCGTGTTATTGAACCGGGAGAGGGCATGAACCTCCCTCCTCGAGGGTCTTCGGCATTTATTCGGCATTCGATGGCATGGCCTACAGGCTCTATATCCTCTTGGGAGAAGGGTAGTGGTTCTCCACTAGCCACCAGGAGTTGCATCTCCACTAGGTCTATCCCTGTCACCATCTCGGTTATGGGGTGTTCCACCTGCAAGCGGGTGTTCATCTCCAAGAAGTAAAACGATCCCTCCTCGTAAAGGAACTCTACTGTACCTGCATTCTGGTACCCACAAGCCAGTGCTACCCTTACTGCCGCTTCTCCCATGGCTCTTCGAATATCTGGGGAGAGCAGAGGAGCTGGCGTCTCCTCGATGAGCTTCTGGTGTCGACGTTGCAACGAGCAGTCCCTTTCTCCGAGCCACACAGCATTGCCATGTGCATCTGCGAGCACCTGGACCTCTATATGACGTGGCCACGCAAGGTAACGCTCCAAGTACAGTTCAGGTCGCCCGAAGGAAGCCTGAGCCTCACGTGCCGCCGAGGCTATTGCTTCCTCGGCCTCCTCTGGACCGTTGATGACCCGCATTCCTCGACCTCCTCCACCATAAGCAGCTTTGATGGCTACAGGCCAGCCATGCGAGTTGGCAAAGGCTACTATCTCCTCAGGTTTGTCGATAGCCTGGGTAAGGCCAGGTACACTTGCAACTCCTGCTCGTTCAGCTGCTTTACGGGCACTTATCTTGTCCCCCATGGCAGAGATCGCTTCTGGCGGTGGCCCGATGAACACAGCTCCCTTGTCAGCTACGGCCTTGGCAAAGTCGGCATTTTCTGCATAAAAACCGTATCCAGGATGGACTGCATCTGCTCCGCTCTTTTCCAAGATGTCCAGTATGGCCGAGGTGTTCAGGTAACTTTCTGTTGCTGTTTGACCGCCTAGCGCATAAGCCTCATCTGCCATCCTTGCATGCAGTGATTGGCGATCGAGTTCGGAGTACACGGCTACTGTTTGTATGCCCATTTCGCGGCAGGTTCGCATTATGCGTACAGCGATCTCTCCACGGTTGGCTACAAGCACTTTTCCCAACACTGCAAATGTCCTTTCCTGTGTCCCCTTCGTAGGAGTCGTGTCTAAGCTAGATACTTTACTTAGACTCTCCATTTAGGTGATTGGTAGCATGACCAGACTACGCTATATACGAAGCAGAGGGCATACGAATACTCAAAGCAGGGACGCCAGGGATGAACGAAGCCGTCCGAGGCAGTGAACAGATAGTCAAAGGGCCGGAAGGTACTCGTTTTTTTGAGATACGACGATTTCCTTCGCTCGTCTCTACCAATGCTTACTTGGTAGCCCAAGGCAAGGCGGGGGCACCAGAGGGGTTAGTCGTAGTTGCCGACTATCAACAAAAAGGTCGAGGTAGACTAGATCGCCGTTGGGTTGCTTCGCCTGGCAGTTCCATTCTTCTGTCTCTGCTCCTACGTCCTCCACCGGAGCTTTTCAAGGTCTGGCTCTTAGGTGCCTCTGCTGCTTTGGCGGCACGCAGAGCGTGTTCCAAGGTAGCTGGGGTGGAGGTAGGGCTCAAGTGGCCCAATGACCTGCTAATTTCCGAGCGCAAGGCAGGAGGGATATTGGTTGAGTCAGAGGTGAGGAGTAGCTCCTCTACCCTTCTCGAATTTGCTGTAGTCGGAATTGGCATTAACGTAGCTTGTCCAACATCTCTCCAAGAAGCTCCTGCCGACGGAGTTGATTTGAGCATGGTCGGATGGTTGGAGCAAATGACCGAGGAGGCGATCGATCATGAGCAGCTCATCAAGGAACTGCTCATTGCTTATGAGGAGATTTATTCACTGGCTTGCTCACCTGAGGCGAGAGCAGTGGAGGAGGAGTACCGGCTTCACTGTACGACTTTGGGCAAGGAAGTAACGGTCCACACCATGCAAGGTGAGCTCCGAGGTCTTGCCACCGATATAGACGAGGATGGACGCTTGTTGGTGGAGATGGCAAATGGAGTTGCTCGAGCAGTAGCAGTAGGTGATGTTGTCCACTTACGTTGAAACTGCTCCGGACTCCTAGGTTGTAGCGAAGCTGTATGGTCGTGGTAGTGAAACTACAAGGATGCGGGATTGCCTCTCTTGGCACCTAAGCTATGGCATTGATTAGGTAGAGGTAGCTGAGTCCACCGTCTAGTTGGGCGCTTGGTAGTCCTGAGGTGCAATGCGCTAACCTGGAATACCTGTGAAACTACTTGTTACTGGCGGTGCTGGATTCATCGGTTCCAACTTTGTCTTCTATTGGCTCGACCACCATCCGCAAGACAAAGTAATTGTCTACGATGCACTGACGTATGCAGGCAACAGGGCTACTCTGGCTCCGGTGGAGGAGAGAATCGACTTCATTGAAGGAGACGTTACCGATGCTCGTAAGGTGGAAGAGGTCATAAGCGGTCATAAAGTTGATGTAGTGGTGCACTTTGCAGCAGAGTCGCACAACAGTCTGGCCATTCTCGACCCAGGTCGCTTTGTGAAGACTAACGTGCTGGGTACTCAGACATTGCTGGAGGCTTGCAGGAAGGTTGGAGTAGAGCGCTATCACCATATATCGACCTGTGAGGTGTACGGAGATCTGGCTCTTGATTCCCCCGACTCTTTCAGGGAGGACTCGCCTTATCGCCCACGAACCCCTTACAATGCTTCCAAGGCGGCAGCGGATCATTTGGTAAGAGCTTACGCACTGACTTACGACCTGCCTGTTACTATCACGAACTGTTGCAACAACTATGGACCCTATCAATTCCCTGAAAAGGTAATACCTCTGTTCACTGTGAATGCAATGGATGACAAGCCTATTCCCCTTTATGCCTCGGTCCAGAACAAGCGAGAGTGGTTGCACGTCGAAGACCACTGTCGAGCGGTTGAACTGGTGCTTCAACGTGGGAGGGTCGGGGAGACCTATCATGTGGGCTCAGGTCTCGAGTTGAGCATTGAAGAGTTGGCCAACAAGGTGCTTGCCCTGCTCTCCAAACCTCCTACGCTGAAACAGATCGTCCCAGATCGTCCAAGTCATGATCGACGCTATCTGTTGGACTCTTCCAAGATACGAAGGGAGCTTGGCTGGGAGCCCACGATAGACTTCGAAGAAGGTTTGGCATCGACTATTAAGTGGTATGTGGACAACAGGTCGTGGTGGGAGCCGTTGTTGGAGCGTATGCCAGTAGTAGAGACAGCATGGCAGCCGCGCCATTGAGATCTTCCTAGCCCCTTGGGTTGATCGTGAGCGCATATAGATTGAGTGCATATAGAAAATGAGAGTGCTCATAACCGGAGCCGGTGGCCAACTGGGTCAGGATCTCATAGCAGCTTTCAATGGTAGGGACACTACAAGTGATGGTCGAGCCTCTCACGGCGTTCCCGCATCATCCACCGTTGCCGAAAACTCTGCGGAGAGCTCGAGATTGGAGCCGCCCTCTTCATCTCCTGCTGCCAATGTCAGGATCGAGGGAGTGAATGAGGTCTTTGCCTTTACCCACGACCAGTTGGACGTCGTTGATCGCGATGCTGTGCATACAGTTGTACTGGGGGTTCAACCGGATATTGTCGTTCATGCAGGAGCATGGACGGATGTGGATGGCTGCGAACTCGATCCCCGGAAGGCCTTTGCAGTTAATTCTTTGGGAACACGTCATGTGGCGGAAGCTTCAAGAAGGGTATCTGCACATCTGTGTTACATATCCACTGACTACGTCTTCGATGGTGAGATAGATCGTGGATACACGGAATGGGATGAACCCAATCCCCTCTCGGTGTACGGACGTAGCAAACTCGGGGGGGAAGAGGAGCTGGAGCCTTGCTGGACCATAGTTCGAACTTCCTGGGTATTCAGCACAAGAGGGCGCAATATCTTGAGGACCGTACTATCCCTTCTCGATAAAGACGTACCAATTCGTTTCGTCAACGATCAGAAGGGATGCCCCACCTTCACGGGTGATCTGGCTTGGTGCGTGGCTGAACTAGCCAGGGATCGTCGACCAGGTGTTTACCATGTCACTAACCAAGGTGCAGCTACTTGGTTCGACTTTGCCCACACCGTAGTACGAATAGCCGGCGGAGACGTGAGCCGAGTAGAACCAATTACCACTGACCAACTCGATCCCCCTCGCCCGGCACGTAGGCCAGCTAACTCCATACTGGATAATGCAGCTCTAGAGTTTGAAGGCATTCCTCTGCTTCCACATTGGTCTCATGCTGTGGAGGTTGCCATTGAACAGCTTCGAGGCGATCTAAGTACCCGAGAAAGATTGCACTGAGCACCTATGGACATGAAGGATCTATTGTTCTCCAAGGGTGCTGCATCGATTCAGGATGCAGTATCGGCAGTCGTGGTCACCTACAACTCGAACGATGTACTTGTTTCCTGTCTAGAGAGCCTTGTGGATAACGAAGTCAAGCGAGTGGTGGTAGTGGACACAGGTTCACTGAAGGACCCATCAGAGAGCATTGATGGACTCATGCGTCGAGGTGTAGATATCTTGCGGATGGAGAATCGTGGATATGGGGCGGCAGTCAATCGAGGCATTCTATCCGTTGATACACCTTATGTGTTGGTATGCAATGCAGACGTGAGGTTCTCTCCAAAAAGTGTGCAAGCTTTGATGGATGTGCTTGTATCTGATGAGAAGGTAGCCATAGCAGGACCATGTATTCGGTCGGGTGAGGGAGAAGTTTATCCTTCGGCACGGAGGTTTCCTTCGTTGTCCGAGTCCATGGGCCATGCTTTTCTAGGTTTGCTGTGGCCGTCCAATAGGTTCACCTCCAGGTACCACTTGAGGGATGACGTGGCCTATCGTACGGGGGGTTATGTGGATTGGGTATCCGGTGCCTGTTTCATGGCACGACGAGATGTACTGATAGCGCTATCAGGATTTGATGAGAGCTACTTCATGTATCTCGAGGATGTCGACCTATGCTGGAGAGCACGAGAGATGGGTTGGCTGACCGTGTATGCTCCACAGGCATGTGTTACCCATCTCCAAGGAGTCTCAACGGCAGGTCATCCTTACATGATGACCCTGGTCCATCATTTGTCGGTTATGAGGTTCGCTTCCAGGACTTTGAAGGAGAGCAAACGCACTCTCTTGCCTTTCGTGGCTATAGCTTTGGTGTTGCGTCTTTGTGTTATCTGGCTACGCCAAGCAGTGCAATCTCTTGATAGGCTTTTGAATTGAGATGACTAGTTTCAAGGGACGTGGAAGATCCGGAGGGTTTGAGAAGCGCTCGGTCGGGAAGAGAGTGGCAAGAGCTGCCGCTGCTGGCGGCAGTCGATCCTACAAGGGCGATAGGCCCATCAACTGGTATGCCTCCTTGGTGGTAATTGTCATTCTGGGAATTGCCTCTATCGTCTACTCGCGTTACGAGCGACTTCATGCGGCTACTGCTGCTTCTCATACTCACAAGACCCAGTCTGCTTCCTCTTGGTATGTAGCCCTCTCGGCAGATGTTTGTGGTGTAGTCGAACCACCGTTGGCAACAACCCCATCACCAAAGCCCAATCAAATAATTACCGAGGGCAACGGGCTTTTGGAGATACCTCCTAGTGCTCGTCCCAAGAAAGGCGGGCAGGTCACTCTTGGCAACTTTTTGAGCTCCTATCCTTCTCTGGCTGTTTCCTCAACTTCCTTACGGTATCCTGGCAAAGGGACTTGGCACAATGGTGAGCGTTGTCCAGCCACAACTTCGTCCTCCAAGAATTTGCACAGCAAATTTGCAGGTAAGAAGGGGGTAGTAGAGGTAGCGTCGTGGTCGTCCGTTGCCTCCAGCCACCCGGTGATGACCTATCGGAATCCTTCGCATTTGCCTCTCCATAATGGAGAGATGATCACCCTTGCCTTCTTACCCAAAGGGATACCTGTGCCAAAGCCTCCTGCAAGTTACATAGCCAATCTCCTGAAAGCGATATCATCCGCTGCTCCGACGGGTGCATCAAGTACTCCGAGTAGTACATCGACTGTTCCGAGTAGTACATCAAGTACGATCCCTGTCCATCCGAGTAAATCAAGTAAATGAAGCTACTCCCATTGCTCATCAATGCTCGACGAACGTACTGTCTCTGAGGGGAGTTGACGATGAAGGCGGTGGTATTGGTAGGTGGTGAGGGTACGCGGTTGCGACCACTGACCCTTTCCACACCTAAGCAGATGTTGCCCATAGTCGATCTCCCTATGATCGTCAGGGTCATCAATCATCTAGCAACCTATGGGATAGAAGAGATCATCTTATCCCTTGGTTATAGACCGGAAGCGTTTGTGTCCCTACTCCCAGAGGGAAGACATGGTTCCTTTACTATTAAGCATGCAGTGGAAACTGAGCCTTTGGGTACAGCAGGAGCGATCAGATTCGCCGCGGACAAAGGGGGGATAGACACCACATTCGTAGCCGTTAACGGAGATGTACTATCCGATCTTGACATCTCCAAGCTAATAGAGTTTCACATTGCTCATAAGGCACAGGCGACATTGAGCTTGACTCCCGTGGATGATCCATCTGCTTACGGAGTTGTGGTCACTGACAGCAACTCCCAAGTACTTTCTTTCATAGAGAAGCCATCACGGGAGACAGCCTCCTCGAATTGGATCAATGCTGGCACTTACGTTCTAGAGCCAGAGGTATTGGAGAGGATACAACCAGGAAGAGCAGTGTCCATCGAGCGAGAGATATTCCCTGCGGTTGTCAACGAAGGTGGTCTCTACGCCTTTCCTAGCGACGCTTACTGGCTTGATACAGGGACGCCGAGCTGTTTGCTTCGGGCAAATATGGATTTGATAGATGGGACAAGGGGGGGACCCCCCCACCCAAACGCACGTGAGCATTCCCCCGGTATATGGCTTCATGGCAGTAGCATTATCAAGGGAGAGCTGATCCCTCCTTGTTTCGTAGGTGATGGAGCTGTAGTGGAGAAGGGTGCCATATTGGAGCGATCTGTTGTTGGTCGTGGCGTCCATGTGCAGCAGAACGTCAAAGCATCCAACTGTGTGCTATTGGAAAAGTCCAGTATAGGTGAGGGTACTTCGATAAGGGATTCAATCATCGGTGAGAGAGCCTTTCTTGGTGCTGGCTCGGTGATTAGTGGCCTATCAGTGGTTGGCTGTGATGCCATACTTGAACCTGGTACTCACTTGCAAAGCGGAAGAGTACCTTGAGTGCAGCTTATCCGTACTTGAGCAGAGTGTATGTTGCTTCGATGTCCTCTGATGAGTTCTGTGTCTGCAGCAAGTAGCGTTGGGATAAGTATTGTTGGACTTCCTTGTCGAGTCGCTCTAGAGAGGTTGGCATGAAGATACTGGTCACGGGTGGTGCTGGTTTTATTGGATCCACCCTAGTTGATCGATTGCTTGCAGAAGGTCACAGTGTGGATGTAATAGATAATCTAACCACTGGATCTCTTTCCAATCTGGCAGATGCCAGATCTAATCCCTCATATCAGCTGAGTTTTTACAATTTAGATGTCAGATCGGTTGAGCTGGTGGAACTCATGGCTAGGCTTCGTCCAGAGGTGGTATATCATTTAGCTGCTCAAGTGGATGTCCGGGTTTCCGTGGCGCGACCAATACTAGATGCGGATGTAAATGTGCTAGGTACTCTTCGGGTGCTGGAAGGTGCTCGGGAAGCTGGCAATCCAAGAGTAGTATTCACTGCCAGTGGGGGTACTCTTTATGGTGAGCCGGACCCCTCTATGTTGCCGATAAAGGAAACTTTTCCTTGGAAACCGCTGTCTCCTTACGGTGTCTCCAAATTGGCGGGCATAGAGTATTTAGCTCTTTACAAGGAGATGTACGGCATTGACTACTGTGCTTTAGCACTTTCCAATGTCTATGGGCCACGACAAGATGCAAATGGGGAAGCCGGAGTTGTTGCTATTTTTGCAGGATGTCTTGCTTCAGGGATGCCAGTGACCATATACGGTGACGGTACGCAAACCCGAGACTTTGTCTATGTGGACGATGTAGTGGATGCCCTGGTTCGTGGTGCCAATGAGGGCGGAGGCATGGTGATCAATATAGGAAGCGGTCAGGAGACATCCATCAACCAGCTCTACGACATATTGGCCGATGCGTGGGGGTCCAAACTCCCTCCTGTTTACGCACCACCAAGGCCAGGAGAGGTTATGCACAACTGCCTTGATCCATCCCTTGCTTATGAGGTGTTGGGTTGGAAGCCATGGACAAGCCTGGAGGAGGGTGTAAGGGCTGTGGTCCAGTACTATGCTGAGGTCCACAAATGAGGGCAGAACTCTCTGCCCTCATGAGACGGATATTCATCCGACCTCTGCCCTGCTCTGCTTGTGCATGGTTACATATATTTGTTCACAGATATGAGCTGGGAGTTCTACGCTTACACTGTCGTATTCAATGAGCATGTTGCCACTAGGATACACATCGGTTACGAAAGCAACTCTTCCTGGTGTAAGTCCATATCTGTCCAAGAAAGCAAGTGAAGCTTGATCGAGCTCACCCTCCTCAGTAATGCGCTTTAACTGAACGGCATCACCCGGATGAGTGTCGACTAGACGCATCTGATCTTCTGGAGTAGTAGTTGGAGATGGGCATCCTGGTATGGGATTGCCATGTGGGCAGGTGGTTGGATTGCCGAGGAGAACAACCAGTCGCTCTTCGACTTCATCGGAGATGACGTGCTCCCACTTGCCAGCCTCGAGGTGCGCCTTGTGCCATGCGATACCGATAATGTCCACGAGGAGGCATTCGGCCAATCGATGTTTTCTGACCACTCTCTCGGCGCGACGCCGACCCTGTGATGTCAAGACGATAGTACGTCCATCTCGTGCAATGTACCCCTCTAGCTCCATTCTATCCAACATCTCAGAGACGGAGGGGGCGGAACGGCCGAGCCTTTCTGCTATGCGAGCTTGGATGACCGCCTTGTTCTCCTCAGCCAGACAGTGGATGGCCTCCAAGTATTCTTCTATTGGGGGATGAAGGCCATATTCTTCCATTGTTATCATCCTAGACCAAACTGTTTTGCTGACATGTCACACCGCCTTGTTTTAGCAATCAAGTAGGCAAGCCGGTAAACTACTGTAGTTCATTGCCTATACGCATCACCTCCAATGCATGTCTTGTAACTCCAAAATGTGTGAGGTGAATCGCGGTGGTTCATTGCCCGATATGTACCGACCGTCTTCCCAAAAGTTAATCGATCTGATCAGTCGACGGAGGTCCCTCACGCCACTTTCAATGAGGTTGAGGATGCAGCGGCCAACTCTATTCATAACTCAAACCAATAGAGGCTTGCGCTGAGCTAGGAGAGTCATTTGTGGGATGTATTATCGGAATAGATCCAAGGTGGCTGGACGAATTATATCACTTTTTACCGATGACTCCTGGAACCAAGATTTGTCGATGCCACGCACGATTGCAGCAGGGATCTGCCTACTCTTGCTCATCACCAGCTCTGCTGCTCCTGCGATCTCGTCTGCAATGCAGATCTCGGTGGCTTTGAGTTCTTTGCCCATGGCGTCAAAACTTCCTCGTAAGTCTAGTACCGCTGCTATGCCAGCGCTTCCTATGGCAATATCCGTTACTCCTCTCCGCCAAGCTCTCCCGAATGTGTCCGAGATTATGACAGCCACACTTAAACCGGTAATTCTCCTGATCTTGTCCCGAATTCTTCTAGCGGATCTATCTGGATTGACAGGTAACAGTGCGGCATATCCATCGGCTATGTTGGAGAGATCCACTCCTGCATTGGCGCAGATGAAACCGTGATGTGTCTCCGTAATGAGGAGCTCTCCCCTTTGTCGCAGCACCCTTTTGGCCTCTGCCTTGACCAGTTTCAGCTTTCCATTTGAATCCATTGGATCGATAGGTACTACTCTGCCCTCTGCCTTGGAGACTATCTTTTGGGTGACTACCACCACATCCCCATCATGAAGTTTTGCTCTTTCGAGAAGCATGGTGGTTAAGTCATCGCCGCTCTTTATCTCTGGTATTCCCTTGATGGGGAGGACATGAAGTTCGAATGAGATATCGGAGTTGGTGTTGTCGATTTCCGCTAACTGATCCACCGGTATTTGTTCGTTGCCTTCAATAACAGGAAACGATTCGTTCACCTAGAACTCCTCTCGTATGCTCTCGGATACGCTAATCATCTTGCTTCGTACGTCTCTACGCCAAGCCCACTTGACTTAGAATCCTTCATGGTAGCGTGAGTACGTTTGATGCCAATCGCACAGCATCATCTCGGGAGTTCATCACTGTGGGGGCCACGAAACAGTTGATTCCTTGTTTCTCTACGGCTTGAGCCAGATCTCGATCTGCTTCATCTATGATCAGGGTCTTGGCAAACTCAGAGTACAAGGCTGCTACTCCGACGACAGAAGGCTCATAGCCGAGTTCGGCCAGGAGATGGTCGGCAGGTCCTCGAAGGGCGCGCCCCGAAATGATGGGGGAGATGGCTACGGTTTTGTCGCGGTAGGTCAGCAAACTTTTACCTATCTCGGGGACTGCCTTTATGGGGCCGATGGATAGAATTGGATTAGAGGGACAGATAACTATCTTGGAAGCATCCTCCAGTGAGCTGAGCACTCCAGGAGCAGCTCTGGCTCGATCAGCTCCGACATAGCGTACCTTGGCTATCGGCACAGAGTGACGGAGCTTGACGAAGTACTCTTGGAATTCGAGCTCGATACCGTCTTTGCTGTCCAGTTTGGTGCTAACTGGGTCATCTGACATCGGAAGTATGCGTACAGCTACACCTAGAGCCCTAGCCACTTCCAGAGTAACCGTAGTGAGTGTTGCCCCTTCTCGCAATCTTTGTGTACGAAAGAGATGAGTAGCTAGGTCTTTATCGCCTAAGCGGAACCAAGTCTCTCCTCCCAATCGCAATAGGGCATCCATTACCTCCCAAGTGTCGTCTTGAATGCCCCACCCTGTTTCTTTGTTGGCGATGCCAGCCAACTTATAGGTCACTGTGTCAATGTCAGGGCTGATGTGTAGTCCGTGCATTATAGTGTCGTCACCTGTGTTCACTACAGCTGTGATGTCACTGGGATCAATTACGGCCGTTAATCCTTCGAGCATGCGGGCACCGCCTACCCCACCAGCTAGAGCTGTGATCATGCATCCGAGGTTAGCCTTGCTTGGCCGCCCATTCGTACATCGGGGACTATAAGAGCAAACCTCCTAGCCTTAGAGGTTAGCCTTTCTCGTCCGCCCATTCGTATGTAGGGGTGTGCATATCGATACCAGCGACCACGAAGATATCCTAGACTTGCTCGGTAGCCTATTCGTAGCTGGTATCGGCAACAAAGAAACAGGGTGGGGCATTCAAGACGACACTTGGGAGGTAATGGATGCCCTATTGCGATTGGGAGGAGAGACTTGGTTCCGCTTAGGCGATAAAGACCTAGCTACTCATCTCTTTCGTACACAAAGATTGCGAGAAGGGGCATGGAGACGTAAATCTTGTTGTCTATGCAGTTACGTGGCGCAGGAGACATGAGCTGTTCTCCCAGGTGCCAACTTCAGTGAAAGTAGTGACAAGGGCCATGCCTGCACGACCACTGACTGCTACCTGGAACAGATTGCCATTTCCTCCAATTGAGTGGTGGGCTGGCAGGATAGATGTTGTACATGGGACCAACTATGTGGTTCCTCCAACCCATAGAGCAGCTCGGGTTGTGACCGTCCATGATCTAACTACGGTTCACTATCCTGAGCTGGCTAATCGTGCTACCCTTATCTTTCCTGCATTGGTACGCAAAGCTATATCTCAAGGAGCATTTGTTCATACCCACTCCAACTATGTGGCCAGAGAGGTTGTTGAAGAGTTTCGAGCCGATCCTTCCAAAGTGTGTGCTGTGTATCCTGGCATTCCAGCCATGCCTCCTCAAATTGATTTGAGACTGGCGGCTGAGGGAGCAGGAAATTCCCTTGGCCGTGCTGGAATTCTGCCACAGGGTGCTACGAACTATGTTTTGGCCCTAGGTACAGTGGAGCCACGTAAGGATCTACCCACCTTGGTTGAAGCTTTTGATGAAATTGCTGCTAACCATAAGGATGTGGCATTAGTGATTGCTGGAGCTGATGGTTGGGGGAAAGAATCACTTGATCAAGCGATCTCTAGGTCACACTGGAAAAGTCGAATAGTACGTCTAGGCTATGTGGACGAATTGCGTCGTTGGCAGTTACTAACTGGAGCAATGGTATTCGTGTATCCCTCTGTATATGAAGGGTTCGGTTTTCCCCCGCTGGAAGCTATGAAAGCAGGAGTGCCAGTTATAACCACTACGGCGGGGTCTTTACCTGAGGTGGTAGGCGAGGGAGCAATAACTGTCCCCCCGAGGGACTCCATGAAGCTAGCCGAGGCCCTGGATGGCCTCATTTCTTCTGAGAGCGCAAGAGTTGAGATGATCGAACGAGGGCGGCTCAGAGCCGCAATGTTCTCATGGAAGAGTTGTGCCGATGGTTTAATTGAGCTTTATCGCATGGCCGTCCAAGATCTAAGGTCCTTACATTAGTGGGCATGACTAGTGTCCTATTGGCAGTAGAGCAGCTTAGGCGACCTGTCCCCGGTGGTATAGGTACCTATACCACCGGACTGTTGCAGGGATTGGTCCAACTAGGAGTGAATGGGCACAATGCAGATAACGAAGATAAAGGGGAAGATAAAGGGGCAGGGCTGGCGGTAACCCTACTAGCTAGCCGTCCAGGGAAGAGAACAGGGAGGCGAATGGAGGAGGGAGATCCTTTATCTGCTCTGACTTTTCCGTTGATTACTCACCCGCTCCCAAGTAGGTTGTTGGCTTGGTTATGGGTGAGCGGAATGGCAGGAGTTGCCCCTGGCTTTGATGTTGTCCACTCCGTGTCTTTAGCAGCTCCACCATGTCGATTTGCTCCAGAAGTAATAACTGTGCATGATCTTGCTTGGAAAGAGCTACCCACAGCCTTCCCTTGGATAGGGAGGCGTTGGCATGAGCTAGCTTTGAGACGTGCACTGAGGGATGCCCGTGCATTCGTAACCCCTTCTTCTCGTACGGCATCCCAGTTGATGAAGGCTGGAGCACCAGCGCAACGAATAGAGGTAATAGAAGAGGGATGCGATCACCTCCCTCCCCCTGACCTTGGCGCTGCTGACCGTTTACTAAGAGAGATAGGGGTGGGATCCCCCTTCATCCTGAGTGTGAGCACCTTGGAGCCACGTAAGAACCTTTCCACTTTGATCAGAGCCTATGCACGGGCACGAGAGAGAATCCCTAGCATATGGCCTTTGATTATCGTAGGGCCGCAAGGTTGGAAGAGTTCCGGGATAAAAGCGGGTAGACAGCCTGGCGTGAACTTCATTGGGCGGATTGATGCCCAGCTTCTCTCTGGCCTGTATCACCGGGCAGGAATGTTTGTCTATATTCCTCTGCTCGAAGGGTTTGGTCTTCCACCGCTTGAAGCCATGCAAGCTGGTGTTCCTGTATTGGCTAGCAGCATTCCTAGTACTGGCTCGGCAGCTCTTGAAGTGGATCCGACCGATCCCACTGCGGTTGAGGAGGGTTTGATCATGATGTTCTCCAGTGAAGAGGTACGCAACGATCTAACTGCTAGAGGATATAGACGAGTATCGTCATTGACGTGGGAGAGAACGGCTCTCCATCATATGGAACTGTGGAAGTCGTTGCAATGAGCAACCGAACTGAGCTGTCTGCAATCTGCAATGAGAGCTACGGCCACCCGATCGTGGAAGACATTGAAGGGACCAACCAAACTGAAGGCATCCTATCATCATGAATTACCTGGACTGTCATGCAAGCTATTCACCTCAGGCCAGAATACGGCAATGAGTAACAGTACGGCTGGTCTCAGTGGGCGGAACTCATTGATCGTTAGCATTGACGTCAGCTCTATACCATCGAAGTTGTCTGGCGTGGGCCGTTATGCAGTTAATTTGGTCGATCACTTGTCCGTCATGGATGATCTATCGCTGGTGTTGGTGGCAAGGAAGGGAGATGGGGCTAGGTGGAGTTCTTATGCTAAGCCACTCCAGGCGGCAGATGTACTCCCCGAGATCAGTACATCAGAAGTGGATCCGGTATCTCGCCAAGCCGGGACATTGCGGGTGACAGATGCAGCCCCCAAGACCAGAGTAGGGCGGCTTGCTTGGGAGCAGATTCGTTTGCCTACTCTCTTGGGTCACCTAGATGTGGAGGTGCATCACGGTATCCACTACACATTACCCGAGCATTTTTCAAAGCCGAAGGTAGTGACTGTTCATGACATGACCTTCTTCGATTATCCAGAGTGGCACGAACGTTCCAAAGTAATTCTGTTTCGTAGGGCGATTAAAGTAGCGGCACGGACAGCTGCTGCTCTGATCTGTCCAAGCCAAGCAACTGCAGATCGACTTGGTGAACTCTTTGCTCCAGTTGCCCCTGTCTTCGTAGCGCCTCACGGAGTGGATACTGCTGTTTTTACCCCTGATGAGCCTTACCTTGGGCATGACGAGGCTGTCTTGTCTTCATTGGGAATACGAGAGCCCTATGTTGCTTTTGTGGGCACCTTGGAGCCTCGAAAGGATGTACCCAGTCTAGTACGTGCATTCGACCTAGTGAGCTCTAATAATCCTCACCTATCCTTGGTAATAGCTGGCATAGCTGGGTGGGGAGCTCATGCCGTCGAAGAAGCTATTGCCAAAGCACGCCATAGTACACGGATTATTAGACTTGGGCATGTAGCCGAGGAGGCTGTGGCCGTACTTTTGCGTAGAGCAGAGGTTGTAGTTTACCCATCGATAGCCGAGGGATTTGGGCTACCCGCCTTGGAGGCTCTTGCATGTGGAGCTGTAGTGGTGACGACCTCTGGTACTGCAATGACAGAGGTGGTGGGGGATGCTGCCCTATTGATCAAACCAGGAGATGTAGATGGTTTAGCCGAAGCTATGGAGGCAGTAATCTCTGGAGCTGAGCCGAGAAAGCTACTACGGGAACGAGGAATTGCTAGGGCGGCAAAGTACACTTGGGCTAGAAGCGCAAAAATACACTCAGAAGCATACCGCGTTGCAGCTACATCCAGGAGGTAAGTGGACAGGTTCATCCTTACCGCTGTTGTCGTAAGGCTAGGTTATGGCGTTGAGTGCGGTCGCTAGCTGTTCAAGCAATGATGTTCAAGTGTTTTGCGAGCCCCTTGTGAGGTAGCTGGGCTTAACGACTCGGGCTGGATAACAATTGGTACAACACGCTGTACAGTTAGGTAGTGCGTGCTTTCATAACCGGTGGTCATGGGTTCGTAGGTAAATGGTTAACTACGTATCTTCAAGAGGTAGGGGATACCGTATATGCACCGGACAGTAGTGTAGATATAACTGATCGCCAGGGGCTTGCTAAGGCCCTAGAATCTACGTCACCAGATGTAATTTATCATTTAGCTGCCTTTACCCATGTAGGGCAATCATGGGAGCATCCAGAGAAAACCTTCGAAGTCAATGCTATAGGGACGCTTCATCTTCTTGAGGCAGCTCGTCATCTGAGCAACTCTCCTAAAGTTATATTGGTTAGCTCGTCGGAAGTCTATGGTGCTCCCGCGGTGGGAAGTAGTGCTTTGAGCGAGGATGCCCCCTTGGCTCCAATCTCTCCTTATGCAGCTAGCAAGGTAGCCGCAGAGTTCTTGGGGGTTCAGGCCTACCTAGGTTATGGGTTACCTGTTGTGCGAGCCAGACCTTTCAACCACGTAGGGCCAGGGCAAACCGCGGAGTTTGCAGTCTCTGCTCTTGCACGTCGGATCGTGGAAGCAGAACGAAAAGGTCTTCTTACCATACCAGTAGGCAATTTGACTCCTCGTCGAGACTTTACCGATGTACGAGATGTCGTACGAGCCTATAGGGCATTGGCCGTAGATGGTAGACCTGGCGAAGTTTACAACGTATGTTCCGGTCAGGATGTAGCCATCTCTGAGATCGTACAAATGTTGTTGAAGATAGCAGGGGTATCTGTTGATGCAGTAGTAAACCAAGAACTCGTCAGGCCGGTAGACATTCCAATTATTCGAGGCGATGCTAGCTTGATCAAAGCAACAACAGGATGGAGGCCGGAGATACCTTTAGCGAATACTTTATCCGATGTTCTAGAATATTGGAGAGCTCATCTTTGATATCTTCTCCGTCCCTGAACCCTTGCTCTCACGGACAAGTTCTGAGCTCACTCGTGCAGTTGGGATTACGCTACTTCGCTTTTCTCATGCTACGGCAATCGATCGGTGACTCTCTTGGCCCTTTAGGGCCGAGCTTCCGGGTCTAACCAGAGGCGTTGACTGCGGCTACGCTGGTTTGCGGCAAGGCCCGCAT
>JAMDDE010000035.1:3525-5996 GCA_023489235.1 Actinomycetota bacterium | reverse complement strand
TTAGGTAATGGCCAGTCCTGTCTTCGCATCGAAGAAATACAGCTGGTTGGTGTCCACGCTCAACCAGATGTCTTCACCCGCTTTCACCTCATGGCTTCGTTCTATGCGGGCTTGGCCGTATCCACCAGAGAGAACTCCTTGAACAGCGAGATCGGCTAAGTTCTCGTCCTTGCCAGCAGCTTGCTCCACCTCCACTGTCTTTGCATTGATGCGGAAGTGAACGATGAGCTCACTGCCGAGCGACTCCACCAGTTCCACCTTTACCTTCAGCGCATTGCCTCCCTCCGATGAGGAGAGAGAGGTTCCCGAGGGGGAAGGGGTGGTCATCGACGAAGAGGGAGTGCCCAACAAGCCATAGAGGTGTTCCGGACGTATACCTACTACAACGATCTGATCCTTGTAGGCCTTCAAACCTGGCCTGGTCGTCACCTCCTCTGCGCCAACGTAGAGGCGTTGATCCCCTATGTCCACTGCCAGCCCATCCCCCGAGGAGAGGACTCGACCTTCGTACAGATTCATGGTTGGCGAGCCTATGAACGAAGCTACGAATAAATTGGCTGGATGATCATAGAGAACCTCCGGGGTGTCACACTGCTGTAAGATGCCATCCTTGAGTACGGCTACTCGATCCCCCATGGTCATGGCCTCGGTCTGGTCGTGGGTCACATAGAGAGTGGCTACGCCCAGGTGTCGCTGGATGCGAGTGACCTCGGCTCTCATCTGCACGCGTAACTTGGCATCGAGGTTGGACAACGGCTCGTCCATCAAGAATGCCGATGGTTCCCGTACGATCGCTCTTCCCATGGCAACTCGCTGGCGCTGCCCACCTGACAGTTGACCCGGCTTACGATCTAGTACCTCGGTCAGTCCAAGGATGTGTGCTGCCTCCTTCACCTTGGCCTCTATGACATCCTTGGGGGTTCTGCGCATTCGCAAGGCGAACCCGATGTTCTTTGCCACCGTCATATGAGGATAGAGGGCATAGTTTTGGAACACCATGGCGATATCACGATCCTTCGGGGATACGTTGTTCACTACTCGATTGCCGATCTTCACGGTCCCCGAGGATACCTCCTCGAGTCCAGCAACCATACGGAGGGTGGTAGTCTTCCCGCAACCGGATGGTCCGACCAAGACCATGAACTCACCGTCGGCTACGTTCAAGTTGAGTTCCGATACCGCTTTGGTGCCTCCAGGGAACACCTTGGAGACCTGATCAAGTTCGATAGTGGCCATATGCGGTTAGCTTAGCCCAACACAGAGCGAGCCATCTCGGTGAATGCCCTTATTGACTCGGGATTGGCCAAGGCACCCTCGCTAAGCACCTTGGCAGGGTCTGCTCCTTGGAGTATGCGCTTTATGGGCACCTCGAGCTTTTTGCCGTTCAAGGTACGAGGGATGGCCTCCACTGCTACGATTCGGTCAGGGACATGTCGAGGAGAGAGCTTAGAGCGTATCTCCGCAGTCAGTCTTCCACGGAGATCGTCGTCCAGGTTGGCACCTGGGGCTAGTTGGACGAACAGGATCAGCTCACCTTCCTGTGCCCCTCTAGAGGTGTCGACTACCAGGCTGTCTGTCACTTCGGTGAAGCTCTCGGTAACCCTGTAGAACTCGGCGGTGCCCATGCGAACACCACCGCGGTTGAGAGTAGCGTCGGAGCGCCCCGACAGTATGCAAGTGCCCCGCTCGGTTATCTCGATCCAATCGCCGTGTCGCCAGATCCCCGGGTATGGCTCGAAGTAGCTACCTTGCATCTTGGAGCCGTCCTCGTCACCCCAGAGGTACAAAGGCATGGAAGGCATGGGCTCAGTGATCACCAGCTCGCCCACCTCCCCGATGAGCGACTTGCCCTCTGGATCATAAGCCTCCACCTTGGCCCCTAGGGCACGGCACTGGATCTCCCCTTCGTAGACGGGGAGGATAGGAACGGAGCCGACAAAGGCAGTACAAAGGTCGGTTCCTCCACTTATCGATGCAGGTAACACCGAGGAACCAACATGCTCGACGATGAAGGAGAAACCTTCCGGAGAGAGGGGCGACCCAGTGGAGCCGACACTTTCCAGAGAAGATAGGTCTCCGAGGGAAGCAGGCTCCACTCCCTCTTTCATACAGGCGTGGATGAAGGAAGCGCTGGTACCAAAGCAGGTGAGCCTTTCGGATGCAGCCATCTGCCATAGAGTTCCCCAGTTGGGGTAGTTAGGGCTACCATCGTACAAGACAATAGTGGCTCCTACGCATAGACCACTCACCAGCAGGTTCCACATCATCCAGCCAGTCGTGGTGAACCAGAACAGGCGATCCCCTACGGTGATGTCCAAGTGCAGGTCGATGAATTTCAAGTGCTCCATGAGGATGCCGCCATGTCCTTGCACAATGGCCTTGGGGATACCGGTGGTGCCAGAGGAGTAGAGGATCCAGAGAGGATGGCTGAAGGAAACCTCTTCGAACTCCAGCTCCTCGGTAAGGCCAAT
>JAMDDE010000035.1:0-3011 GCA_023489235.1 Actinomycetota bacterium | reverse complement strand
TCGAAAAAGCGGGTATTGGGCATGCCTAGTCCGTTACGGACTGCCGAGTACTCCTTGTGAGCCTTGATCCCGTAGTACTGCCACATGGATTCCCAGAAGTCGTCTATGTTGGCTACCGACCACCCCCAGAGAGAGTGGTAGTCGTCGAAGGAGAGAGCCTTGTTCTCCCTCAGCCAGTCCATGTACCTCCTTATGCCAGAGGACTCGGACCGTTCGGGGATGGGCTCCCAGATGATCTTCTTGGTACCGGTCATGGTACTCTTACCTCCCTGCCATTTTGGCTGTATCTACAACGGGTTCCCAGATGATCCTCTCAATATTTTTCATGGTGCTCCTTGCTGATCGACAGGACAAGAGCCTCGGGGGATCGCTGCAGCGGTTGGGCTGGGCATCGCTTCAAGAGTTTGTAGCAATCCTAGGCCCTGCAGCATACACCTTGCTCGGCAACGGATGCCCTACCAGCTGCTCGAGCAGCGAAGCTGCTTCCAGTAGCTTGCTGAGGTTGAATCCACTGGCGATGCCCATCTCGTCCAAGAGGTAGACGAGATCGCATGTGGCAAGGTTGCCACTAGCACCTTTTGCAAAGGGCGATCCCCCTAACCCACCTATTGCCGTATCGAAGCGTCGCACGCCGTGCTCCAGGGCTACATAGGCGTTGAGCAGAGCTGTGCCTCTGGTGTCATGGAGGTGCAGACCGACATCGGGAGGGGAGGAACTCTCCAACAGGGCGGTGATGAGCCTAGGAGTGGCCATGCCAGTAGTGTCTGCCCAAGTTACCCTGCTCACCCCAATCTCCAAGAGGCGTTCGGTGAGTACAGCTACGTCCAATGGAGAGATGTCACCTTCATAAGGAGATCCGAA
This sequence comes from Actinomycetota bacterium, assembly GCA_023489235.1. GTDB lineage: Bacteria > Actinomycetota > Acidimicrobiia > Acidimicrobiales > JAMDDE01 > JAMDDE01. The sequence continues at coordinate 2,150 of JAMDDE010000035.1, read as the reverse complement.
GGCACAGGACACCACGGCATCGACAGGAATCTCCCTGGAGTTGGATGAGTTGGCAACGAGCGCCGTGATACGGGTCAGCTCACGGATGGAGTCCTCTATGGACATAGCGACATTGTGCAGGTTGTAAGCGGGGGAAGCAGAGATGGTGACTGTCAAGGCCTTGGCAGAGGACTCCAGAGCCATCTCTGCGCCGCGTAGGTTGGGCACAAGCGCCCAGTAACGCACTTCGTCGGAGTCGTCCAGGGCCTTGAACAGTTCGCCTGCACCGGCCATGGCAGGCACCGCCTTGGGGGAGACGAACGATGCAGCCTCGATCTCGGTAGCTCCAGCCTCAACCAGTGCTTTGATCAAGGAGAGTCGTTCCTCGACTGACAGGGGTTTTTCCACTTGTAGGCCGTCCCGTGGCCCTACCTCCCGGATCTCCACCCCCCTTCGTGGAGTCAGCCTTTCGTTTGTCGCTGAAGCCTCGCTTATACCCTCCCTCTTCAAATCATTCGCCATCATCCCCTCACTCTCTCTTGTTATCATTGTTCCTGTTCTTATCGGTATCTATCCCACCTTGCTCTTCCCGAAAAGTACTCCCAAGGGGACAGGTATGTCTATCGAGTGTACCCGCGGAGGGAAATAAGCCCTCAGTACCACCACATCACCCCCCTTTGCCACTGTCGTAGTGTGGTAGTGGTTGCTCAGATAGGAAGCAGCGTAGCGCATGACTCGACTGGGTGCCACCAGGAACTGCCCTTTGGTATCGGTCACGACGATGAAGAATACCGTTCTGGTGGAGATGGGCTCCGTGGTGACGGTTGCAAGGCGGTTGCTTTCCCCCAAGGTTCTGATGCCTGCTAGTGGGTACACGTAACGATGGCCGGAAAACCGGCCAATTACCGAGGAGGTGGCCACCACCTCTGCATTCGAGGGGATGGTGCGAGCTGCTTGAACCAGGATGGGAGTGTTGGCGCTGTACTGGCTAGCCAGACTAGAGGAGAGCTTGGGGAACCAAGTTGTTCCAGTCACAGCCACGCCAGCAAGGGACACAGCCAACAGAGCGAGGGAAAGGAGGAATCCAACCCTACCTACCTTCCCCAACCACGCCGTTACGGAAGCTATGCCAATAGCTATGAATACCAAAGCAGGGAAGTCCTGGAAGGCCAGTCGAGGTTGGAGGAAGTTACCAGCAGAAAGGGCGTTCACAACCAGTACGACCAACGAGACCCCGGCGCCTATGATGGAGGCCAGTCCGATGGTACCCGCTCCTAGGATCATTCGGGATAGATCGCCCAAGCGGGAACCTATCTGACGTATCGGAGTGCTCGGGTGGGTCACTATTCCGAGCAGAATGGTCATTATCGCGGCAATCCCACCAGAGTGAATAGGGTGTGAAGCTAGATACCCGTAGAAACTGACCAGATCGGAACCGTGATTGGCGTGAAGGGCACTGACGAGAGCCAACCAAGCCAAGGAGGTCAGTATGGCCATGCCACCTACCTTGGCCGTTTCTCGTCCGGATACCAAGGCAGACAGCCCAAGTCCGATCAAGTACGTGGCTGCAACATCGCCACAGGCAAGCAGTGCCACCATCCAGAGGTAGCTTCGTCTCTTATGTCCTCTATGCCCTGCAAAAAGATCCCTTGCGGCTAAGACGAGGAACAGAGTGGCTACTGCCTGGAGATGGAAGTTGCCCGAGGCAGCCCAGTAGGTAAAAGGGTCGGCGACGAGGACCGCCAGGACAACTACAGCCACGATAGTTCCGCTTCGCCCACTCCTCGTCCATTCCTTCCTGAGCATGTCGCAAACGAAGAGGAAGGCTACTACCAGCGTAGCTGCGGTAGCAGCGTCTTGGACAAGGAGCAGATCGATAGAGTGGGGGTAGATGAAGTAGAGGAGGGATAGTGGCCAGAAGATGAGCTCGAAGTGGTTGTCGAGGTAGGGGATGCCGTAAGCGCTTCGTCCCTTCGGGCTTATGGTATCGACTGGGTTCAGCTGGCCGTGAGCTATCTGGTACCAGGCTTGATGGTATATACCAAAGTCGCTGCTTAGTGCATAGTTATCATAGCTGCTCAAGCTTCCGGCTACCAGTAGGATAAAGGTAACTGCAGCTGCAGCTACTCCTATGATAGCCAGAGTTCTCCAAGGGATGCCTACTGGGTCGT
>JAMDDE010000001.1 GCA_023489235.1 Actinomycetota bacterium | reverse complement strand
ATGATCTTCACCATCAATGGATGGGCGTTTAGCTCAGTTGGTTAGAGCGCAGCCTTCACACGGCTGAGGTCGGAGGTTCGAGTCCTCTAACGCCCACCAAAGTATCCGTATGAGAACCCTGCACCTCGTCGGTTCTCCCGGTTCCAGCCTCACATCCGCCCTCCGGTACAACCGGATGGGTGGTGTTCTTAGCTCGAAGTTCATGATATGATGAACCGTTCCCGGTAAGAGGAATCGACGCCAAGCCGAGCAGCATGAGAAAGATCGCCAGCTTGTGAGGGAGACTGGTCCGGGGAAGGTTGCTCCGGATGGAACGAACCCGACAGTCTCGTCCATCCCCAACCCAGTGTTGCGCTTGCGAATGAGGCGATGGTTGCGCCGAGGGGTTCCCTCTCGAAGTAATACGTTGTGAAGGAAGAAGTACCGAGAGCGACAATCACCCCCGAGCTTGGACGTGTTGAGGAGCCCCTGGTTCGGTCCCCGCTCGCCGTAGGCGGCGATGCAGCGTGTCGAGAACTGGAGTGCGAGGTCCATGACGTCCTTTTAGTAGTCGGGGTCGTGAACTAGCAATTGACAAGCGGCGGGACTTCGGTCCATTTGTTGACCTGCTCTATGAGAACGAGACCCACTAGGCGGATGATCGGCATCCAACCGGGAAAGATGCTGCGACGTCTACAACTTTACCGAGGCCAGTGCTCTCTGACGTACGTCACAAGACGGCTACCTTCTAGCTTTCGCGTCTCGTTCCCAGCTCGGATGTAGAAGACCTCGCTTTCCTTATCTCCTTGGTGCCACGTCTCGGTCGCTCGACGTGGACAGGACACTACAGCCACGTTCATCTCGCCGTGGCGAACCAGAGAGATGCGAACTGCGCTAAAGGTCTCTTCACCAAGATTGTTCACAATGAACTGCTGCAGAGACAGTAGCCAACCGTCACTGTTTGGTTTCTTTTGCGGCATGTCGCTAAAGTCACCCTCTATACCTACGATCCGACCTTGATCGTCGACCCCAATGAGTAGTATTCCTCCTTCACTGTTGAGGAAGGCCGCGATCGTCTTAGTGACCTCCAATTGGAGCTCTTTTTGTATTTCCTTTCTAGCCTGAGCTTCAGAGAGGGAGCCCTGTTCGATCTTGGCCTTGTATTTTGGAGGCAACTCGCCATATATGTGGAATAGCGAGGACTTGAACTCCACCTGTTGGCTCTCCCCTCCAGCAACCAAGGCTTCGATATTCGATGCGTAGCGGATGTCTTCAAGCCATTGCAACACCGCCTCTGCGTCTGATGGCCGTTCCTCAGGTGACTTGGCCAGCAAACGTGCGACGAGGTCAGCGAACGACGACGGGAGATCGGTCCTCTCTGACCTCAGCCATTTGATCGAGCCGAGGTGCATTGTCCCAAGGGCTGCGAGGTACAGGATGGCGCCGAGTGAGTACAGATCGGCACGCACGTCCAACCGTTCACCCCTTATCTCCTCTGGGCTCGCGAACGTGTTAGTTGTGGCGGGGAGAACCGAAGGTGGGTGGGACAGTATGATCGCGGAGTCGAAGTCCCCGAGATGCGCAACTCGACGCTGATCAAAAAGTATGTTCTTTGGGGTGATGTCGCGATGAAGGACACCTGAACTGTGGAGGTGAGCAAGCCCTCGGGTAAGCTGGCGGCCCAGCCGGAGGAGCTCGTTGGGTGGCAACCGACCTTCGTTCTGTATGACGTCCGCTAACGTTCCGCCCCCTAGGTACTCGAACACGGCAAACTGTAGCTCGTCCGCTACCACGTGATAGTCGTACACAGAGACGATGTTGTCGTGGTTGCTGATGCGGGCGAGCACCCTCGCTTCTCGTTCAACGCCTTCGGGGTCGAGTCGCATCGCTTTGCGGTTTACGACCGACAATGCAACTTCACGGACTAGCTTTGTGTCTGTCGCAAGATATGTGCGTCGTCGATCACCTTCATGGATCAATTTCTCGACTTTGTAGCGATTCGCCAAGATATCGCCTGGTCTCAGGTCGACGCCAGCTGTGATGTCATTCTTTGCTGAATCCCAATCAAGCATTGCACCAACCCCCTAACTCATTGGTAGCGTCGCTTTTGCTGCGCTTGAGTCGCTGTGGACTTCCCCCCGGAAACTAGACACTATTTATACTGGTAATTTTTCTTTAATCTCTTGCTACAAAGCTATTAAAACTCTCTTGGATACTTACTCCAAATTTACTATCTGAACGGTTTGCTGCCAATCACGTCGAACTCGTTCTACGCTTCGCCAGGGCAGCAGTGGTATAGGTATATTGGACGCTCGACTACGGTCCACGGATCCGCTATTGCAACTCTCTTGTATGCGTCTATCCTTGGCAACCTATCCGAATCTTCGCTATTTAGTAGTTCGTCAGGTGTAGCGGCTTAGTAGTTCGTCAGGTGTAGCGGCGATCTCCCTGAGTAAATAACATTGTCAAGATGAACAAGAAAGAGGAACTTCCCACCTTCGTTGGGGTTGTCTATCCTGAGCACACGGATCATATGGGCCATATGAACGTCCGCCAGTATGTAGGCATGTTTGACCAAGCTACCTGGGTCTTCTTTTCTCGCATGGGTATAACTTCACGATACATGCGTGATACGGGAATTGGCATGGCGGCAGTATCACAGCATATCGAATACAAGCGTGAACTGTTTCCAGGAGACACCATTGCTATTTACACTGAACCGATCAAGGTGACCAACAGTACCTCTAGATTCAAGCACACCATGGTTTGCCAAGAAGACAACGAAGTGGTGGCCACTGCAGAGTTGACCGCAGTGCACATCAGCAGGAATGCCCATAAGTCTCGTCCATTTCCTCATGAGATCAGAGCTGCATTCGAGGATGCTCTGGCTGCCGCAACTCGAAGCTGGACTCCAGCTTGACGCTGGCTCGTATCGTGGCAGCTACAGAACATCGTTCTTCGAGGCTCAACCGGATGGCTTCATCGACATCATCCACGGTTATTCCATCCCCTGTTACCACGTAGTGCAGATGAATCTTTTGGAATGGCCATGGATGACGAATTGCTTGGGTGAAAGATGCCTCTACTTCGAGACCAAGTAGCTCACCTTTGGACTTGCGCAACTCCTCCACTACGTCGACAGCGGAACAAGCACACAGAGCTATAGGTAGCAACTCGGATGGTTTTGCTCCCAGCTTTTGATGACCGTCGATATCAACGGGCATGCCCTTGGAATCGACGCCATCAAAACAGCGGTCACCGCTCCAGGAAACGCTGACTTTCTTCATCGTGTAGCTCCCATGCTACGACGATACTGCTTGGCGATAGCCAGCACCTGTTCTACATAGCGAAGTGAATGATTATAGTCGTATACAGCAGCCTCGAGACCGCTCGGGTTGGATGCCCCATTTGCACAAAGCATGGTTGCTGCTGTGTATACGGCATCGACGGGATTATAGGGGTTTGGGGGCACGGCACCGCCTGGACCAACGGTAGCATAGGCCAAGAAGGTGGCAGGTTCGAACTGCATGGGTCCCTCGGCCCCCATGTAATTGCTGCCGGAGTTGACCCCTGGCAAGCTCGACATACCGTTGTCGCTCTCTATGCTCCCTATGGCGGCCAAGATGCTCCAACTCAGTCCTGGACAGGTCTTGGCCGCAGCATGATACAGGGACAACATCTTTACGGATATTGCCTCGGCATTGATCGTCATAACCGATCCGTCCCCACCAATTCCACCCTGGCCACCGATAGAGGGCAACAGTAGAACACTGCATGCACCAACGAGGACGGATAAACAAATTCCCAACAACAAAGCCATTGCTATTTTGATCATGTTATATTGTATGAGGTACATTTAGATATAATCAAAATACATGAAAAATGCACAAATAGTTTATAGTTACCAACAGTAGTTACCAACAAACAACAAAGCAGCGCAGTGCCCCGGTCTCCAGGTCGGGAGAGTGCAAGGGGAGAGCCACTCTATCTTGAAAGCGCTTGCTTGTGTGAATGCATCCAACCTCTGATTAACGAGCAGACACCTACTCGGAAACCGTTTTACGATGTGCTTGCTCGTGATGCTTATGTAGTATCGCTGAGGGCAGCCATGCCCTGCTAACATTGGTTACCAGCTATATGCTCATCATTCAGGGGGAGCTCAAGGAGGTGGGAGGTATGACAGGACGGCTTGTGCCCATGGTTAGCACCATGCAGGAAGCACCTTTGTTAATCACTGATATCTTGCGGCGAGGAAAGACAATTTACTCGACCAGTGAAGTGACGACTTTCGAGCCTGGCAATAGGCGACGAGCTAGTTTCGGCGAGGTAGGCGACCGAGCAGAGCAGTTGGCAGCTGGTCTTGCTCGGTTGGGGGTAGGGCTTGGCGATAGAGTAGGAACTTTTTGCTTCAACAACCAAGAGCACTTGGAAGCCTACTTGGGCATCCCAAGCATGGGAGCAGTTCTCCATACCATCAACATACGGCTCTTCGCTGATCAGCTTGTTTATGTAATCAATCATGCTGAAGACAAAGTGCTGCTGGTACAGGCCGCCTTGGCTCCTGTCCTTGCCAAAGTGGTCAACGAACTGAAAACAGTACAGCATATCGTGCTTATCGGGGACGACAACTCAGGAGCGCTAGGAGACACGATCAACTACGAAGAGCTGCTGGCTAACGAGAGCACTGGCTACAGCTGGCCAGATCTCGATGAACGTGCTGGAGCAATTATTTGTTATACGACTGGTACTACCGGTAATCCCAAAGGGGTGGTTTATAGTCATCGCTCCACTTACCTGCATTCTTTGGCAGTTACTTCGGCTGCTCTTCTCGGGCTCTCGGAGGCCGACAAAGCCCTCATCGTTGTCCCTATGTTCCATGCCAATGCTTGGGGAGTGCCATACGCTGCTTGGATGGTTGGATGTGATCTGCTCATGCCTCAGCAATATCTGCAAGCTGCCCATCTTGCAGATATGATCGCCAACGATCGTCCCACTATATCTGCTGGTGTACCAACCATCTGGAATGACCTGCTTCGCTTCGGAGAGGATCATGCTCTCGACCTATCTTCACTCCGCGGGTTGTTGGCTGGAGGGTCAGCAGTTCCCCAAGCGTTGATCGAGCGTTTCGAGGAGCGATACGGAGTTCCTATCGTACAAGGCTGGGGGATGACCGAGACCAGTCCCGTAGCGTCGCTGGCTATCCCTCCGAGGGGTACGCCAGCAGAAGAAGAAATCTCCTATCGGGTGAAGGCAGGCAGGGTAGTCCCTGGAGTAGAAGCCAGGATTGTGGGATTGGACGACAGCGTGTTGCCTGCCGACGGTCAGTCGGTTGGAGAGATCGAAGTGCGAGGCCCTTGGATTACCGGTGCGTACTACAAGGATCCTTCGGATGAACGCTTTCATGATGGCTGGCTCCGTACTGGTGATGTTGGCACCTTGGACGAGAAGGGCTTCCTCCAGATAACCGACCGTACGAAGGACGTGATCAAGTCTGGTGGCGAGTGGATATCTTCAGTGGATCTAGAGAATGCCTTGATGGGTCATCCTCAGGTATTCGAGGCTGCTGTTGTGGCAGTTCCTGATAGCCGGTGGGAGGAGCGGCCACTGGCTTGTATAGTTCCGGTGGCCGGAGCATCACCATCTCCTGAGGAGTTGACCAGCTACTTGAAGGGCAAGGTGGCTAATTGGTGGCTGCCAGAACGCTGGGCATTTCTGGACGACATTCCCAAGACCAGCGTAGGGAAGTTTGACAAGAAAGTATTGCGCGCCAAGTATGCAGAGGGTGAGATAAAGGTACATGAGGTGAATCAACAGGGCTGAACGGTGTCAACTGTCGATTCCTCTAAACAGGAGCGATTATCATGCAGGTAATTAACCATGCAGCTAGCAAGTGACGGATTTGCTTCTCTCGTAGGTGCTCTGCAAAGTGCTCTGGATCCCTCGAGGGTCAGGTCAACTCCGATCGAGAACGTGCTCTACGGGCGAGATGCACTGGGAAGTGCTGGTGGGAGCGCGGGAGTTGTCTGCTTTCCGCTGACTACTGAAGAGGTACAGGAGTGCGTCCGGATCGCTGGGAGGTACGGTCATCCGGTGATACCTCGTGGTTCTGGCACAGGACTTTCTGGTGGGGCAGTTCCGGTTCCTGACGAAGGGCTTGCTCCAGTTGTCATAGTAACTACCAAGATGAACAGAGTTATAGAGGTAGACGAGGACGAACGGATTGCTTGGGTGCAGCCGGGAGTGCTCAATTTGGACCTCTCTCGTAAGGTTGCCCATCTTGGATTGCACTTTGCCCCAGATCCCTCCAGTCAGCAGGCTTGTACGATCGGAGGGAACGTAGCCAACAACTCCGGGGGCCCACACTGTCTTTCCTATGGAGTTACCAGTTCTCATGTGTTAGCCGTAGAAGTAGTGGCCCCAGATGGTTCGGTATTGGTTCTAGGTGGTCTTGATCCAGAACCAGTCGGCTATGATCTGCGAGCTGCGTTCGTCGGGAGCGAGGGGACTATGGGTATAGCTACCCGAATTGCAGTGAGGTTGACTCCATTACCCCCTGCCGTGAAGACCGTACTGTTAGGATTTCCTACTCTTGACAGTGCAGCCAACACGGTTTCGAGAATTATCGCTACTGGATATGTTCCTGCAGCAATGGAACTCATGGATCAGCGCATCACCGAGGCGGTCGAGGAATTCGTTCACGCTGGCTTACCCGTTGATGCTGCTGCCATCTTGCTGGTGGAGGTTGACGGTACTGAAGCAGCGGTCGAGGAAGCAGCTCGAGTTGTAGCAGAGATAGCACACGACGAGAGTGCCATCTCGAGTCAGATAGCTCAGGATGAGGCGACCCGTGCAATTTGGTGGAAAGCCAGGAAGTCGGCGTTTGGTGCTTTGGCAAGAATAGCTCCGAACTATTATCTTCATGACGGGGTGGTGCCCCGTACACGACTGACTGAAACTTTGCGCAGCGTGTGCGATATTGCTGATAGCTTCGATGTGACTGTAGTCAATGTTGCTCATGCCGGAGACGGCAACTTGCACCCCATCATTCCTTATGATGGTCGTGACCAAGACCAAAACGAGAGAGTGCATGAGGCTGGGAACAAGATTGCCCAGCTATGTGTAGCCAACGGTGGTGCTCTCTCGGGTGAGCATGGCATAGGTTTGGAGAAGCGTGACCTCATGGGAGTGTTGTTCGGGGATGACGATCTAGTTGAACAGGACCGACTCCGTTTGGTGTTCGACCCAGAACGCATCATGAACCCTCATAAGGTCCTGCCGGAGGGATCACGCTGCAGCGAGGTGGCGCAATTGTTGGCAAGGGCAGGTAAAGCTTGGGCATGAAGGAATCTGGGTCGGTGTCTCGTTCTGAGCTGGAGCTATTTGCCGAAGAGGTTGGACCTGAGGGTCCTGTCTGTATTGTAGGAGGTCGTACACACTGGGAGGTAGGAGGATTACCTGACCCATCTGCCAGGGAGGTCAGGGCTCCCTCTGGTATAGTGCAAGTTCTTCCTGATGAGATGATGGTAAGAGTAAGGGCAGGTACGCCGTTACGGGAACTGATCATTGCCCTGGAAGAGAAGGGGCAGATGATTCCTGTCGATGTGGATCAGCAGGGTAGCCCTACCATTGGCGGTGCCCTTTCTGTTGGGTGGAGCAGCATACGGAGATTACGGTGGGGACCTATTCGCGATCTCGTATTGGAGATCCGTTACGTTAATGCTGCAGGGAAGCTGATCAAAGGTGGGGCTCCAGTTGTGAAGAATGTCAGTGGATTCGATCTACCCAAAGTATTCGTCGGGTCGCTGGGCACTCTTGGGTGCCTAGCTGAAGTAGTACTTCGCACCCAACCAAGGCCTCGTGTGGCCAAATGGATCGTCACCGAAGGTAATCCATTCGAGATACGCAAACAACTATTCCGTCCCTCTAGCATATTGTGGGATGGGATCAAGACTTGGGTGCTATTAGAGGGTAGCGGGAGAGAGGTACAGGCAGAGTTGGCCTGTTTGAGGGAGCACTTCGAGGAGGTCGATGCCCCACCACACCTTCCCAAAGGGAAAAGAGTTTCCTTGCGACCTTCAGCTATAAAACAGTATGCAACTTCTCTTGCCCCATCCTCTTATGTAGCCGAGATAGGAGTGGGTTTGGTCCACCTGGATTCAAATGTGCAGTCGACTCCACCCGGTATGGCCTTATCACCTCTTCCTCCAGGATCGATTGTTGACCCGGCCCTACAGGATGGCGGCTCAGATACGATGAGAACCACTTCAACCGCCGAACCAACTCTAGGAGCATCCTTACCTACCCCTACCTTGGCAGTGCACAAGCGACTCAAAGATTTCTTTGACCCTATGGGCAGACTTAATCCGGGTAGGAGCCTTCTGTGAACAGGGGGCGTTTTGTGAATAAGGGATGCAACGAGTCAGCAAGAAAGGCATCTGCAGGATGATTCAATCCTTGGTCATAAACGACGAAGAGCTTTCTGCCTGTGTAGGTTGCGGATTATGCCTACCTTTCTGTCCGACGTATCGAGTGACTGGCGAGGAAAGTGCTTCTCCAAGAGGTCGGATAGCAGCAATGAGGATGGCTGAATCACGATTTTCACAACAGAGATCGGTCCCACAGGAGTCTCCTTCGCAGAAAACGGCTTCACAGGGGTCGGTCTCACGAGAATTGTCCTCCAAGGATGAGGACGAACTCGAATTCTTTACTGAATTCGTTGCAGATATGGAGACGTGCGTACAGTGCAGAGCTTGCGAACGAGCATGTCCATCTTCCGTGCCTTTTGGAAGCCTAATGGAGCAGGTGCGCTATTCGTTGGCAACTCAACCGAAGGGAGTAATGCCTGTTGGCAAGGGGATGCCTGGTTCTGTTGGTCGGATGGAGAAACTTGGGCTAGCTGTGCTTGCTCATCATAGGTTGTTATTAGGAGCCTCGACTGGTATTGCCCTAGCACAACGACTCCATCTTTTGCCCAAGCAACTTACGGAGGGGTTCATCCCGGACGACCTGCCTATTCATCGCGAACCGCTTCGATCAAGCGGAAGTGATGCGTGGCTGTTCACTGGTTGTGTCATGGATGCCTGGATGAGAGAGATCCATCAGTCAACGCTACGAGTGATGCAAGCAACTGGGGCAGGGGTCACTCTGTCGGAATCCGAGGGGGCTTGCTGTGGGGCCTTGCATCTTCACCGAGGGTTGAAGGATCATGCTGTGGAGCTAGCGAGAAGAACCATGGATTCAATGCCAGGGACCGCACCTGTAGTGGTTAACTCCGCTGGTTGTGGAGCAGCAATGAAGGAGTATGGCAGGTTGTTGGGGACTCCCGAAGCACACCGTTTCTCTGCACGGGTCCAAGACATCCATGAATGGCTCGAGCAACGAATTGATGAACTGCCAGAGCCGAGGAGGCGTATGGAAAAAGTAATAGCTGTTCAAGACCCATGTCATCTACGAAATGTCCAGCAATCCCATATGAGCGTAAGAGCTGTTCTCAGCAGATATGCGGATCTGGTCGAGCTCGACGACGATGGCATGTGTTGTGGTGCTGGCGGCGCTTACATGGCCGAACATCCTCGAATGGCACAGGCCATTCGATCGCTCAAACTGGCATCGATACAACGCAGTGGAGCTACCCTGGTGGCCAGTGCTAATCCTGGGTGCATCATGCACTTGAAGGCAGCGGGGATTGATGTACGTCATCCGATCGAGATCGTGGACATGACCCTCAATGGGTGAACAAAGAATCGAACGAATTGAGCAGATAAGAGATGACCTCGAACGATTGGCAGACGAACTTGCCGGTATTGCCATAGAGTTACTCGAGGAAGCTATATCTCGGAGTTCTAGAACCAGTGCACGGAGCCGCTTGCATGACAGCGATGATGCCATTGACGAGAGCGAAAAGATCATATCAGCCAGCGGAGAGGAGCAAGACAACGAAGAAGAACAAGGTCGCCTACCCTCATTCGAACAAACTCCTTCCATGATGGAAAGAAAAACCTCTTTTATGATGAGAGGAAGGGCTATTGCACCAGGCAAGGATCCGATGGTGCTGTTCGAGAAAAAGGTCACTCGCGCACGTCATGCTGTGGAAAAGGCTGTGTCGATACTTTCAGATCTCTCGGACTCTTTGCAACCAAATGGTTTCGCTGAGTAATAGTCGGTACCTCTGAGCACCCCCGAGTGGTGACTGATGATGACCGATGATACTGCTACGGACAACACAAATCAGGCAACAAAGTAAAGCAACAAAGTCAGGCAACAAAACTATCGAGGTGCTTACCGGCTTTTCAGCTTTGGTTTGGAGCTCTCCCTAACCATGAGGGTGGGCGACAACACCACTTGACGACCGGGACCAGTGTAACCATCGATTCGTGAGAGGAGTAGTTTAGCGGTCTCAGCTCCCAGCTCATAGGTGGGCTGCGCTACTGCAGTGAGCGGGGGTCGGAGCAGCGAGGACCACGACATGTCGTCGAAGCCAATGATGGCTATCTCATCAGGAACTGCTACATTTGCTTCGTGAAGTGCCCTGAGCGCGCCAATCGTCATCAAATTATTGGCTACGAAAACAGCATCGGGTCGTTGCTCCAGGTTGATCAAGAACCTCATCTCCTCGTAGCCACCTTTTTCGCGAAATGTACTTATTCGAACAAATTGCTCTTCGATATCGATCCCATGTACCTGAAGAGCTTTTTTATACCCTAGCAGTCGCTCGTATCCAGTAGTTGTCTCCACGGGTCCTCCGATAGTTGCAATCCGTCGGTATCCCCCCTCGATAAGGTGCTCTACTGCCTCCTCTGCGCCCCAGACGTTGTCCACCAGTACGCTGTCGAAATCGTATCCTTCGACTTTGCGGTCGACCATCACGAGTGGGACTTCTTCTTCAAGTACAGGGCTTAGGTCTATGCGATGAGTGTAAGTTGGGGTGACCACCAGGCCAGACATGTGTTCAGAGAGAGCCAAGTGGATGTAAGAGGCAACCTTTGAGTCGTCCTCCTCGGCATTGCACAATACGACGGCGTAGTTGTTCTTGTAGGCAACGTCCTCTATTCCCCTGATCATATCGGTGAAGAAAGGATTACGAATATCCGAGATGATCACCGCCCAGGTACGACTTCTCCTGGTTCTGAGACTACGAGCGAGTCGACTGGGCTGATACCCGAGTTCGTCAATGACTCCACGGACGCGTTCTGCCAATAACTCGTTCACCTTGCCGGTGTTGTTGATGACCCGCGATACCGTAGCAGTGGATACGCCAGCAGCTCTAGCTACATCGGTGATCGTGGTCATCTATAGGGGCTCCTTTCAGTGGCGTTCAGCTCGAAATGGTTGTATAGCTCAACGATTCCATAGTAGATGAGCGTTGACAATGTTCGATCTCGTAACTAAACTGAAAGGTAAACGATTACATAACATTAGTGTTACAACTGAGTGATCACAGTAGTGAAGTACTGAGGTCGTAAGAGCGAACACTAGACAACAGGACGAAGGAACTATCCTTCAAGGCCAAAGGAGGGGCGATGGCGCTCGTCGGGCTGCTGACATTTAGCGATGGTCGAGACTTTGTCAACAGGGACGTCGGTGACTTCGTCCAGAGCAATGAAGAGAGTGTCGTACGTGCTCTCGAGGGTATGGGTCATACCGTGATCAGAGCGCGCTCCGCAATCACCTCCAATGCATTGGCGGCTAGTGAGGCCCAACTAGTAGCTTCTAGCTATCCAGATCTCACTATTTTCAACTATCCAGTTTGGGCTTTCCCCAATTTTTCAATGATTGCAGCCAGCATGACCTCTACCCCGTTGTTGCTGTTGTCCACCATCGATCCCAAGTACCCGGGCATGGTAGGTATGTTGGCAGCAGCTGGAGGGCTGGATCAGCTGGGACGGGTTCATGAACGCCTGTGGGGCGATATGAATGACAGTGCAGTTCGTGCACGTCTCTCGGCTATTTGTCTTGGGGCACATGCTGCAAGCGCCCTCAAAGGAACAACTTTTGGGCGGATAGGCGGTAGGTCAATGGGTATGTACACTGCGGTGGGCCGTACCGATGAATGGATGTCCAAGTTCGGCATAGATGTCGAGGAGATAGACCAATGGGAGATCGTCAGGCGTTCGGAACTAGTAGAAGCTTCATTGGTCAGGTCTGCGCGTCAGTGGTTGGAAAAACACTGCGCTACTGTCCACTATGATGGCAAGGCTCTGACCGAGGGTACGCTTGAACGGCAAATACGCTCTTATTATGCCATGCGTGACATTATCGAGGAAGCAAACCTATCCTTTTGTGGCATCAAAGGTCAGCCAGAACTGACTACATACTTCGCCACTACGGATATCTTGGAGGCCTTCCTGAACGATCCGTATGATTGGGACGGACCTAAAGAGCCATTCGTATGTGCCACCGAGGACGACATGGACGGTGCCTTGACCATGCAGTTGTTCAAAGGGGTCACAGGCGGTCCCGTTCTATTTGCCGATGTCAGGCATTACTTTGCAGATAAGGATCTATGGGACTTAGTGAATAGCGGACAACATGCAACTTGGTTTGCTTCACGAAGCGATGATCCTGCGGAGAATTTGAGGAAGGTGCATCTATACCCCGCAGATTTCTACTTCCCTGCGGGTGGAGCTTCGGTTCATTTTCTAGCGGCTCCTGGAGAGGTGACTCTGGCAAGATTGAGCAGGATAGAAGGTAGGTATCGTCTGCAGATCGTTTCCGGAGAATTCCTTGAATTCGATGAAGCAACTAACGAGAATTTGATGAAACAGAGCACATATACCTGGCCTCATGCTTTCACAAGAATGAATACTTCTCCAGAGATATTTTTATCAAGATTTGGAGCAAATCACATTCACGCAGTGCCAGGAGATGTCTCGATATCCATGAAGATTGCTTGTAAATTCTTGGGGATCGAAGTAGATAATTTCGACTCACGTGACTAGGTGAGCTGTATGTTGCTAGGTATTGATATAGGAACATCTAGTACGAAGGCTGTTTTGGTTACCTCAGAAGGCGAGGTCATCGATTCTGCCGTTCGGACACATAGCGTATCTATGCCTCAACCAGGGTGGTTCGAACAAGATGCAGACGAAATTTGGTGGGCTGACTTCAAGGCATTGTCAAATAAGCTTTTAAGAGATAGAAATCCTAGTTCGCTTGCTGGAATATGCATTAGTGGTCTGGGTCCCTGTTTGCTCGTTGCCGATGAAGCAGGCGTTCCATTGCGTCCTGCAATACTGTACGGCGTTGATACTCGCTCTACCGAGGAGATAAAAGAACTCAATGAACGCTATGGTGAAGACGCAATTCTTGCTCGTTGCGGATCTCCGTTAACCACTCAGGCGGTTGGTCCCAAGATTCTTTGGGTGCAAAGACATGAGCCGAGTACTTGGAGCCGAGTCAGACGATTCTTCATGGCCAATAGCTACATAGTGTGGCGCTTGACTGGCGAATATGTTCTGGATCACTCTTCGGCGAGTCAATGCGACCCTCTCTACGACATAGAGAGGACTACCTGGGCAGAGGACTGGGCGGAAGAGGTAGGTAAACACCTTGAATACCCCGCTCTGCTGTGGCCTCAGGAAATAGCTGGTACTGTTCTGGATTCGGTATCGCAGGAGACAGGAATTCCGTCAGGCACTCCTGTTGCAGTCGGAACCATAGACGCATGGAGTGAGGCCCTTGGGGCTGGGGTGAGGAACATAGGCGATGCAATGGTTATGTACGGCACGACTATGTTCTTCGTAGATGTGGTCGATAGACCCTATCGCGACAGACATTTGTGGAATACCGTCGGTACGTTCCCCGGAACATGGACATTGGCTGGCGGCATGGCCACCTCCGGGGCAATCATCAGTTGGTTCGAGGAATTAACCGCCACCGACATAAACGAGCTGCTGCAGGAGGCCAGTGCTGTACCTCCTGGTTCGGATGGTTTGTTGGTACTTCCTTACTTCTCCGGAGAACGTACCCCTCTGTTCGACCCGGAGGCCAGAGGAGTCATAGCTGGATTGACCTTGGGACATAGCAGGGGAGCGTTGACTCGGGCACTTCTCGAAGGGACTGCTTACGGGGTACGAAACAATTTGGAGGCCTTTACCAATGCAGGAGCCAAGATTTCCAGGTTGGTTGCCGTTGGTGGCGGTACGAGCGGAGATCTATGGCCACAGATAGTCTCTGATGTCACTGGACAGATGCAGCACCTGCCTACGGTAGGGATAGGAGCTGCATACGGGGATGCATACTTAGCTGGATTGGCTACGGAAAAGTTCGATCTTTCGACAGATTGGACAAGAATATCTAAGACCATCATGCCAGATACTTCTACAACTAGGAGGTATGATCAATTGTTTTCTTTGTACAAATTACTGTATGCAGTCACTGTAGATGTCAACCATACATTAGCTGAAATAGGAAGAGAAATAGGAAGAGATAGTACGCCCTCTTTCTAGATAGTATGCAGTAAACATCGTCTGCATTTAATTACCAATTATTCGATATATGTTTGCATAATTTATTAATTTTGAAAATAAGATAATATGATAGTATAGATAAAAGATGATTTATTCTAAAAGAACTCTTTATATTAAAGATGATTTCGTAAGTGCCTTAATTTATTTAAAGGAGGTGTGGAATATATAAATACATAAATGCAAGACAGTACCTCTATCATTTAGATATTTCCAAATAAGAAATTATCTATGAATAGCAAAATAAAACAAAATAAAAATAAGGAGTAGCAATGCGAATTAGCGGAAAGATACGGTTGAGTGCGCTCTTGGTAGTGCTTGCCGTGGTCGCTGCGGCATGTAGCTCATCGCCGAGCAAGACGACGAAGGTTCCTTCGTCCAGCAAGACCACAACCGTGAGCGTGCTGTCCTGGACGCCAGTATCTCCTACGATGAAGCTCATGGCCTCATCATTCGAGGCTAGGCATCCTGGCATCACCATAAGTTACAAGATTGAACCCCATACAGCCTTCTACACTTCACTTGCAGCTGCGGCCGCAAGTGGTACGTTGCCAGATTTGATTGGCCTATCCCCTGGTGCAAAAACGCAAGAGTACAGATCAGATCTTCTGCCACTCAACCCAATTGCAGCAAAGTTGTGGGGTTCCAACTGGAAGTCTGACTTCCCTCCAGCGTTGCTCAAGGAAGCTCTCTTCGGAAATCCTCCAGGCAACACGAATACCTACATCATTCCGCAGGAAGCGGAGACCATTGGCATCTGGTACAACAAATCCATATTCGCCAAGCTGCATTTAACACCCCCCAAGACGCTCTCTCAACTGATCAGCGATGCCCATACCATCTCCGCGGCTGGGTATATTCCCTTCTTCCAGGGAGGTGGTACGGGGTTGTTCGATGAATGGGTATACATGCAAATTGCTGCTCAAACGGACTTACAAGGCCTGCTTGCAGCCGAGACAGGCGGCAATACTTGGACTCAACCAGGGATGATCGAAGCAGCCCATGTCTGGAAAGAACTTTCCCAGCAAGTGTTCCAATCTGGAGCCATGAGCGCGTTGCAATATCCAACTGGAGCAGACTTGTTCGCGGCTGGTCGGGTAGGGATGATGTCCCTTGGCTCCTGGTGGCTGCAGGAGGTCAAACTTCCAGGTGCTCCTCCGCTTGCCAAGCAGATGGACTTTGGTTATTTCAATTTCCCAGCAATTACCAGTGGTGGTTCACCAAGCCCAATTCTCGGAGGAGTTGACTTTGGGTGGGGCATAACCAAGAACGCAGACAAGTCTCCTCAGCAACTTGCCGCTACCGAGGCAGTGCTCAAGAGCTTTGTCAGTGGAGTTGGCGAGACCCAGGCAGTCAATACTCTTAACGACCTGCCTGCTTTTGAAGGAATCAAACCAACGGTTTCCTTCCCCGCCAATGTGATGAGCTTGTTCAACTCGCTCAGCCAGGATGTTACCAAGGCCTATCCCCATACCATTGGCAGTACAGCCGTGTACAACGCCTTGGTGCAGAATTTGCAGGACATAGCGACCGGGAAGGAGTCTTCTTCTGCCGCTATGGCTGCAGTAGCCAAAGTAGCTGCCTCCAACTCCTGAGATTAGCTACTTAAACTAATAATATAGTATTATGCTAATGACGCAGCTGTTACTCGGGAGGACAAGAAAGGCGGTCAGCCTCTGTCCTACTCGAGGAGCAGCTGCGTACAGCTCGAAGCATTCAAAGACCTATTTAGGCAGGTGAGCTCGGAGTATGGATAGACCACATAGGATTGGCTGGATTTACGCTGTTCCAGCATTGGGGTTATTTCTCCTATTTATGCTTTATCCAATTCTATACAACATTATTCGTAGCTTCAGTAATTCCAAATCAATATTTGCCAATTACAGTGCATTATTTGCTCGTCCAGCATTTGAAAGTTCATTTGCAAATACGCTCAGATGGGTAGTTTTTTCAGGAATATTTGAAATAGTTATTGGTTTCATACTAGCAATGTTGATTGAGTTTTACATTGTGCGAGGGCGAGCATTCTATAGAGCTATACTTTTTCTGCCAATGGTAGTTACTCCTACAGTTATCGCTCTTGTGTTTACTACTCTATATGCACCAGATTATGGGGCAGTTTATGGGCTAGTACGTGCCATTGGGCTAGGGACGCATTTTCCTGCTTTACTTAGTAATCCTGATACAGTTACCTATGCATTAATTGCAGTAAACGTATGGCAGTGGCTTGGATGGTTTGTGCTCTTGTACTCAGTAGCAATTTCCCAGATAGATCGTGGAATAATAGATGCTGCTGCTATTGATGGTGCCTCAGGCAGGCGCTTGTGGACGCAACTAATAATTCCTATGGTACGTCCGATGACATACACACTAACTATCTTTGCAATTATCCAAGCATTACAACAGTTCGCAATTGTATATATTGCTACTAATGGTGGACCAGGTAACTCTAGCCAGGTTATGGGAAGCTATGTTTATAAACTTGCCTTTGTCGACAATAGAGTATCGATATCTGCATCGCTTGCAACATTATTGTTTGGGTTATCCTTCATCTTAGTAGGCTTTGTATTTGTATTGGCTAAAGGTCGTTTTACTATCTCTACGGGAACTGCGGAGTAAAATTATATGGTTAGGCACATCTTCAAAGCAAAGTCAGACAAACTTCCCGCGGTTACAAGAAGTCATGGGCTTAGTCGTATTGGGGCACATCTCGTTTTGATTATTGCTGTAATACTTAGCATATCTCCTACTATATACATGATTGATATATC
Source organism: Actinomycetota bacterium (assembly GCA_023489235.1). Classification (GTDB taxonomy): domain Bacteria; phylum Actinomycetota; class Acidimicrobiia; order Acidimicrobiales; family JAMDDE01; genus JAMDDE01. The sequence continues at coordinate 64,193 of JAMDDE010000001.1, read as the reverse complement.
TTTTCGTAATGCTGTAACTGCATTTGATCCATCTCTAATAGTATTCAGCGGCTCCACTTTATCTAATTATACTTCAGTTTTGAAGAACCCTGATTTACCTCATTTTTTTATTAACAGCACAATTGTCGCCCTCAGTACCGTGACCCTGACTATTATCCTTGCATTGTTAGCTAGTTTTGCAATTTCTAGACTTCATATCATTGGTGGTCGTGTATTATTTTTAATTATTTCTACAGCTTTATTTATTCCCTTGGCGTCCGTACTAGTTCCTATCGTATTGCTCTTGAAGAATATTGGTGGACTCAATACATATTGGGGATTGATCGGTCCTTACACTGCGATTGGTATTGCCTTTGCCATTTTGATAATAAAAGGAGCTCTGGATAGTTTCCCCACCGAGCTGGAAGAAGCAGCCAGATTGGACGGCGCAAGTTGGCTGAGCGTATTGACCAGGGTCATAGTCCCAATGATCATTCCTGCACTGTTTGTTGTCGCCGTATGGCAGTTCTTGTTCTCGTGGAATGAGTTCTACTTGGCACTTGTGATCATGACCAACCTCAGCAAGGAAACCATGCCCTTAGCTCCCCTGTACTATGAAGGGCCATTCCTGGCCGAGCCGGGACAATTGTTCGCAATACTTAGCTTGGTTTCTGTGGTACCGATGGTTGTATACCTCTTGGTGCAGAAGCGCTTCGTCAAAGCATTGGAAGGCGGTGCTCTAAAAGGCTAGGAATGGATTCTCTTTATACTGATTCTCCTTATACTATGGTATTAGATATTACATGATCGTCGAAACAATTAACTATCCTTCGCAGGTCTCCCTGATGCTGAACGCTCCCTCGTTCATTCAGCATCAGGATCGGCTACACTGCTTCTTCTTCGGTGGCGACTACGAATGCGCTCCTCGGACTGCGCTCTGGCATGCATGGAGACCGTTCCCTAGTTCAGGCGAGCTACTACCGCACGGCTTTGCTGATCAACATTGGAACATAGAGCCTCTCGTCTTGGAGGATGATGTCTTTCAAGGCAACTCGGTTCCAGTAGAGGATGGTGGCAAGCTCTGGCTGTTCTTTGTCACGGGATCTGGAACCAATTGGGAAAAGAGCCGTATAAGGACCCTGGTCTCCGATGACAATGGTCTTAGCTGGTCTGAGCGACACGTTCTAGACCTGCCTCCGGGTTGGATGGTTGGAACCGCCGCTTTGACCACGTCCTGGAACGAGCTGATCCTTCCCCTTTACCATGAACGAGCAGGGATTGGACGTTTTGCAATATTCTCCGTTGGCAACATGGAAGCAGGGCCAACGGTTCTATCCGGTGTCATCTCCTCCGATAGCTGGCTGATTCAGCCAGCTATCGTGGAATGGCACGGTGAGCTTCTCGGCTTCCTGCGCAGTAGGTCAGGGTACTTGTTCAAGTCGAAGTCAACTGATCGTGGAAGAACCTGGGAGCAAGCGCTATCCACAGATATCCCCAATCCGAACTCCCGCATAGCCGTTGCCTCCCTTGGCTCAGGTGAGATAGTCATGGCTTACAACCCTCTACGTTCCGGGGTGATTCGCTTCGGCCCCGGTCAACTCTGCAGTGGTCGCGAGATACTTCGCGTAGCTCGTTCTCTTGATGGTGCCCTCAGTTGGCCCAGGGAGCTCAGGGGCGACCTAGCGTATGGTACTGGCGAGTACGGATACCCTTGGATAGTGATCACTTCGCGTGGGGATCTAGGAGTTGGATATCAGCACTCCAGGGTAGTGATCAAGCTGGCCTGGCTGCAGGGGGAGCATGCTCTTCCTTCTACCGATGGAGGTTCTCAAAGCTTTGTCGAGGAGCAAGAGTGGCTAGTATCTATGCATCATAGTTCAGTTGCTAACGGTTGGCAATGAAGCGTCCGGACGAGACCCAGGGAGAGTCTAATTAGACAAGTAGGCTATGGACAGGTGAACAATTCTACAAATAAAGGATGGTAGTATATGACCACTAATAACGGTAGTTTTTTATCTCGCGTCAGAGAGGGAGAGACTGTCTTTGGAGTATGGCTCACCTCAGGCAGTGTGTCGTTGGCCGACTCGATTTCTCGAACCCCTGGGGTGGACTACATATGCATCGATATGCAACACGGGTTGGCTCATAGTGAGGAAACTATATTTGCAATAGCTACATCAAGATACGCTGAATCAATAGGGGTATTGGTCAGAGTAGGTGCCAACAACGAGCTGGAAATAGGTCGTAGTTTGGATCTAGGCGCCGTCGGGGTGATAGTACCTGGCATCGAGTCAGCTGAAGAGGCTAACAGGGCAGCGGCAGCATGTCGTTATCCCCCGAACGGGCATCGCTCCTACGGTCCTTCAGGAGCAGTTTCCGTATTTGGAAGCGATGACCCCAGAGATTTGGAGCAAGCCCTCTGTTTTGTCATGATCGAGACAAAGACGGGGGTCGATCACCTCGAGGAGATATGCCGGACGAAGTCGATCGATGGGGTTTACATAGGACCTTGGGATCTGGCCATCAACTTGGGAAGGATACCGGGGGAGCTAGGTGACGACGCGTTGCTTTCCGTGGCTGAACGAGTTAGGTCCATATGCAACGAGGAAGGCAAGATACCTGGTATTCAATGCAGTAGCGGGGTGTGGGCAGCACGCTACGCAGAGATGGGTTTTCGACTCATTACTGTTGGCACCGATGGAGGTCTGCTCTCTCAGATTATGGCCAAGGAGTTCAGTACGGCACGAGGGTTGCACGACTCTAACTTGCAAGACTCGATCAAGGGAACAAATGTTTAAGCGTTGAACCTAGAGAGTTGTGACTAGCCGGTTCGCAACATCGGGGACTTGATCATCGAGCGAGCAGCCTTATTCGGAACTCCGCTTGCGGTCAGGTTAGTAGACTTGGACTCATGGCAGAGATTCAGCTTCCCAAGAGGTCATTAGGCAAGTCGGGCATGGACATAACCGTCGTAGGGATAGGCTCCTGGGCAATGGGAGGTGGGGGATGGGCCTTTTCCTGGGGACCCCAGGACGATCGGGCATCGGAGTATGCCATTCGTCATGCTCTTGATGCGGGGATCAACTGGATCGACACTGCTGCAGTCTATGGGCTGGGACACTCCGAGGAGGTCGTAGGACGAACGGTACGGGCAATCCCTGAGCCTGACCGACCCTATATTTTTACGAAATGTGGCTTGAACTGGAACAGCTCTAACCGTATGCTTCCCCCTCTTCGGGACTTGCGTCCTGAGCGTATTCGCGAGGAGTGCGACAACTCGCTACGGCGCCTAGGCGTAGAGAGAATTGACTTGTATCAGTTCCATTGGCCAGATGAGACCGGTACTCCAGTGGAAGACTCCTGGGAGGTCATGGTGGAGCTGATCGAACAGGGCAAAGTACGAGCTGGTGGGGTATCGAACTTCGATGTCGGGCTACTGGAACGCTGTGAGGCCATTCATCATGTGGATTCCCTGCAGCCTCCCTTTTCCTTGATCGAGCGTTCGGTTGGCGGATCGCAAATACCTTGGTGTAGAGATCACTCCACTGGGGTGATCTGCTACAGTCCGATGCAGTCAGGATTGTTGACCGATTCATTCAGCCGCCAACGGGTTGCGGCAATGGCGGAGGACGATTGGCGGAGGAGGGACCGTAACTTCACGGAGCCAGGGTTATCGGCAAATTTGGCATTACGAGATGCTCTCGTCCCCCTAGCTAGAAAACACGAGACCACAGTGGCAGCTATAGCAATAGCCTGGGTTCTAGCATGGCCAGGAGTGACTGGCGCGATAGTTGGAGCGCGTAGTCCCGAGCAGGTGGATGGGTGGTTGCCTGGAGGTACGGTGACTCTGGACATTGAAGATCTCGATGCGATAGGGGAGGCGATAACCCGAACAGGCGCAGGGAGAGGCCCACTCTCGCCAGAACGGAAATGAGCTCCAGAACAGAGGTGGACCGAGCTTATTGGGCGGCGGTAGCGTTAATCGTTGCTATATAGCTCACAGCTTCGGTGAGGGTGCTCACTATGATGCATCCTCCAGGGAACTCCAGATTCCTTGTGTGCTCATTGGGTACGACTATGCAGGTCATCGCTGCTCGACGTGCTGCTAGAGCTCCTGTTGGAGCGTCCTCTAGCACCGCGCAGTATGCAGCTTCGATACCAACGCCTCTTGCGGCGGCCAAGAACGGTTCTGGATCAGGTTTGCCCCTTGTTACATCGTCTCGGGTTACTATGTAGTCGAAGCTGATCCCGTAATGAACCGACAGTTGCTTTGTTACCTTGCTCACGTACTGACTGGTGCCAGAGGAGGCCAGTGCTACTGCCATACCCATCTTGCGCAATGACTCAACTGCCGCAACAAGTCCTTCTCGCGGAGGGATTCCTCCCTCCGTGAGAGCATCGAACAACTTGTTTCGTAGTTCTACCAGTGCCTCAGCATCAACTCCATACTCTTTGGCTATCATCTCTGCGGTCTCTTTGACCGATCTCCCAAATCCATAGGCCAGGAGCTCTTCTTTGAGTTCTCCTCCAAGTTCTGCCACAGCTTGATACCATGCCTGGACGTGGTAGGGCTCGGAGTCAACTGCAAGACCGTCGAGGTCGAATATCACAGCTTTGAGGGGGGTACTCATTGATCTCGGGACATCTCGGAAGGAGAGAGCTCTTGCAACGCCGATATGTTGTTCAGTGCATCTATGAGCAGGCGAAGGCGGCCGTAGTGGAGACGGTCGAACTTGAAAGCCAACCTAGGTAGGTCAAGGCAGTCTTGGTCGTGTCGCTCAGGGGGGAGTGGTTTGGTGACATGAATGCGCCCTTGTATGCAGATGTCACCGAAGGAGTCGTTCAACCTGTGCAGCTCCTCCTGGGTGGGTAGAATCTTCATGCGTAGCACCAACAAGTCTCCAACCCATCTCAAGGAGTGGTAGTTGCGGTAGAAGCCGAGCAAGTTGGAGGCTGCCTCCTCTACTGAGGAGGTAATCGTGAACAAGTTAGTGTCTTCCTCGTCCACATAGTTTTTATCAGCTATTACGTGCTTGTCCAAGAAATGCCTCCAACCGTCCCAGTACCCTGACTCATCTGTATCCAGGAAGACAACCGGTGCCGGTTGAGCTTTTCCAGTTTGCAGGAGGGTAAGCAGTTCGAAGGACTCATCCAAAGTTCCGAACCCGCCAGGCATTACCACGTAAGCATTTGACTCCTTCATCAGCATCAGCTTTCTGGTGAAGAAGTAGCGCATCTCAACGAGCTTGCTGTCCGCTGCGATGAACTGGTTGGCTCCTTGCTCGAAGGGCAGGCGAATATTGACCCCGATGGACATGTCCCTGCCAGCTCCTTCTGTGGCTGCAGCCATGATTCCAGGGCCAGCGCCAGTGACCACCATCCATCCATGAGAAGCCATTATTCCAGCAAGAGAGCGAGCACGGGCATAGAGAGGATCATCGTTCTTGGTGCGGGCTGAGCCAAAAAAGGTCACCTTGGGGTAGGAGCGAAAAGGTTGGAACAACTTGAACGCCTCGGCCATCTCTTCCAAAGCGGCACCAGCGATCTTGAGGTCCAACCTCTCGCTCTGGGAAGCTCCCATGTTCAAGGCAGTGGTGATCATGGCTGAGCAGAGATCACGATTGGTTATCACACCTGAGCGGTTGAGGAGTTCTTCAATTAGCTCATAACTTGTCGACGGCTCCAAGGAGGTGGTCATAGGATTCAAGTCACCGTGGAAACGACACGACCGTAAAGGGTGGTTCTCTGCTCGAGAGAACGCCCCAGGGGTTCAACTATGGCTCTGAATCCCTCTTCATCCATTGCTTGGCCGTGTCTAGCCCCTGCTGCTCTGGATATGTTCTCGTCTATCAAGCTGCCTCCGATGTCGTTGGCTCCCGCTCGAAGAATCTGTTGGACTCCTTTCACCCCCATCTTGGGCCAACTGACCTGTATGTTGGGGATCCAGTTATGGTATGTGATGCGCCCAACTGCATGCATCAACAAGGCCTCTCTGAATGTTGGCCCCCTCCGGGATCTCTTGGAGAGGTACAGAGGGGCAGCCATGTGGACGTAAGGAAGTGGAACGAGTTCAGTGAATCCTCCAGTTTGCTTCTGCAGCTCTCGTGTACGCACCAAGTGCCGGGCCCATGAACGAGGTGTTTCCACGGCACCGAACATGATGGTGACGTTGGAGTTGAGCCCTATTGAGTGAGCTACTCTGTGGACCTCCAGCCACTGCTCGGTCGTTACCTTGTCTGGGCACAGGATGGCTCGGATCTCGTCATCGAGTATTTCCGCGGCAGTTCCTGGAAGGGTGCGTAGTCCCTCAGCTTTGAGAGTGCGCAAGTACTCTTCCAGAGAGATTCCGGAGCGACGGGCAGCTTCGTATACCTCTAGAGCGGTGAACCCATGGATGTGGATGCGCTGGGATCCTTGCCGGACTGCACGAAGGATCTCTATGTAGTAGCTGGCATCGAAGTCAGGATGAATGCCTCCTTGGAGACATACTTCAGTAGCACCCAGTTCTTCTGCCTCCACTACGCGTCTGGTGATCTCCTCCAGATCCATCAGGTAAGGGTTGCCCCGTAAGTTCAAGGAGAGAGGTCCTTTCGAAAAGGCGCAGAATCGGCACTTGAAGGTGCATATGTTGGTGTAGTTGATATTCCTGTTGGCCACCCAAGTGACTGCATCGCCAACCGTTTCCCTACGAAGCTGATCGGCTAGCTCAGCAACTGCTCTTACTTCAGGACCACGGGCAGAGAACAAGGTGACAATTTCGTCCTCGTCGACCTCTTGACCGGCCAATACCCCTTGGAGCACCTCGGCTACACGACCCCTCATTTTGATTGCTCCGTTCGCCGAGGGACGAGAAGGACCCCTTGAGATGGCCTCCAAGTACCTTTGTTCCGACTTTTCTTCGATTGGTATGAGAGCAGGTGGATCATGATCTACCCCTGGAGACCAAGGATCCTCTCGGGCAAGACCTTCAGCATCGGAGAGATCCAGAACGTAGAAGCGCATCTCGGGATCGAGCCACTGCTCTGGGTCCAAGGCAAACTCCGGGTAGATGGTCAACCGAGGAGCCAAGGTGAATCCAGCCCCTTCGGTTACCGCTCGCAGGATCTCCATAGCTGGCCATGGTCGTTCTGGGTTGATGTGATCGACAGTGACGGGAGATACACCACCCCAGTCATCCAGTCCAGAGTCGAGCAGGGGGTTGAGGTCATCGGAGAGGTTGGGTGGGGCCTGTACATGCACTTCCGGAGGGAGGATTATGCGTGCCACTGCTATGGTCCAAGCCAGTTCTGAAGATGGACAGGCTGGGTGGTTTTGCATGGCTGTACCCGGCTTGGGCAGGAAGTTCTGAACTATGACCTCTTGAATGTGGCCATAACGACGGTGAAGTTCGGCAATGGCCTCCAAAGCAACAACCCGGTCCTCGCGTTGTTCCCCGATGCCCACGAGGATACCGGTGGTGAAGGGAATGTGAAGTTCGCCAGCGGCAGTCAAGGTAGCCAACCGCCTTTCGGGACTCTTGTCCGGTGATCCACGATGAGCGACAAGATCCGGTCGCAAAGACTCCAGCATCATACCTTGACTGGCCGTCACCTTACGGAGACGATCCAACTCCTCAGCTCCAATGGCTCCGGCATTGCTGTGGCATAGCAGCCCAGTCTCCTTGGTGATGAGGCGTGCCGCTTCCACCAGGTAGTCTATTGTCGTCCTGTAGCCCCTGGAAGACAGCCATTCAGCTGCAGCAGGGTAACGGCTCTCTGGAGACTCCCCCAGGGTGAGGAGGACCTCCTTGCATCCTGCTTTCGCACCAGAGGCAGCTATTGCCAGCACTTCATCCAACTCGAGATAGGGACTAGCCAGATTTTTCGGAGCCTTGGCGAAGGTACAGTACCCACAGTGATCACGACACAGTTGGGTCAGGGGAACGAAAACCTTTGGTGAATAGGTAATACGATTGCCATGAGCTTGTTGGCGAATTCGAGCTGCCTGTAGTTGCAGCTCGGCAAAGGACCTATCTAGCAAAGTGGGCATAGCCACACACTAGCGCTTTTCAGACAGACTCGGAGCGGCTTGCTTGTCCACCAGCCAGATGATCTCCGGAGCTTTTACGACCGCTGCCGGCAAGGGCTTGCCCGCGAGTAAATCCGCGAACCCAGCACGCTTCGACTCACCTGCTACGGTGAACACCACCAATCTGGCTTTGGCAATTGTACTCAGGGTAACCGTCAGACGTAGATGAGGATTCTTGCCTGAAGGATCTTCGGTGCATGCAACCAAAGCCTGGCTCTCCACACTATCTGGATCGACAAGCGGAGTTCCCTCGAAAAGCGATGCTGTGTGTCCATCTGGTCCCATCCCCAAATGGATAAGATCTACTTGAGCAAGCTGGGAAATGATCTCAGCATAGCTATCTGCCGACGCTTGAGCGTTGTTCGGTTTGCACTGCATTGGATGTGCAGAACCGAACTGACCCAATCGATCGAGCAGAGCGTGTTTGGCCATCCCGTAGTTGGAGTCAGGATGGCCAAAAGGCACACAGCGTTCGTCTCCCCAGTAAAAATCGACTAGCCCCCAGTCAATACTGGAACGATGGGTCTCAGCCAGTCTCTCATAACATGCTCTTGCCGTATCCCCTCCGGAAAGCATGAAACTAAAACGCTTGTTCAGTCGAGTAATGAACGCTTGATTGACTACCTCGGCGAATGCAGCAGGTACGTCATTTACAACTTTAACCGTTCCATTTAGCTTCATATATACCTTTCATTTATATTTAACTAGTAAAGATATAAAGTTCAAGAAGAAGTGTAAGCCGCTTGGTTTCTTTGCGCCCCTGTGAACGTCCCCCATACTCTTCCCATGGCTATGCTCAGGTCTCTAGCTTGTATGAGCGCTCTCTCGTATATCCGATCATGATCGGACAAGGATAAAGCTTTAGTTAAGGTCCAGGACAAGGATTGTGGTGGGAAGTATACTTTGTCGGATATGACTTGCTGCCCACGAACGCGCACTTCACCGTATAGCTCGTGACCGCTCGGATCCGAAGTGACCTTGAACTGAGCTGATTGACCAGCGTACATTGATTCCAGAACTACCACGGCTTCAGGTGCGTCAGCTACATGTATAGAGTTCAACTCGAGGTTGAGCCTATCCCATAGCCAACCAGCCAGCAGCAAGGCAGATGGATGAGGTGCTTCAACTGAAGCAGATTGAATGTGCTTGACAAATTTTCGTACCTCTGGTGGATCGAACAAAGAAGCTACGAGTTCTCGAAGGTGGGACCAGGCTATCCAAGAGAGATCCAATACAGGTTTTGCTCTACACAGCTGAACGAGCATGTCTAGCTGGTCGGCGGGAACCACTCCCGCCAGAGGAGGTTCAATCCCTGCCAACTCTTGTTTGTGTCCGATCCCATCTACTATCACCGTATTGGCCATATCTATGAGTGGGTGATCCGAAGGTGGAGGAATGGGGGTGAACCATATAGCTATAGGAAGATCGGGCAAGAGCAAAGGCTCTACTACAGAACCTATATGTTCACAGGTATTCTTGCCCACCGATATGAATATCTCGTCCCACCAGAGCTTCTTCATATCTGAATCTGCTTCGCACAAGCTAACCTCCGCGTCCAACTCTGTGACCATCTTTGGATGACAGGAGAGAATAATGGTGCGACCTGGATGGCGTACTCCCAGATTGGTCATTGCTTCTTTCGCGCGGATAGCTGCTCGTTCATTGGCTGCCACCACGACCAAAGTCATCACACTCGTACGGATGGCGTCATGACCAGCTCGAGCTCTCAGGTTCTGGACTGCCGTATATATCTCCGGAAGGCTTGTGTCCTTGACGCTCCATATCTCAGTTCTGCTCATGGCGTTCTCCATCTTCGTCCAGCCCGTTGCAGGAGGAGGTCAGCGTCCTTTGGACCCCAAGTGCCAGCCGGATATGGCTTTATGGGCACTATGTCCTCTGCCCATGCCTCCAAGAAAGGATCCACGATCTGCCAAGCCCGGTCTACTTCGTCTGTCCGTATGAAAAGCGTGGCATCACCGGACATGGCATCTCCTAGCAGGCGCTCATACGCTTCTGGCGTGTGTTCCAAAAAAGAGCTTCCGTAAGAGAAATCCATGGATACGCTGCGCAGTCTGAACTCTCCACCTGGTATTTTGGCTCCAAAGCGTAAGGTAACCCCTTCGTCAGGTTGTACACGTACCACTAATGCATTTGGCTCCAAATTCCTTGCCAAGGAGCGGGCGAAGGGCAGATGGGGAACCCGTTGAAACTGCATGACCACCTCAGTGGCTCTTTTAGGCAATCGTTTGCCTGTTCGCAAGTATATGGGTACGCCAGCCCAACGCCAGTTGTCTACGCGCAGTTCCATGGCTACGTAGGTTTCTGTCTTGGACTCTGGATCCACTCCCGGTTCCTCCCTGTACCCAGCGACCTCCTTGCCTTCTATCCATCCTGGACCGTACTGACCACGGACGGCTTGGCTAGCCACCTCATCGACGGTGGGGATGAGTACAGCGGAGAGTGCCTTGACCTTCTCGTTGCGAATTCCCTCGGCATCGACGGAGGAGGGAGGCTCCAACAAGACTAGGGACAAGACTTGCATCAGGTGGTTTTGGACTATGTCGCGCAATGCACCAGCAGTTTCGTAGAAACCGCCTCGATGCTCCACTCCTATACTTTCGGCTACGGTTACCTGCACATGGTCGACATAACGTCTATTCCATATGGGTTCGAAGATAGCGTTGGCGAATCGCAGAGCGAGGACGTTCTGGACGGTTTCCTTGCCCATGTAGTGATCTATTCGGAATATGTTTTCCTCGGAGAAGACGGAGTGCATCTCTTTGTCCAGCTTTCTAGCGGAGTCTATATCGCGACCGTAAGGCTTCTCCACGACGACCCGCACGAACGACTCGTCGTTCTGAGGTTTGGAAAGCCCTTCATTGGCCAAGGCTTTGGCTACCACACCGAATAGATCTGGCAGTGTGGCAAGATAGTAAAGCCTGTTCCCCCTGGTCCCAATGGTACGATCAACCTCTTCCAGAACCGTTCGCAAACGCTCGAAGGTTGTCGAGTCACTGTAATCCCCTGGTACGTAACGGAAATTCTCCACTAGGCGTCTCCACGTCGGGCAAGGATTATCCGTTGCCTCAATGGCTACCTTGCGAAAATCCTCGTCACTCCAGGAAGACCTCGCCACTCCCACGACACAGAAGGAATGAGGCAGTATATGGCGAGAGGCCAGGCTCTCCAGGGCAGGAAGGATCTTTCTCTTGGCTAGGTCACCTGAGGCTCCGAATATCACCATCACCAAGGAGGGAACCATGCGTTCGGACTCGAGTCCTGCCGATAGCGGATTCTCGAGCTCTGCTATGCCAGAAAGGGAGTTCTCGGGTTCTGCCACGCTAACGCCCTTTCTTTTCAGTGACCACCGCGTGACCGCCGAATTGGTTTCTCAGGGCAGCAAGTAGCTTACCTGCAAACGAGTCGACTTGCCGGGATGCGAACCGTGCATACAGGGCAGCGGAGATGACCGGTGCTGGAATTGACCGGTCGATAGCTTCCTGAACGGTCCAGCGGCCCTCTCCTGAGTCGGCTACCACCCCCTTTATTTCCTCGAATCCAGATCCAGGGGCAAGAGCTCTCTCGGTGAGCTCCAAGAGCCATGATCTCACCACGGATCCATACCTCCATATGGAGGCTATCTCGTGCAAGTCCAAGGAGAACTCCTTGGCTGCTGCCATTATCTCGAACCCCTCCGCGTATGCCTGCATCATCCCATATTCGATACCATTGTGGACCATCTTCACGAAATGACCTGATCCAACGGGTCCTACATGGGCATATCCTCCTTCCGGAGCCAAGGCGAGGAAGATGGGTTCTGCTGTCCTCACCGCCTCGGTCGAGCCACCCACCATTAGGCAGTAGCCGTTCTCTAGACCCCATACCCCTCCAGATACGCCAGCATCGATGAAATCGATGCCCTGGGAGGCTAACTTACCTGCCAAAGGGGCTGCCTCGGTGTAGTGGGAGTTACCTCCGTCGATGATGATGTCGCCAGAGGAGAGCAACTTCGATAGTTGTTCGATGGTAGAGATGGTCACCTCCCCTGCGGGCAGCATTACCCAAGCTATTCGAGGCGGTTCCAACTGGTCGACGATGGCGCTCAAACTGTCTGCAGTATAGGCTCCGTCAGCTCGAGCAGCTGCACGAGCCTCCTCGGAGATATCGTAGGCCACTACGGAGTGTCCTTTGACCAAGAGGCGCTTGGTCATATTGGCTCCCATCTTGCCCAAACCAATCATTGCAATCTTCATCCTCAACTCCATCCTTCTACCCAGTACTACTTACCCAATGATTCTCGATAGTCATCTAGTTACTCTCTTTGTTCGAGTACTTGTTCGAGATGGCCTTGCAATGGCATCCAAAGCGTGCTCTGCAGCCAGTCTCTTCATGCTCTCATGCGCTCAGGGGATATTACCCTCATTAGAAACCGACCCCTTGGATGCCATCATGCTCTCATGCGCTCTGCTTTGTCGGTGAGGACCTTGATGAGATCGTCGAATGATTGCTTGAACAAAGCAACTCCTTCTGCTTCGAGGACAGCAGAAACCTCAGCCATGGATATCCCTATGCTGGAGAGTTTGTCGATGTGTAAGCGAGCATCTTCGATACCCTTGTCCACCGTTCGTTCAACCGTTCCGTGATTCAAGAAGGCCTCTATAGTTACCTCTGGCATGGTATTGATCGTGTCAGGCCCAATCAGGGGATCCACATAGGCGAGATCAGGATAGTTCGGGTTCTTGGTGGAGGTAGATGCCCATAAAGGCTTTTGCAGGGATGCTCCCTTTTTGGCCAGGGTCAAAAAGCGCTCGTCTGTGAAACGAGAGGAGAACAGTTGATAAGCTAACTTTGCTTGAGATACAGCAGCCTTCCCTTGTAGCTCACTCAAGCTTGAATTGCCCCCCTGAGCAATGAGTTGATCTAGACGTTTGTCCACCTCTGTATCCACCCTGCTCACAAAGAACGAAGCAACACTGTGGACCTCGGACAGGGGTTTGTCACCGGAAGCCAGCAGCTTTTCCAGTCCACTCATATAAGCCTCTATGACTTGCTCATATCTGTCCAAGCCAAAAATAAGGGTTACGTTTACGCTCCTCCCCTCGGCAATCATTGTCTCTATGGCGGTCAATCCTTCAACGGTAGCGGGGATCTTCACCAGCAAGTTGGGACGGTTTATTCGTTGATGGAGGTTGCGTGCTGCATCAATAGTGGTAGCAGCATCATGGGCGAGGGAGGGGGATACCTCAATGGAGACGAATCCATCATTGTGTCCGTTTTCTTCGTAGACAGGTCTCAATAGGTCACATGCTTGGATGACGTCGTCTGTGACCATGTCCCAGTAGGCATCCTCTATCGCCTTGTTCTTCTTGACCAAGGAGCTGAATTGCTCGTCGTAGTCGACATCTGATTCGATGGCTTTGGCAAAGATAGTCGGATTGGAGGTCACTCCCCGAATGCCCTCGTTCAAGTAGGTAGCGAGCTGACCGGAGCGAAGGTAGTCTCTTCTGAGATTGTCCAGCCACGGACTCTGTCCCTCGTTCTTGAATAATTCATGCAGTTTGGTCATTGCAGAGATTCCTCCTTGTTATTTGATCGCTCCTTCATTCTCTTTGTCCTAACCCTTGTTTCCGACCAACTTTCCTTCCTGAGTCCTTCGCGATCAGCCATGTCGCTCAACTCTGCACTCTTGTGTTGCTGCTTGATCTGTGGTGGTACTGTTCGATTAGCTGTACTGCCCTGGCTGCTATGTTGTCAGCACTGAAGCCAAACTTCTCCATGTTGATCTCTCCGGGGGCAGAGGCGCCAAACTGGTCTATACAGACCGTGGCGTCCACATAACGATCCCAACCAAACGAGGAAGCAGCTTCGACACCTAGTTTAGGCACTCCTTCGGGAAGGATCCTTAGTTGGTAGTCCTTGTCCTTCATTTCGAAGAGCTCGAATGAGGGCATGGAGACCACACGACAGTTTATCCCTTTCGAACTGAGCAGTTCTCGGGCGTGGACACATGGAGCCACCTCACTCCCGGTAGCCACCAGTACGATATCCAGGTCCCTTTGATGATCCTCGTCGATCAACACATAGCCACCCGAAAAGAGCCCTTCATTGTTTGCCGTCTGAGCCAGCACCTCGATGGGCTGACGTGAGAGCACCAGGGCTACGGGGTTTCGAGCTTCTACCGCGTACCGCCACGCCTGAGCACTTTCGTTTGCATCCGCTGGACGAATGACGATCAAACCAGGCATAGCACGCATAGCAGCCAGCTGTTCAATTGGTTGATGAGTAGGTCCATCTTCACCTAGACCAATCGAGTCGTGAGTCCAGAAGTAAATGACATGTGCTTGAGAAAGAGCAGCTGTACGTACGGATGGGCGCATGTAGTCGCTGAATACGAAGAAAGTTCCTCCTATAGGGAGTATCCCACCATGCATGGCCATGCCGCACATGGCTGCTCCCATGGCATGCTCCCTTATCCCATAGGCCAGTTGTGTACCAGTCCTGTCTTCCTTGGAGAACAGTTTGGCTCCCTCCAGCTTTACTCCTGTATTGCCGGTTAGGTCAGCTGACCCTGCCAACATACACGGGATAGCGCTATGTGAGGCATTGATCACACGGTTTATGCTTTGCCTGGTGGCTATTTTTTCCCCTGGTTGGAAGGTAGGCAACAAAGTATGCCATCCAGGGGGAAGCTTACCTGATAGACATGCCTCGAGCTCAGCCGAGTCAGTAGGGGAGAGGCCAAAGTTGTTGATGGAGCGTTCCTGCCACTCCAGTCGAGCTTTTCTGCCCAACCCTTCTATTGACTGCCTGTAATGATCGATCACCTTGTTTGGTACGTAGAACTCTTGATCGATAGGAAGACCTAGCAGCTTTTTGGTCTCTACTATCTCCTCTTTCGGGAATGGTTCCCCATGAGCGGCTGAGGTGTCAGTTAGGTGAGGGGAAGGCCACCCGATATGAGTTCGTAGGATAAGCAGGGATGGCTGGTCCTCTATCTTCATAGCCTCGCGCAGTGCCTCTTCGATCGCTGTAGTGTCGTTGGCTACATCCCCAAGGTCTTCAACATGCCAATTGTAGGAACGAAATCTTTCGGCTACCACATCTGTGTAGGTGATCTCCGTAGGACCGTCAATAGTTATGTGGTTGTCGTCATATACACATATCAAATGACCAAGGCCTAGATGGCCAGCAAGAGAGGCTGCTTCATGGCTCAGCCCTTCTTCGAAGTCCCCGTCTGAACAAATGGTGAAGGTGTAGTGGTTGAAAGCAGCAGCGCCGAAACGAGCACGCAGCCACTCCTCCGCTATGGCCATGCCCACGGAGTTGCCCAGTCCCTGTCCGAGAGGACCTGTGGTCACCTCGACGCCAACTGTGTGACGAGCTTCTGGATGACCAGGAGTCAAGCTGCCCCACTGTCTAAAAGCCTTCAAGTCCTCGATACTCAGTGGGTATCCACTCAGATGGAGCATTGTGTACAAGAGGATGGAGGCATGACCGGCTGAGAGTATGAAGCGGTCTCGGTCCGGCCACTCAGGGGACTGAGGGTCGTGCTTCATGATCTTGGTCCATAGGACATGCGCTAGGGGAGCTAGCGCCATGGCAGTGCCTGGATGGCCAGAATTGGCTCGCCGCGGTGCATCCATGGCGATTCCTCGTATTACATTGATAGCAAGTTGTTCTACTTCCTTATCGTCAATCTCTCCCATATATGAAGACCCTAGTTGGTCAAGCAATCACTTGCTGCTCGCACAGCTTGGTCGGGCCACTACTGGCAAGGATAGAGGTCAAGATGTGCCGCATCGATCGCCAGTTTCCTCGGTGCGATCTAATGGTTGCAAGAGCAGTGAGGAGTTCAACAGTTCGAGGTATTCAGCAGTTCGAGACTTGAACTAGAGCAACTGTTCACAGCTGTCACCATCTGAGAACAGTGTGAGCAACCGTTTGTTTGAGTATGCTCGATCCAGGAGGTTGAACGAATGGGTGGCTGGCCGCAGAGGAAACACAACACGGAACGAGAGTCGATGCTCGAGTCAGTGCATGAATCATGGCGTCTAACGGTAGCCTATGCGAAACAAGAGATGTTAGAGCCACTTCAAGGTATCGGTCGACTCTTGGTAACAGGAGTAATTGCCGCAGTGGCTGTTTCTGTAGGACTCCTTCTATGGCTCCTTGCCATACTGCGTGTTCTTCAAAGCGAAACAGGATCATCCTTCAAGGGTGAGCTATCTTTTCTG
This sequence comes from Actinomycetota bacterium, assembly GCA_023489235.1. Lineage (GTDB taxonomy): Bacteria > Actinomycetota > Acidimicrobiia > Acidimicrobiales > JAMDDE01 > JAMDDE01. The sequence continues at coordinate 47,913 of JAMDDE010000001.1, read as the reverse complement.
CCGTACCTCATTACTTTGGTCATAGCTCTCTCTGCATTGGGCATTATCGTTTTCTGGATGGTCAAGCATCTTTTCTCAACTGATGAGAAAGGTAAGGAATCGAAGGGAAAGCCTAGAGAGGATCGAAAGAGGGCATGAGGGAGACTTTGTGATGGCAGAAGAGAGGCGTTCTAGAATCACCAAAGAAGATCTCGAAAAGAAGTTTCGTGAAATAGGACACCAAGCAAGTGGAACTGCTGGAGAAGCACTAGAGCTACTACCTGGATTCATTGTCGGAGGAGTGTTGCTGGTAGCTATTCTTGCTTATTTGTTCGGCAGACGCCGCGGGAAACGACACGGTACAGTTGTAGAGATCCGGCGCAATTAATAAAAAATAAGCAAATAAAGCCTATATTCATCCTTTGGGGCACTACCAGCTTACTTGGATGATATCGAGGCTCGGATCCGTGCAGCTTCTAGGTGTAAAAGAGCTTGATGTAGAGATGCAAGAGGGGTAAGGAGTGGACTGGCTGATAGGCTCGATGATCCGAAAAGGAATATGGCGAGGCCTGCTGGAAGGGAATCCATGGTGGGTGGCTATTTTTGTCGTTTCTGTGCTTGTTTGGTTGGCTAGGCGCTCATCCAACGAGGTGCTTTACAGGGGAACCTTGGGAGTAGGCGAGAGTCTTACTGTCTCCCACCACCAACCATCGAAAGGGCTGTAGACAGTTGCACGCATGGTTGCAAATAAGTTCTTTCCGCAGGCCCTGGGGGTTGATTGCTCATTGACCATCAAGGACAGTTGCACGCATGGTTGCAAATGAAGTTCTCTCTCCAGGCGATCATGTCGTGTTGGTAGATGACAAGGGACATCGTCGGTTGGTAAAGCTACGCTCCGGTGGCCAACTGCATAGCCATGCTGGAGTGATCGCTCACGATCAGATAATTGGCAATACAGAAGGTTTTGTCCTCCTCTCCAGTTCTGGCAGGAGGTTCATGGTCTTCAGACCTACTCTCTCTGACATAGTGCTCAGAATGCCAAGAGGAGCGCAGATCATTTATCCGAAAGATCTAGCTCAGATCTTGCTTGTCTGCGACATCTTTCCTGGAGCCAAAGTAGTTGAGTCGGGAGTTGGCTCGGGAGCATTGTCCATGGCCATGCTACGGGCTGGAGCAACAGTCACTGGATATGAAGTACGTGAGGATTTTGCCAATATAGCTAGGAGAAATGTTGAGGAATTCCTTGGCACTAACGTGCCTTACGAGGTAAAGCTCCGTGACATAAGAGATGGCATCGACGAATCCAACATGGATCGAATGGTTCTCGATCTTCCAGAACCTTGGAGTGTAGTCGAGCTGGCAGAAGCGGCATTACATCCTGGCGGGATATTACTTTGCTATCTCCCTACCATCAACCAAACTGCTCAACTAAGAGGTCGCCTCAAGACAAGCAAATTTGTCCTCACCGAGACCACCGAGCTCCTCTTGAGGAGTTGGCACATAGACGAACGTTCGGTCAGGCCCGACCATCGGATGGTTGCTCATACTGGGTTTATCACCCATGCCAGATTAATTGGTTGAATAGTTTTTGTAGTGCATTGCTTTATTGCAGAGCACCAGATATCTCAGCATCTCCGAGTCTGTCACCTCTGCCTACGACCAGGGCCCACAAGATACGGTAAAGGCGGCTCTGCGAAGCCGCCCAACCTAGTCCTCTTCGATGAAGATGCACTCTCCAGGGCACTCTTGAGATGCTTCGCGCACTGCGTCCTCCAATCCTTCTGGCACCACAGCCATGCATGCTTGGCCTCCTGGATCGGATAGCGCTTTACCGTTCTCTTTCACATATGCCAGTCCATCGTCGAGAAGTACGAACACATCTGGACAAATCTCTTCACACAGTCCATCTCCTGTACATAGGTCCTGGTCGATCCAGACTTTCATGATATCAGCTGCCTGCCTCTCTTTCATACATGCTCATGCTCATGCTCATGGTAACCCTAAAGTGTACGCAACATTGGGATAACCGATGTCTAAAATAGCAGAAAAGGCCAACGATGTCTATTAATACGGGAAAGAATATTAAAAATATTGATTGCCTGCAAAGTTCTATTGCAACTCAACTGTCCATTAGCACGCTCAATAACGTTTAAAATGCAGCTTGATGGGTGAGCATGAGCTAGAAGCTCCATTAGGTCGAAAAGCGGTGTATGGTCGCGGTCAGGAGGGAGGTGGTACCTATGGCCGATTCTAACGAGTCCCTCAAGCGGCTCGTAGACTACGAGCATCAGATTGATCGACTTCAAGAGCAACTCAAGGTATCCGAAGAAGAGATTGCCATGTTGCGCAGGAGGCTGGACGAGGCTTCTTCGCGGGCACATGCCTTCGAGGACAAGGTGGTTGAGTACAAAGCACAACTTTCTCATGCGCTCTCTCAGAACGAGAAATTGACCTTCACCTTGCAACAAGCGCGCGAGCACATAACAGCCTTGCGAGAGGAGGTGGACAAGTTAACCCAGCCACCATCCATTTATGGCACAGTCCTCAGGACCAACGAAGATGCGACCGTTGACGTCTTCTCCGGTGGTCGAAAGATGAGAGTAGCGGTTCACCCCGGTGTAGACGTCAACTCTTTGCACCGTGGCCAAGAGGTTGCATTGAACGACTCTTTCAACGTACTGTTCGCTCGAGAGAACGACGGTTCAGGGGAGGTAGTCACACTGAAAGAGGTCTTGGAGGACGGGAGGCGAGCGGTAGTAGTAGGTCATGCCGATGAGGAACAAGTAGCCACTTTGTCCGATGGGCTCCTTGATGTACGTCTCAGGGCTGGAGATTCTCTACTCATGGATCCGCGCACCCAGCTGTTGCTAGAGAAGCTTCCTCGGCCCGAGGTGGATGAGTTGATACTGGAAGAAGTGCCAGATGTCAGCTACGAAGATGTCGGAGGGCTTGACAAGCAAATTGAGGCAATCATAGATGCAGTGGAGCTACCCTTCTTGCACAGGGATCTCTTTGCCGAACACCGTCTCCCAGCTCCCAAGGGTATTCTCCTCTATGGCCCACCTGGTTGCGGCAAGACATTGATCGCTAAAGCGGTTGCCAACTCTTTGGCTAGCAAAGTTGCCGATTCCGTCGGAGATGGCAAGGCCAAGAGCTACTTCTTGAACGTGAAAGGACCAGAGCTTCTCAACAAGTATGTAGGGGAGACCGAACGCCAGATCAGGCTCGTCTTTCAACGTGCTCGTGAAAAAGCAGAAGAGGGTGTGCCCGTCATCGTCTTCTTCGATGAGATGGATTCACTGTTCAGGACTCGAGGCAGTGGCATCAGCTCTGACATGGAATCCACCGTCGTCCCTCAACTGCTCGCTGAGATAGATGGGGTAGAGGCGTTGCGTAACGTGATAGTCATTGGTGCCTCCAACCGAGAGGACCTCATTGATCCGGCTATTCTCCGACCTGGTCGACTCGATGTGAAGATCAAGATCGAACGTCCGGACGCGCAAGCGGCTGCGGAGATCTTCTCACGGTACCTGGTACCCGATCTCCCCATAGACGCTGAGGAGATAGAGACTCTAGGACAAGGGGATGTGCACAAGGCTTTGACAGTGATGATCGAGTCCACTGTTGAGGAGATGTACCGTAGTGATGACGACAATCGTTTCCTCGAAGTTACCTATCAGAACGGCGACAAAGAAGTCCTTTATTTCAAGGACTTCGCCTCGGGAGCGATGATCGAGAGCATAGTGCGAAGAGCGAAGTTGTTAGCCATAAAGAGAGCGATTCGTCAGCAAGGGAAGGGCATACGCCTCGCTGACCTGCTCGAGTCCATTCGGCAAGAGTACAGAGAAAACGAAGATCTACCCAACACCACCAATCCGGATGACTGGGCGAGGATATCCGGCAAGAAGGGTGAAAGGATCGTCTATGTGCGTACCCTCCTTACCGAGGCAGATGAATCGAGAGGAGGGCGCTCCATCGAGCGAGTTGGGACTGGGCAGTATCTGTGAGAGCAATTGTTCTGTGGATGGAGCAACTGAGGCGGTCATCAAGAACTGGGGTTGAGTCGTGGCGATAGCTAAGGTATGCGGCACAGAGACCGAATATGGTATTCGGTTGTTGGGGAGTTCTGCGGACCATCCCTCGGGAGAACCGAATGCCATGGCACTAGCATCTATGCTAGTGAATGCCTACGTAGCGAGGGTGGACAAGCTGGTCGGGTGGGATTTCGAAGACGAGAGCCCAGGTCGTGATGCCAGAGGATTTGCCCGAGAAGGCAGTCCTCCTGAGATAGACACCCGCCTCGTCAACTCCGTACTTACCAATGGAGCTCGTTACTACGTAGACCATGCGCATCCAGAGTACTCGACACCTGAGTGCTCCAACCCTATAGAATTGGTTTGCGCCGACAAAGCGGGCGAGTTGGTCTTGGCTGCATCCATAGAGGCAGCTAACAGGGTTTTCCGCGATGGTGAAGGGATAGCCGTATACAAGAACAACTCGGATGGCAAGGGGAACTCATATGGATGTCATGAGAACTACCTGATGGATCGGGCGACTCCTTTTTCTCGCATAGTTCGTCATGTGGTTCCTCACTTCGTTTCTCGGCAGATCTTTACTGGAGCTGGGAAACTAGGCTCCGAGGGACCCGGTGCCAACGACGAAGTGGTTAGATATCAACTTTCTCAGCGTGCCGACTTCTTCGAGGAGGAGGTTGGATTGGAGACCACCGTCAAACGCCCTATTGTCAACACTCGTGACGAGCCTCATGCTGACCCACGGCGTTTCCGCCGATTCCATGTAATCGTAGGGGATGCCAACTTGGCCGAGACGGCAACATTCTTGAAAGTGGGTACTACCGCTTTGGTGCTGGCCATGATCGAAGATGATTACTTGAGCAAGGTCGATCTAACCTTGGCAAATCCCGTACGGGCAATTCGTCAAGTTTCCCGGGATCTCGAGCTCAACCAACCGCTGGAAATGGCAGATGGCCGACGAATGTCAGCCGTGCAGATACAGTGGGTACTGTTCGAGGTGGCAAGCAAGTATGCTCAGGTCGGTGGGCTTGCTTGTTTTGGTGATGAAGGTGTTGGTCGAGCAGTGCTAAGCAGTTGGGAAGAGGTATTGCAGGCCTTGGAGACTGATCCTATGAGTTTGGACAAACAACTAGACTGGGTAGCGAAGCTGAGGTTGATCGAGGCGTACAAGGATCGCCATGGTTTGGATTGGAGCGATCGGAGGCTAGCGCTCTTGGATCTCCAGTATCACGATGTACGACCGGGACGTTCTCTGTTCCAGAGGCTGGATATGGTTAAGCTTTGTGATCCAAAGGAGGTGGTCGAAGCTGTCGACAATCCACCCAGGAGTACTAGAGCATATTTCAGAGGGACTTGTTTGCGGCGTTGGGCACCGTATGTGCAGGCTGCTAACTGGGACTCTATAGTATTCGATCTTGGCAAGGATCCTTTGAGGCGAGTGCCTATGATGGATCCCTTGAAGGGGACTGCTGAGCACGTGGAAAGCTTGTTGGAAGGGTGCAATGACCCAGCAGAACTACTTGAACGACTGAGCGCTTAACGAGGGAAGTAGGGGATTACGAGATGGCAGAACGTGAGTTGAGGAAGCGAGTTTCTTCGCCGAAGACTGACGATACAGAGGAAGAGGTTATAACTCCGTCCGATCGAGCGGAGAAACTGAAGGCCGAGATGGACGATCTTCTTGACGAGATAGACGAAGTACTCGAGGACAATGCTGAAGAGTTCGTCCGTAACTACGTCCAAAAAGGTGGAGAGTAGCTGCGGTGGCGCCAAACCTTCCCTTGTTTTCTCCACCAGAGGACCCTGGTCCTAGCTTCATTCGTCTATTGGAGCAGATGGGCCACCTGGGATGGGGCCATATGACGCAAGCCAATCTTCCCTCAGCTATCCATGGCTTCCAAGATCCTTCACCCAATATCCAACCGTTGAGGCATGGTACTACCATCGTGGCTGTGCGCTGTGCAGGTGGTGTGGTGATGGCGGGTGATCGTCGTGCCACGGAGGGTTACTCCATTGCCAACAGGACCATGGAGAAGGTATTCCCGGCAGATAGTCACTCTGGGGTTGCTATTGCTGGCACTGCAGGACCAGCAGTAGAAATGGTGAAACTATTTCAGACGCAGCTGGAGCACTACGAGAAGGTAGAAGGAGCTGCGCTCAGTCTCGAGGGGAAGGCCAATCAGTTGGCCATGATGGTAAGAGGCCATCTACCTATGGCCATGCAAGGACTGGTGGTCATACCTCTCTTTGCCGGATATGACATGCGTCGCAATACGGGACGAATATTCACTTATGATGTCACCGGTGGACATTATGAAGAGAGTGATTTCCATGCCACTGGATCCGGCGGAAGAGATGCTAGAACTGCTATCAAGCTTGGATACAAAGACAATATGAGTGTAGACGAGGCTATAACGCTGGTCGTCGAAGCACTATATCAAGCTGCTGACGAAGACTCTGCAACTGGTGGACCGGACATGGTGAGAGGTATATATCCCACAGTGGCGGTAATCACTGAAGCGGGCTTCGAACGCGTGACTGATGAGAGGGTGGCTTTGTCGTTCCGGGAACTGATTGCAGCCAAGCAGCAGGGAGGACAGCTCCCATGACCATGCCCTTTTACGTAGCCCCCGAACAAGTGATGAAGGACAGGGCAGAGTATGCCCAGAAAGGTATTGCCCGGGGGCGTTCTCTCATTGCCTCTACTTTCTCCGACGGAATCCTGATAGTGGCTGAGAACCCTTCTAGGTCGTTGCACAAGATAAGCGAGATATATGACCGTATAGCATTTGCCGGGGTGGGCAAGTACAACGAGTTCGATCAGTTGCGGGTGGCAGGGATCCGTCACGCGGACACGAAAGGGTATGCTTACAGTCGTGAAGATGTAGATGCTCGTTCATTGGCGAACTTGTACGCCCAATACCTGGGCCAAGTGTTCACTCATGAGATGAAGCCCATGGAGGTAGAGATACTCGTGGCCGAACTGGGCATTGAAAGTAGTGGTGACCAGCTCTATCACATTGCTTACGAGGGAACCATCATGGACGAGGAGCGCTTCACCGTACTAGGGGGAGATGCCGAGCCGATCATGGAGAGAATGGAGTCTTCTTGGTCGAGGGATCATAGCTTGGAACAGGCTATTTCTGAGATGGTAGCTGCATTGGCCGGTCCGAGAAAGACCATAGCTCCTAGCGAACTCGAGGTTGCTGCCCTGGCACGTAGTGGCGGTCGACGAGCATTTCGGCGCATAGGAGAGGCTGAACTGCAGGCCATACTAGGCGCAGGTTGAGCTACCGCATTGCAGACGATCTTGTGATCGCTAGAGCTGTTGCACTGCAGGCCATACCAGGCACAAAATGCACAGTTAGCTTGGGTCATCTCTTAGAGCTGATAGAAAGCCTTGCAACTAGACACACGGAATGGTGCTCATGAGGACAGTTCTAAGTGGCTCAAAAAACTTTTAACCTTCCTAAAGGCCAGATGCGCATTATTACCCTCCCCACTATCGAGGATGCTTTGATAGGCCCGAAGTACCTCGAATCGTAGGAGTCCGATCGGTTGTCGCCCATGACGAAGTAAGTACCTCGAGGTACGCGTTGCGGAGCTATGTTCTTTGTGCAGGTGCCCTTGGGAAGGAAGGGTTCAGGTAAAGCTTTGCCGTTGATGAACACTTGACAGTGCTGGGAGGATATTACATTTCCAGGAAGACCAATTACTCGCTTGACTAGGTATTTTATGTTCTTCGGTCCAACCGTGTCCGTTGGTGGTCGTTTGAAGACAACTATGTTGAATCTTCCCGGCGATCTAGAGAGCTTGTCCACCAAGATACGGTTGCCGATATCAAGAGTCGGCTCCATAGAACCTGATGGTATGTAGAATACCTCCAACAAGAAGCTTCGGACGAGGATCGATGCGATGACGGCAACTACGATCACTACACCCCACTGCAGCAGCCACCTCCTCCCTCTTCTCTCTTTGTCTTTCTCGGTCCTTCGTGAGGAGAGTTTGATTACTTCCTGTCCATCTTCTCGATCATCCTTCGAGGTTACGGAGGTTTCAACAGTTTCAGCATGATTTGTGATATCCGAGGGGTTGGCATCCTCCTCATGACCAACGCTAGGGGCTTGCGGGGCGCTCTTGGTCATTCCTTCGCTTCTCGGTCTCGTACCGTCGATACCATTCTCGTTACTGTGAGGGTCGGTGGTATCAGCATCCGTAAATCCTGAGTTGCTTGGTCTTTCTGTGCTCACCAAAGCCACGCTAGTCCAATCCGTGGATGTGGTGCTCGACAGCAATCGATCTCTATAGGCTAGCTATGAGTCGCTCTACTCGTTCATCATGCGATTTGAACGGATCCTTGAGCAAGATTGTCCGTTGAGCTTGATCGTTGAGTTTAAGATGCACCCAATCTACGGTATAGTCTCGCTTACGCTCCTTCGCTTTGGCAATGAACTCGCCGCGTAGCTTGGCACGGGTAGTTTGAGGCGGCCTTTGGATGGCTTCTTCTATGGCATCGTCATCGATTACCCTCTCGACCAAACGGGCAGATTGAAGTTTATAGTAAAGGCTTCGTTCTCGCTTGACATCATGGTATTGGAGATCGAGAAGTGCAACCCGAGGATCACTGAGGCTCAATCCATGCCTTCTCTGGTAGGCCTCGATCAACTTGTACTTTATTACCCAATCGCACTGGTGATCGAGACTTAATGGGTCTGCTTCCAAGCCTTTGAGGCAGTGTTCCCACATGCCTAAAGCTTTTTCCTCCTCAGCATTGAGACCCACACGTTCGCGGTACCGTAGAGCTCTGGTAAGGTACTCGGATTGAATATCTAGAGCGCTCAGTTCACGACCATTGGCCAAGCGGATCAGCTTTCTACAGGTTACATCGTGACTTATCTCCCGGATGGCACGAATGGGATTTTCCAATGTCAGATCTCTCAGCACTACTGAAGGTTCTTCCAGCATACGCAAGATGATGCTGGTTGCACCTACTTTCAGAAAAGAAGCGTACTCACTCATATTGGAGTCCCCGACGATCACGTGCAGCCGACGGAATCGTTCTGCATCAGCATGAGGCTCGTCCCTGGTATTTATTATGGGCCTGCTCCTTGTGGTTGCCGAGGAAACACCCTCCCATATGTGCTCCGCCCGTTGGCTGATGCAGTACATGGCTCCTCGCGCAGTTTGGAGGATCTTGCCTGCACCAGCATATATCTGACGAGTCACGAGGAAGGGTATGAGAACCTCGGCAAAGTGGCTGAAGTCATCCCGTCGGTCCGTTAGGTAGTTCTCGTGACATCCATAGGAGTTACCCGCTGAATCAGTATTGTTCTTGAAGAGGTACACCACTCCTCTAATACCTTCTTCACCGAGACGACTTTCAGCAGAACTGACCAGTTCTTCAAGGATACGCTCACCTGCTTTGTCGTGAGCCACGAGGTCTACTATCGAATCACATTCGGGAGTTGCGTACTCGGGATGACTACCTACATCCAAATACAGCCTTGCCCCATTCTCCAAGAAGACGTTGCTGGAACGTCCCCAACTGACCACTCTCCTGAACAGGTATCGAGCTACCTCGTCAGGGCTGAGTCGTCTCTGTCCGTGCAGGGTACAAGTGACCCCGTATTCGTTCTCGATTCCAAATATTCTTTTTTTCATCACACATCAGCCCAACTGAAACGCTAGCGTTCAAGTATGGCCTTTCGTTCAATGGTTCATCTCACCACGGTGAGCGGGTTGTTCCATGCTCGAGTCATTGCAGCTCGACTTGGAGCAGAGGGTATAGTCACAGAACTCGTCGGAGCGATAGGGGATACCTATCCTCTCGGAGGAGTGATAGACATCTACGTGCATGCCGATCAAGCTCGTCAAGCTTCTGAAATTCTTCTGGCAGATGCTGTCGACGCTGTTTATGCTGACCTTTCTCGAGATCCATTTGGATCAGGCACCCCCTTCCTCGAGATGGAACCCGATGCCCCATACTTCGAACCTTTGCAGTCCGAGGCTAGCATAGCGGAGGCACAAACCATGGACATGTATAGAGATGATGTCGATTTCCCGTTCAGCCCTTATCCGCCTGCCAGTACTTGGAAGGAGAACTCCTTCCGTGCCAAGAGTCGTAGTAGATATACCATGGCTCTGATCACTCTGATGTTGATAGCGATGGTGCTCATAGCCACTTTGACTGCTCGGTGATACAGTAGATTCATGTTCGACATAGGGCCGGAAAAGCTGCTCATCATCCTCGTTGTAGCGCTTCTGGTTCTAGGACCGGAGAAGCTGCCCAAAGTTGCACGACACATAGGTGCTGCATGGGGTGATATACGTCGCTTTCGTGAACGAATTGAATCCGAGGTACGAAACGCCATACCAGACCTGCCAGTTGATCCGGCAATGGTGAAATCGCCCTTGGCGTTTCTGAACGACCTTACCATTCCCAAGCTCAGTCAAGTTGTAAGCAGTGAAGAAGCAGGGGATCAAGGATCAAGCCCGAGTTCTGCAGATGCAAAAGAGAGCAATGGTTCATCAGGTGGCGAAGAGAGAATGATCCAAGCCTCTGTCATGGATCATGGCAGCATGGGCTCCATGGTCACTGCCCACTCCTTGTCCAGCGACACAGAGAATGGGATAGGTGCAGAGGTGGGCGAGCTGGACGATAGAGGTAGTAACGGCAGCGGCCAGAGCAACGACGAGAGACGTAGCGGGAACAGTGAGAGACTTCCTGTCCACGACGAGCCACGGATGCCTAGTGAACGTAACAACGAGAGACACAATGGTAACCACAATGACAACAATGAGAGATCGTATGATCATCAAGCAAGTCTTCCTCTACGCGTGCCGGGATACTCTACAATCTCAGATCTGCCGTTAATATCCGACGGTGATCCGAGCATGAACTAGGCACATGAACAGAAGGTTTCGACTGCAACTCCAAATGAATTCCTGAACCATGGCACTGTCCGTTCTCCACCGTCAAGGAAGACAGAGACCTTCCCCAGACGAGATGACCCTGGTCGAACACCTGGCCGAGTTACGTAGGAGACTCATCGTGTCGATCGTTGCTCTGGCCATCGCTGGTGTAGTAGCCTTTATGATCTACAATCAGCTTCTTTCCTTGCTGGAGCACCCCTATTGCGAGGTGGCAAGGGCGGCGCACCAATCATGCAAGCTTTGGGTTACAGGTCCGTTGGACGGCCTGACTTTGAGGGTTAAGCTTTCCTTGTACGGGGGAGTGTTCTTTGCCTCTCCAGTGATACTGTGGGAGTTGTGGCGGTTCATCACGCCAGGGTTGAACCCCAATGAAAAACGCTATGCAGTTCCCTTCGTCATCTCCTCGATACTTCTTTTCTCCTTCGGCGGATTAATCGCTATGTTGGTTCTCACCCACGCTCTTTCCTGGTTGCGCTCCATCGGTGGGCCTACCTTGGCCGAGATCTACAGCCCTACCAAGTACTTGAATTTAGTGGTATTAATGATCGTAGCCTTCGGGCTGACTTTTGAATTTCCTGTTGTGCTCATCTCTTTGGAGCTAGCAGGAATCCTTACACCAGCCAAATTATCGGCTTGGCGAAGGTGGGCGATACTAGCAATAGCCATAGTTGCAGCTGTGATAACTCCAAGCTCAGACCCGTTCTCTATGATTGCCATGGCCGTACCCATGTACGTGTTCTATGAGCTTTCGATTATAGCTGGTAGAATATTGAGAAGACGGTAAACGCCAAGATCAAGGTCTTACTTTAAAGTTCCTGTAACCTTGGAACAAGATATGGCGTGTGGATGGATACGACGATAGCAGAAGAAAATACTCTGAGGGAACAGTTCATTGCTGCTAGAGGGTTGGTGCCCGATCCTTTTCAGCTAGAATCTTTTGACGCTGTTGACAGTGGCGGATGCGTAGTAGTTTCTGCACCCACAGGATCTGGCAAGACGCTGATTGCCGAATATGCCGTGGCAAGAGCGATCAGTGCCAATGGACATGCATTCTACACCACACCTTTGAAGGCCCTCTCCAATCAACAATATCTTCAGCTCTGTCAGACCTATGGAGTTGAACAAGTTGGGCTGTTGACTGGCGATCGCTCGATCAACCCGGATGCCCGAATCATCGTTATGACCACAGAAGTATTGAGGAACATGATCTACGAATCCGAGGAAGACCTTCCGAAGTCTGGGTGCGTGATCCTCGACGAGGTGCATTTCTTGCAGGATCGGGAGAGGGGATCGGTGTGGGAGGAAGTGATAGTCCTGACTCCTCCATCCTTGCAACTCATTTGTCTATCCGCAACTATTTCCAATGCTCAAGATCTTGCCGCTTGGATCAAGAGCGTACGTGGAAGTGCTGCAGTCATAACTGAAACCAATCGACCTGTGCAGTTGCAACACTATTGTTTGAGTAGAGAACGACGAACTGGGAAAATGATCCTTACTCCTACCTTGGTGAATGGGAAGCCTAATCCAGAAGGGTTCTATCTGGATTCCACTGCTGCCAGACGAGGAGCAAGAAGGCTTACTGTGCCGAAAAAGATGGAAGTACTGGACTTTCTCGCTTCGAACGCTATGCTACCTGCTATAGTATTCATCTTCAGCAGGTCAGGATGCGATCGGGCGGTGCGCATCTGTTTGGAAGAAGGAATCCGGCTCACCAATGACCTGGAACGTGCTCGCATCGAAGAGATAGTCGAGTCCAAGGTGGAATCACTGAGCGATGATGATCTCTCTGCTCTTGGTTATGGAGAGTTCATCACTGCACTATCAGCTGGAGTTGCCTCTCACCATGCAGGTATGGTAAGGGCTTTTCGTGAGGCAGTGGAGACCTGCTTCAATGAGGGACTTATAAAAGTTACCTTTGCGACGGAGACTTTAGCTTTGGGAATTGACATGCCGGCTCGCACCGTGGTCATAGAAAAGCTGAGCAAGTACGATGGGAAGAATCACACACCTTTGAGCGCAGGAGAGTATGCTCAGTTGGTCGGTCGAGCTGGCAGGCGTGGGAAAGATGCCATAGGCAATGCTGTGGTTCTCTGGAATCCTTATGTTTCCTTCCGTCGCATCACCTCATTGGCTGCTTCCCCCCCACCAGATGTGCTCTCGTCATTCCGTCCCACATATAACACAGCTGCCAATATGGTAAAGCGCTATACCCCTGAAGAAGCAGCTGCAATCCTTGAGAGATCCTTTGCTCAATGGCAAGCCAATGCAGGGGTTCTTGAAATATCCAGGGATGCCCTTTCCTCGCACATGTCTGCAGCAATAACTCTTCTGGAGTCGTTGGGGTATGTGACCATGGAAAGTGGTTGGTCGCTGAGCGAGAAAGGAGATCGCCTAGCCAGGATCTATCATGAAATGGGCCTCGTGGTGGCCGAGGCTATGCATCAAGGCGTGTTCGACGATTTGAGGCCTGAAGAGCTGGGGGCGTTGGTCTCTGCATTTTGTTATGAACCACGAGGTCATCGAGGTCAAAGTAAACCATCTATCCCTAGCAGGATACTCACCGACCGTTTCGAACTTCTCGTCGATATAGCAAGCAAGATCATCTTCAAGGAAAGGGAGCTGGGCTTGGATCAAGCTCGCCTTCCTCAGGCGGGTCTCATGACTGCTGCCTTATCCTGGGCAAAGGGTAGGCCGCTCAAAAAGGCTTTGTTTGCCATCGAAAGCGCTCCTGGAGACTTCGTACGCTACGTAAAGCAAACGGTAGATTTACTTCGTCAGATCGCCGATGTTGCTCCGACTGAACTACTTTGCAAAAGTGCTGCTGAGGCCGCTGCTGCAATGGACAGAGGAGTGGTAGCCTCCTATTCCGATGTTGTGGATGCTGACCTGGAGACAATGGACGGGCAGTTTCAGCCGGTCAATTTCATCAATTCTGTCCTCAAATAGCTGGTTGATCATAGTCCACCGCTCGAAGTGTCAAAGCGCTTAAAGTTATATCTCGCATGTATCCTTACTACACCGAACAGTTCAGTCACGAGGAACGGCAGTTGTTGAGCCGTTACTTCACCAATACGGACAAGCCAGTATTTGCACTGGTCAACCTACCTGAGGTAGTCAAGGGCGCTCTGTTCGCTAGGTATTCGCGTTCCCCCAAGAGCTTGAGGAGGTTGTTCCTGGATGAGTTCGTCGAAGACCTCCCGAAGGAAGAGGTTGCGAATCAATTCGCCGAGAGTTCCTGGCAACGGGCGAAGCAACTGTACGATCGTGTTTTCGTTGAATACGGTGACGACTCCATAGCTCAACTGGGAGGAGTGCACGTTGCTTGCGAACAAGCGTCTAACTTGCTTACCAAAGTATTGGAGCGAGGAAGGCTCATGTCCTACCTGGAGCAGTCAACCAGGTACATAAACTATGATACGAGACTGGAGAACGGGTTATACCGTTACTGGCGTGATCCAATGATCCTAGAGTCGCCTCTCGGTGCTAGGTATGTGGGCGAGTTAGATCGAATGTTCGATACATATGCCGATCTCTTGCCCAAGATGCGTCGCTATCTCACTGAGCGCTATCCCCCTTCGGGCAATCTGTCCGTGCTTGCCCACAGACGAGCAATCAACGCCAAGGCTCTAGATCTGTTGAGAGGGATCTTGCCCGCAGCTACTCTTTCCAATGTAGGAATTTACGGAGACGGTCAATCATTCGAGATGCTCGTGATGCGGATGCGCAGTCATCCTCTGCCTGAAGTCCAGGCATATGCCAGTATGCTCCTCACTGAGTTGCGAAAAGTTATCCCTGCCTTTCTTTCGCGAGTGGATCAACCCAATAGGGGAGAGGCATGGATAAAGTACTTATCCGACAACCACCTAGCCATGGAGGGATTGGCCGAGGAACTGCTGGCAGGAGAGGGGGAGGCGTCTGCAAGCGAACCTTATGTGCGTTTGTTGAGCTTCGATCCCAAGGGAGAAGAAAAAATCTTGGCCGCCATGCTCTTCCCTTATGCCAAGTGCTCCGAAGAAGAGTTGTCAAGGGTAGTAGCTGCTATGAGCTACGAACAAAGAAAAGCGGTATTCAGAAAGTACATAGGGGATAGACGGAATCGTCGACACAAGCCAGGACGCGCCTTCGAGGCATCCTCCTACAGATTCGAAGTGGTCTCCGACTATGGATCCTTCAGAGATTTGCAACGTCATCGACTCATGACCATCGAGTGGCAACCGCTCACCACCGATCTGGGATATGAAGTACCAAGTGGTGTCGTAGAGGCCGGGTTAGCGGATCAGTATGTTGAGTCATTGGAGCGCTCTAGGAAGCTTTATACTTCGCTCTTCAATGACTTCCCAGAGCAAGCGGCATATGCTGTAGCACTTGCTTATAACATTCGTTACGTGTTGGAGATGAATGCCAGAGAAGCTATGCATGTCATAGAGCTGCGCAGTCAGCCTCAAGGGCATCCGGCATACCGTAGAATCGTGCAAGAGATGCACCGCTTGATTGGTGAAGAAGCTGGGCACAGGTTGGTGGCTGAAGCCATGTACTTCGTAGACTACACAGACTACGATCTGGAACGCCTGGATGCAGAGCTGAGAGCTGAGACAGTTAGTCAGCAAGCACAACAAGTATGAGTTGTCAATTTGTACAGTTCACCCGGAACATAGTCGTAACTGTTCCTCTGAAAGAACAGGGAGTGAAGGATCAGGACTCTACAGTTACCTCCAACAGGTGCAAGCCAACTTCACTAGCATGCTCTCCTTTCCGAGTATTTTGTAGAACATAACTGGGGAGCTCAGAGAGTGGGACGAGGTTAGCAGAGGATGTTGTCGATACTACTGTAATATGTACTTCCCAGTAATATCCGTCACTGCTGGGCCGTTGCGCAAGGAGCTGTAGTGCACCAGTGGCATCGGATACTCGGTTTTCTAATCTCGACCAATGATAATCGGAGATAATGTCTTGAAAGAACTGAGATACTTTGTAGTACGGATAGGGGACATATAGGATCTCTTTGACATCGTACTGGGTAACCCCTGCTCCAATGCTCGTTGCGCGAAGGAGATGAGACCCTTCCGGCACCAAAAGAGCATGAGCTACGTCATTTGGCAGAGGAGGTTCACCGTCTTTGGACAGAGTCTTCAAATAGTTGACAATAGGAGTAGTGGGCAACCCAGCAAGTACTTTCCGCTGGGGTAACCCAACTGATTTGACTGGTGATGTCGTAATGGCCATACCGACAAAGGCAATGAGGAGGACGATGACTATTGCCAATGGTACTATCAGGGCGCGTTTCAACGACGCTCCGCTTCTAGCCGCGTCGGTGAGGTGACGGGTGCTGTCCATCGAAGCAATTACCTCTTCCTTGGCGAATCAAGCCTCGAGAATGTTCTTCGGTAGTTTTGATCTTTAAGGCACTGCATATACTTGGATCTTCCGTGACGGCTACTTGTTCTCAAGCGTATCATCAACCGCATATCATCTACTTAAGGTGGACAAGACTTCATTGATATATTACTGCTGGTAAAGAGCGTATTTTGATATTTGTGGTATATCGTGTAGCAGTACGACTTTGATTCGTATATGATCCGGCAGACGAAATACCGGAGGAGTACATGGCAAGACGAACTAATGGCAAAGACAAGTCGAACAAGGGATCTAAACCATCTGAGTTGGACGATGACTTGGAAGACTTGACCGACGAAGACATCGTCGACATGGACGATGACTTGGAAGACTTGACCGACGAAGACATCGTCGACATGGACGATGACTTGGAAGACTTGACCGACGAAGACATCGTCGACGACACAGAGATCGAGGAGGTGGTCACTCCAACAGGCCTGCGTTCACTCAGTGAAGAAGAGCCAGAAGAGGATGAGGACGACGAGCTCGACGAGGATGACGTAGAGGCAAGTCTGGACGTCATATTGAAGGAAAGACTGATTGATGAGGATGAAGAGCTCATAGATGACGAAGAGGACGTCGAGCTAGACGAGGATAGGGGAGAAGGAATCAGGAAAGTGTTGCCGAAGCAACCAGGTGAGTTCGTCTGCCAGTCTTGTTTCTTGGTCAAGAGGATGAGTCAGTTGGCCGACCCGGAGCGAGGATTGTGTCGCGACTGCGTTTGAACAACGGCTCCATTAGGATGATGACGGTATCACCTAGGATGAAGCTAGTCTAGTTGAATAAGGAGGATACTTCTTGACTAGCGCTTCAAATGAACGTTCAACTGTGGAAAGAGTACTAGATGTACTCGTATATGCTCCTATTGGGCTAGCTATTGCTACCTCCGAAGAGGTGCCTAAGCTTGCATCCAAGGGTCGCACTCGTATCGAAGCACAGCTAGCCACAGCCAGGACAGTAGGTGAACTGGCTGCCAACTATGGGATCCAGCGAGTAGACAAACACATCAAGCAGGTACTTTCTGCTGGATTAGATCGCTATCTGGGCTTCAAATATCCGAACCAACGCGCTGAGCAACGTCAGCCCGACCAGCATCATGACGATGCTTCCACATCGACTCCTGTGGACCAACACAAGGTTAGCGATAACCCTACGACAGAGGTCAAGTCAGTCGATAAAGAAGGTGAGGCCAGCAACAGGTACAAAGTGGACGTAAGCGAAGGAGGCGTTGAGGAGAAGGATCTAGCTATTCCAGGTTATGATGCGCTCTCTGCTTCGCAGGTAGTGCAACGCTTGGAGGGATTGTCCATGGAGGAGCTCAGGACGGTCAAAGAGTACGAGATGACTCATCGAGCAAGACGTACGATCCTGAACAAGGCCAGCCAGTTGCTAGATGAGCATTGATTGCTTCGAGATAGCGGTTGGGGGAGTCGTAATACGACAAGGGCACATTCTTCTTGTTCAGAGAGGACATGAGCCTCAAAAGGGCAGGTGGTCCCTACCGGGTGGAAAGGTCAAACCAGGAGAGAGCTTGCAAAGGGCGTTGGAGCGTGAGATAGCCGAAGAGACCGGCTTGAATGTTCGGTGCGGCTCCCTGGTGGGCTTTGTCGAGCGCAGAGGAGAGGGGCACAACTTTGCAATATTTGATTTCAATGTGGATGCGCCCATTACTGAACAGGCCATTGCAGCTGATGATGCTTCAGATCTGAAGTGGGTTGAGTTGAATGCACTTCCGTATCCAGACATGACCGATGGGTTGATGGACTTTCTCAACGATACCGTACTCAAGCACGAGGAATCTGTACGCTTGTACGACGGCCTATCTTGACTCCCTAATTATCTTTAATAATTATTTAATTATTTCGAGGTTCTGGATATCTTGGGAGGATGAGGTGGGGGAGGCATGGCAATCCCTAACAAAGAAGCAAGGGCCGGAATCTGGCCAGAGGCTCCGCGAGCAGCTACTTTGAGATCTTGATCCGCATCTACGGGTAGTCCGACCGGTTTGACGGTTCGCCGGACAGGTGAGGTCAAGACAGCCTCGAGAAGCTCGCGCCAAACTGGAGCAGGAGTAGTTTCATTCATTGCCTGACCGGCTGCCTCTGCCAATCTCAAGGCCAGCTCTGCTGGGAAACGAGCTCCTCCATCAGGAGGTCTGGAAGAACGTTTCAGGGCGCGTAGCACTGCCCCTTCCTCTAGATCATGGGAGATATCCTCGAGCCACCTCTGCCTACGTTGGGAAACTCTCTCCTCCAGCATGGAGCGAAGCTCTGAGGCGAGCTTTCTCCCTGTTTCGTTCAGGATGACGGTTCCCGCGCTAGCTACTATAGCTCGCAGATCTCTCATGCCAACTGATGAAGGATCTCGCAGCACTGCTTCAGCTCGATCAAGCCAGGTAGCAGAGTTGACCTGGGGCCAAAGGGTTTCTGCCATGGCCAGCAAAGGCTCTGGAGAGATCTCCGGTCTACCTTCTTTGCGTAGTGCTTCGTTCTGTTGCTCAATAGCTTGTCTGACTGCTGGTATTCCACCTCTTAGCAACTGCTCAGCTATTGGTCGTTGTTCAACCGGTAATTTGTTCAGAAGTTCTTTACGGTGGCGACGACCAGGAACAACCCGTCGCGGCTGACGGCGAGTTGCTGTACTGGTTGACTGCACACTCTGAGTATCCTCTGATCCGGCAACCTCGTCAGTGGGAGCCGTCGTTGTAGATTCCTCTGCATGAACTTTCGGGCGTGACTTTCCCCTTGCTGCCAGGCGATCCTTGCGAGGACCCTTGGAGTCGCCTCTACGGGGTGGGGAGGTTGCTTCCGGTTTGGAGTGTTCGAGAACCTTGCTTGAAGTTCCACCCTCCTCCCTGTAAGAGGTATCTCGAGATTTGGAGCGCGATACCCCATCTCGCTTCGGGCTGAGCAAGATTATTTTCTCGGGTTCGTCGCGTTTGGGTTTCGGTGGCAGTACGGTTATCACCTCAATACCGTCCAAGCCGGACTCCACCTCTGCCTTGACGACATCTCCTACCCCAGCACCCTCGTATAAGAGACGCGCGTCAAGAAGACCCTTAGGTTGGCGTGCCCCAGCCGCTCGCCATGTCCACATGCCATCATCGCGCGCGCTAGTAAGCTCTATGTCGATCCGGTAACTCATTACAAACTTTAACTTACAGCCTGAACAGACAGCATACGAACATCCTGGCCCTGCAGGTATATTAACCAACCGAAGTTCTGAGGATAGCTAGGAACGCTAAACTTTTCAAAAGAGGGAATACTGCCTTGTGCAACTGGCAGGGTGTTGTAGTCCAATATTTCTAAGGCATTCTTGGGAAACATTAAACATCCTCTTAGATTGAGAGGGTATTAATAAATACTTGGAAGGATAGTTGACAAGGCTGAAGCTTCGTGAGGGGAGTTCCTCAGTTAAGGTCGAATAGAGGGAAGTCGTCATGGGAATTGATAACGAGTTCGAAAATCACAGAGATGACAGAGATGAAACCAGTGGTTCCAGCAGCTTCACCTCTCCAATAGGGCAAGGTGAAGATCAACCGACCAAACCAATTCCCTTTGTAGGAGAAGGTACGAATCAACAAGAAGGTACGAATCAACCAAGTGAGCCGAGCAAAATAGGGGCCAGCTCACAAGAGGGTCCAATGCAGCCAGAGGAACCTACTTCTCCAGGAAGGGTAGAGGAGGAGTCGCCCTCAGGCTACTATGTACCAATAACTGGTAGCATTAATGCTCCTTTCAGCCCTTCTTACTCTGCCGAGTCAGGGCCTTCTGCGGAAGCACCCCATGTAACTCATGGCAACTATGGTCCAGGAGCGCCTATACCACCGATACCACCGGGTGAGGGAGGTGCCAGCTCCTCCGGAGGGGGGCAGTGGGGCGGAGGTAGAGCGAGGCCGGCACAGAGGACATTTCGCTCGTTGGTGGTAGTGGCATTAATTGCGGCTCTAGTTGGCGCTGCAGTGAGCTTTGGGGTTTCCAAGGAGGTTGCCAGCGGAAAGTCCAACACGGTGGTAGAGGTTACCGGTGGGAGTTCTGGTCCGGCCATGCTTACCGAAAGTGCATCTATTCCCTCCATAATCCATAAGGTCTTGCCTGCCGTGGTTTCCATAAAAGCCATTTCACAGTCGTCCTCGACGATTGCACCAAATAATTTTCCGTTCAACATATTTCCATTCGGAGGTTCCTCCACCAATGGTTCGGTAGTGGAGGACGAGGGAACGGGTATGATCATCAGTCCATCTGGCGAGGTGGTAACCAACAATCACGTCATAGCAGGAGCTACCTCTATATCGGTCACCTTGATGGGCCACACTCATTCCATGCCTGCTACTTTGATAGGCACTGATCCTGCTGACGACATTGCCTTGCTCAAGATCAAAGGTGTTTCCAATCTACCCACTGTCACTTTGGGCAATTCCTCCACCGTTCAGGTTGGCGATGCCGTTGTGGCCATAGGCAATGCTCTAGGACTTCCTGGCGGATTGACGGTAACCCAGGGAATCATCTCAGCTATGGGTCGCACAGTACAGGCCTCTGATCCCGTCACCGGACAAACAGAGACCTTGACGGATATGCTCCAAACGGATGCTGCAATTAACTCCGGCAACTCCGGGGGACCATTGGTCAACAGCGCGGGACAGGTAATTGGCATGAATACCGCAGTCGCAGGCAGTAGCGCGGGCAATGCTCCTGCGCAGAATATTGGCTTTGCTATCCCAGTTGATCGCATAAAGAGCCTACTTCCTCAGCTCTTGAGAGGCGGCGTACATCAAAGCAATGCCTACATAGGTGTCGATATCGTCACCTTGACCCCCCAGCTACGTCAGCAGTATGGTTTCATGCCAAATCATGGAGCGGTAATTGTAGATGTACTGCCTGGCACTCCAGCATCACGAGCAGGGTTGGAGGTTGGTGATATCATCGTCTCCTTCAACGGCAAACCAGTCACCTCGGCTAGTTCCTTGGTGGCTGATTTAGCCAATCAACAGCCAGGGAACCGGGTAAGCATTGGCATATACCGTGGAATAATACACAAGACCGTTACTGTGACGCTTGGTGCCAAACCCGCACCGTAACACTTGAGCTAAGACGGTTCGCTTCGTGGGTTCGTAGACTGCATGGGTGCTAATAGGTTTGATGTCCAGTAGGTTTGGCGATCCAGGTTCGGGGATATTGAACAGTCCACTTCGGGGATATGCTTTGGATGTGCTTCGAGAGCAGCGTGAAGAGCTTCTTGAGTTGCGCCGATAATATCCGTTATGTCAAGTAAAAGGGTAGAGGGTTCCGAGGGGGCTTTCCTCGAGTTTTGCAGGTCCTCGTTTACAGGTCCTCGAGCGGTGTCGAGATAGCTAATCTTTCCTGTATGTACAATGGCAACTGCAATGCCCAATGTAGCTAGACCCTATGAAAGCTTTGACTATGTGGTATCTCCTGTAAGTTGGTGGCGACGATTCCTAGCTTTCATAGTTGACATGGTCATTGTGTCGATCCTGTGCTTCATAATTGACTTGATAGTACTTACAAACCATGTAGTCAGGACGACATCACCAGCTCATTCATTTGCTCGTACCAACGCCGGAGTGCCTCCGCTCTCACCCGCCGCTGAAGGGGTGTTGGGCGTAGTGTTCATCGTGGTCTTCCTCGGGTACTTTGCTCTCTTGACGGCTTCAGACTCAGGTCAGACCTTGGGCAAGCGATTGGTCGGCATCCAAGTGCGTGATCGCAGGACTGGCGGCAGAGTTCTATTGCACAAGGCAGTTATACGCTACTTGGTCATTTTGGTAGCTTACTGGCTTTTCCTTGTTCCACTGATTCTCGATGCCTTCTCTCCGTTGTTCGATGCCAAACGATTGGCCTGGCATGACTACGCTGCTTCTACTGTGGTAGTGGATGCACTACCTGATCAGAACCGGACCCCATGAGGTTTCATGAAATCGAGGCCGTTTATTCACTGACCAGTCAGGTCATTCCATGTCCCAGGTAAGGACCGGATTACGTGCTGCACGGGCTTCATCGACACGACCTACCGGAGCATGGTGTGGAGCCATCTTCAACGGTTCGGGACCAACAGAGGCTAGTTCCTCGGCAATATCCTCCAAAGCCCGTGCAAATGCCTCCAAGGTCTCCGGGCTCTCTGTTTCAGTTGGTTCGATCATGAGTGCTTCCTCCACGATAAGTGGGAAGGCTACAGTAGGTGGATGAAACCCCTTGTCTATGAGGCGTTTGGCCACATCCATGGCATGAATTCCATATAGTTTGTGAAAGTTGGCAAGGGATACGACGAACTCGTGCATAGCGGCAGAACCGTAGGGTACCTCAAATGTCGAAGAGATTCGCTTGCGCAGCCAGTTGGCATTGAGTACTGCCAACTGAGCAACTCTTTGTAGTCCCTCCCCTCCGTTCATTCGTATGTATGCATACGCTCTTGCTAGGACTAGAGCATTCCCATACCAGCTATGCAGTCTGCCTATAGATCGAGGAGGCATCTCCCAATGGAACTTCTGTCCCCCATCATCGTTACTTCTTACTGGGCGTGGGCCAGGCAGGAAAGGAGCAAGCCCTTCTGTAACAGCTACCGGGCCAGCACCTGGGCCACCCCCACCATGAGGAGTGGCGAATGTCTTGTGCATGTTCATGTGAACGATATCGAATCCCATGTCAGCAGGGGTAGCTATCCCCATGATGGCATTCATGTTGGCACCGTCGTAGTACATTAGTCCTCCGGCCTCATGAACAGCCTGGGAGATATGCACTATGTTGGATTCGAACAAGCCCAACGTATTGGGATTGGTAAGCATCATCCCAGCCAGATTCTCGTTTAGCACCGAGTCGAGCTCGGTTTCATCCACCAACCCATCTTTGCCGGAGGAAACAGTGGCAACTTCGAACCCGGCCATGCTCACTGATGCAGGATTAGTGCCATGAGCAGAGTCGGGTATCACGATAACGCGTCGAGTGCTGTCCTCCCCTCTAGAGGCATGCCACGCGCGCATGAGGAGCAGCCCGCATAGCTCACCAGCAGCACCAGCTGGAGGTTGAAGCGTGGCAGCATGCATCCCGGTGATCTCGCACAAAGCCTCTTCGAGCTCGACGAGCAGTTGCAGCCATCCTTGTGAGATGCTCTCGGAAGCAGCAGGATGAACTTGGGAAAGACCGGCAAGAGAAGATATCTCGTCCGTCACTTTAGGATTGTATTTCATCGTGCACGAGCCAAGAGGGTATGCTCCGAGGTCGATGCTGTACTGTCGGTGAGCTAACCGAGTGAAATGCGCTACTACGTCCCTCTCGGACAACTCCACCAGTGGAAGTGGGTTATCGCGTAAATGCTCGGGAGGAAGCAGATCCGATAGAGGGTATTCAGGTATGTTGGTTTCAGGAAGCGACCATGCCCGTCTCCCAACCCTGGACAGCTCCAAGATGGTTGGCTCAGATGATGAACCTAGCAGAGGTGCACTCGAAGCTCTTCCACCTCCCACAGCTCCATTGGCACCCACCCCATCCTCGTCGTAAGTGTTGGAATTCCTTTCCACGGTATCCATGGCTAGTTGGCCTTCTCCTCCGTTCCCGGTCATCTCCTGGACGTCTGCTTTGTCCAGCCTTGTTCTATCAAGCTAGGACTTCTTGCAAGGCTCTGACGAATGCCTGAATCTCCTCTGCTGTTCTCTTCTCTGTTACCGACATCAAAAGAGCGTGATCATCACCGTTGGCGAGCTCTGGATCGAGTGGTATACCAGCAAGAAAACCATGATCGATCATTCGATCAACCACTTCCCGTGCCGGGAGGGGGGTTGTAACCGCAAACTCCCTGAAGTAATTCCTGTTGTTCAAGAAACCAATACCCTCCACTCCGGAGAGCAGCTCTCTTAGGTATCTGGCTCCTCTAACACATCTAATTGCCACCTCGCGTAAACCATAGGTGCCGAGCCATGACAGTTGGATGGCAGCAGTTACCGCCATGAGTGCTTGGTTGGTACATATATTCGATGTTGCTCGCTCGCGACGGATATCCTGTTCGCGCGTGCGCAAGGTCATGGTATAAGCGACTCGGCCATCCGTATCAACTGTTCTCCCTACTACTCTACCTGGTATTTTACGTATATACTCTTGCTTGCAAGCAAACAGTCCCAGATAAGGGCCACCGTAGCTAAGCGGGACACCAAGGCACTGTCCCTCTGCAACTGCCACATCGGCCCCCCACTCCCCTGCCGATCTCAACAACGCAGCAGCAATAGGGTCGAATGCAACTATGAGTACTGCCCCTGTCGCATCAGCAATGATTCTCGGAGTGTCCATATCCTCCAAATTGCCTAAGTAGTTTGGGTAAGCAACCACTACGGCAGCGGGAGGGTCAATGGAACCATCAACGTATTGCTTCATGCTCCTTGCTGTGCTTCCTTGATCCTCGAGTCCATATGCAGTATCGGGAAGGATTCGATCCCAAGCCGTAACCCCATCCTCAAGTGGTGCTCGTATCAGATGTAGGTCCGCACCAAGAGCGTAGGTGGACAGCACCTGGCGCCAGTTGGGGTTGAGCCCGTCTGATACCCATACTTCATGTCGTCCAGTTACGGCAGCAGCCATACGGACTGCTTCAGCACATGCACTGGCACCGTCGTAAAGTGATGCATTGGCCACAGGCAGGCCTGCAAGTCGAGAAACCAGCGACTGGAATTCGAAAAGCGCTTGTAGTACCCCTTGAGACACCTCTGCTTGATAAGGCGTGTACGAGGTGACGAATCCACTCTGAGAGGAGAGCGATCGAGTAACTGCTGGTATTACATGGTCGTATGCCCCTCCCCCGGCAAAACACACGAGTTTGCCTTGTTCGATGGAGTTGTTCTTGGCAGATATGTCGACGAATAGGCGTATAAGATCAGTTTCGGAGATTCCCTGGCGATGGTAGGGGGGTCGGAAGTTGCGGAGTTCTCGAGGTATGGAGTCGAATAGTTGGGCAATGGAGTCAAGGTTCAAGAACTCCAACATTGAGTTGACGTCGTCATCGGTATGAGGGGCGAAGTCGGACATCGTCCTGTTATCGCTTTGCCCTGTAGAAGGGTGTGTCGACGATGGTTCCCATGACAACTTTCTTATCCATGACTAGCTTTACCTTGTCACCAAGGTTTACCGAATTACCACACAAGGCTAGCGCTATCCCCCTCTCGAGCATCGGCGAGTAATTTCCACTGGTTACTACTCCGACTTCAGTGCCATCCAAAAGTACAGCAAACCCCTCCCTCGCTGGACGCCTCCCCTCGCACAAGATACCGCGAAGGTGCCTGTTCACTCCTCGTTCTCGCTCCAGTTCGAGTGCTCTACGGCCCATGAAGTATCCCTTCTCCCAACCAATCACCCAATCAAGCCCTGCTTGTAGCGGAGTTATACCTGGTCCTAGTTCATGTCCATACAAGGGGAGACCTGCTTCGAGCCTCAAGGTATCCCGAGCACCAAGACCAGCTGGAGTAACTCCCACATCCAGGAGAGCTCGCCAGAATTCCCTACAGACGGAGGATGCAATAGCGCATTCCACTCCATCCTCCCCCGTGTATCCTGTACCAGAGGCGATAGCGGTGACCCCATGCCACTCGAACTCTTTTACATGATTGTGTGGAACAGCAGCAGCTTGTGGTGAGAGTTTGGCTAATTTGTCTCGCGCATGAGGACCTTGTACAGCCAGTACAGCTCTTTGACTGGTTATGTCCGTGCCACCGAGTGCTTTGCACACCCTTTCAGTGTTGGTCGCATTGGGCATGACATGAGCTACCTCGGGAGATATCCACCATATGATTACGTCGTCCAAGACCGACCCATCTGAGTCGTCCAGCAAATGACTGTATTGAGTACGACCTGGCTGTATCTTCCTCAAGTCGTTGCTCAAAGTTACTTGTATACGCTCTTGCAGATCCCTCCCTGTAAGCAAGACCGTGCCAAGGTGACTCACATCGAATACAGCAGCATCGTTCCGGCAGGCTAGGTGTTCAGCAATTATCCCACTAGGATAGGACAAAGGGACTAAGAACCCTCCGAACTCTGTAACTTTGGCACCAGCGTCCCTGTGCTCGGAGAGCAAAGGGGACGAGCGAAGCTCAGTTGCCTCACTACGATGAAGATCGTAAGTGATGCCCTCCGTCACTGTGTAGTCCTTACCCTTTTCGTCTTGGTCGAAGAGCGAACCACCAGACTGAGGCTATCGCTCCTCCGGTCGCTGCAACCGCCAAGGGCCATTTGAGTATTCGGGTTATTCGTTTCATTATGTATCGACCTTAGCAACTCTTGGTGGGTTACGGCTAACACCATATAGTCCATTCGTTTTTGTCCCGCCTATGGTTGGTTAGCCTCACTTCACTTGCAGGAACACCTCTCGCTGCTGTTCGGCATATCTTCTGACATCTTCCCCAGGGATATAAGCCAGGGACGTGGGAGGTGATCTTCGGTTAGCTCCTCTAGTGGAGGTTGAGGAGGTATTGCTTTAACCAACCTATACCTTATACTTAGCTATACCACCAGATTGGTGTAAACTCGTTGTGGTTCCATCGGGCGTGTAGGGTGTGAGTGGAGGAGACGCTTCAATGACTGAAGAGGGGTTTAGGGGCCCACAAGTCTGTTCTATAGTAGGCATAAGCTACCGCCAATTGGATTATTGGGCTAGAACAGGTTTACTACGACCCTCGCTGGCGGAAGCGAGAGGAAGCGGGAGCCAACGGCTCTACTCGTATCGGGACCTCCTTCAGCTCAAGGTAATAAAGAGTTTGCTGGATGCAGGACTCAGTCTACGATCTGCTCGGAGGGCTGTTGATTGTCTGAGAGAAGGGCTAGGGGAAGACCTAGCCAGCACCAACCTAGTTCTCTCTGGGAACAGGTCTGTTCTGACGAAATCCGGCGAGGAGGTAATAGATTTGCTCGCGGGTGGTCAGGGAGTGCTCAATGTTCTGCCTTTGTCAGGGGTGATGGAGGAGATAGATGCTGCCATCCTCAAGCTTGAACAAGTGAAGGAAAAGTCCTCGGAGCTGGCGGCCAACCAAGCAGAGGAAGGAGAGGGGGTTGCTTTCTCTGGTCGGCTAGCGGCGAGGGCAACCTCGAGCACTGAAAAGGAGATAGAGCTATCTCGGCTCAGAGCAGTTCCTTAGAGTTTTGCCTCAGCAAGAACACGTCGAAAATCTTGGTCCTCTAAGTAGAGAGAAGTCACAGTTTGGTCAAGATAGCGGACCGACCCATATTCGACCAGTTGCATCTGGAATTTTACTTTCAGTATCTACCGTCGAAGATAGATAGCTCGTGCAATCATTGTTCAGCTGCGAAGCGGTACCCCATACCTGGCTCGGTGATGAAATAGCGTGCGCGAGTTGGATCGGGCTCTAGCTTGTGCCGGATACGAGCCATGTAGACTCGCAAATAATTCGTCTCGGTACTATAGTTGGGTCCCCATACCTCTTGGAGCAGTTGGCGTTGCGAGACCAGGCAACCTCGATTGCGTACCAGCGTGGACACTAGTTGCCACTCTGTAGGGGTTAAGCGAATCTCTTGGCCATCTCTCAGGACTCGTTTTGCAACTAGATCTATATGCAAATCTCCTACATCGACAGTTGGACGCTCGTCCAGTGGCGTAGCTCGTCTCAGTACAGCACGAACTCGCGCCAATAGTTCACCCATAGCGAACGGTTTGGTTACGTAGTCATCTGCACCTGCGTCTAGACAAGCGATCTTCGTAGCTTCTGCGTCTCGAGCAGAGAGGATGATGATAGGCACCTTCAACCAGGCACGGAATGCAGACAGAAGATCGAAACCATCCATACCGGGGAGGCCAAGATCCAGGATGATGACATCAGGATGTAGGCGACTTGCAGCCTCCAGTGCTTCTTTTGCGGAAGTGGCCCACTCGACGTCGTAACCATGAGCACGTAAGTTGAGAGTTACTGCTCTTACGAATGGTGCTTCGTCATCCACTAACAAGAGCTTTTCGTTCATGGCTACGAACTATTTGTGTCCGAGTTGGAAGAGTTGGATAAAGACGAGTTGGATAAAGCAGTGGTCAGCTGTTGGTGGTTGTTCTGTTCGTACAAGGCAGTTACAGCAGTGGCCTCCTCCGAGTGGGGAGCCACCGAAGGAAGATGCATGGCTACTGTGCAGCCCCCACCCGGAGTCTCTTCTATGTGCACGCTTCCACCCATAGCCTCGATGAACCCCTTGGTTACAGCTAGTCCCAGCCCCACTCCGTTTCTGCCTGGGGTGTCTCCAAAGCGCTGAAATGGCTTGAACACATCGTCTCGCTGATGAGCGGGGATACCGGGTCCACTATCGGAAACTCTCAGCACTACCCTATCCACCAGCAACTCTGCGCCGAGGCGAACAACACTTGCCGGTGGAGCCCATCCACAGGCATTGCTCACTGCATTGGCGATGGCTCTCTCGGCAAGTGCAGGATCAAGCAGTAACGGTGGCAGATCTGGTGGCAGCTGAAGCTGGATGTTCACACTTGTTGTCCCTATGCTTTGGATAGCTTGGTATACAACATCTTCTAAGTCCACCTCTCTCAACTGGACATTGCAACTACCTGTCTGGAGGCGGCTCATATCCAAGAGATTGGAGACGAGTCGATTCAACCTGTCCGTCTCGGCATCAATCGTCTCCAAGAAGATGCGCCTTTCCTCGATAGACCAGTCCACCTCTTCTTGAAGCAAGCTAGTCGTGCTGGCTTTTATCGAGGCCAAAGGAGTTCTGAGGTCATGTGAAACTGCAGCTAACAGTGCAGTTCGAACCTTGTCTGCCTCTGCTAGAGAACTTGCTTTATCAGCTACGGCTTGGAGTCGTCTTCTATCGGCTGCAACACCTAGCTGAGCACAGAATGCCTGCAAAAGCTGCTGATCCGAGGCATCGAGGTCCTCACCGGAAAGAGCTACTATTGATCCGGTAGGAAGGAGTATGGTATCGCTCGCTTGTGATGGATTTAACGGTGGTTTACTACCTGCGGTTGCCAAGACATTGAATCCGGAGTCGCTAGGAGAGAGAAGCGAGGCCCCCTCCAAGGAAAATGTTGTACGAAGCTGATCCAGCAAGAGCGGTATGGGATCAGGTTCTCCTACTAATGCAGCCGACATCCTTGCCAGTGATTCAGCCTCAAGACGAGAGCGTGCATACGAGGCAGACTTCTTGGCGAATAAGGTTACCAACCAAGCTACCACTCCAGCGCTGACCATGAACACGAGAACGCTAGCATGGCTCGACCCTGTTTCTGCTGGTGCAGAAGGAACTCTGGTTAAAAAGGGCAGCATTGGCCTCCACTCGGCGAGCGCGCTTGCTGCTACTGCAGCTACCATGGCTGTCACGAAACCACTCACTGCAGCTACCATGGCGACCACTAAGCCGTAGGCTATGAGTCCAGTTTGCACGCTCGCAGTGGATCCAGCACGACTCATCCATGCCCACAACAGTACAAGGCCTATCAAGGCAGCCAACCATCCCATGCGACGAGTGGTTCTGAGCATGGGCCAGTTGTGAGTCGATAATTTGGAGCTCAAGGACTTGCCCAGTTTTTTGATGGAGTTACTGGGTGACCCATCTACTTTGTCGAGCTGATCACGTTGGTTGGAAATGACATGTACATCGATCGGCCCTGCTCCATGAACCACTGTGGAGATGATTGACCCGTGCAATAGCTCGAATAGTCGGGAGCGCCTGCTTGCTCCTATGACGATTCGTGTTGCTCGATGCGACTGACCGAACGCCACAAGCGCTTTTCCTATGTCCTCGCCGGTGATCTCATGGTAGGTACCTCCAAGTGCCGACAGGAGCTCTTTGTGAAAGGTAGCTGGACAGTCCTCGTAGTCCACCCTCAGTCCGTCAACCCTATGAACATGGACACCAATTAGCTCCCCTTTCGTCCTGGAAGCCATTCTTGCACCACGTCTGATCAGCTCTTCCGTACTGGGGGCTCCAGTCATAGCCACCACTATGCGTTCTCTCGTCTCCCAGTGCCGAGGCACATCCTCTGGCGAGAGTCGTGCCTTGAGGTACTCGTCTACGCGATCAGCCAACCAGTACAGTGATAGTTCTCGTAGTCCAGCTAGTACCTCTGGTTTGAAGTAGCTGGAGGCAACTGGATCAACCTTGCCGGAGGGGTAGATGTTGCCGTGTGCAAATCTGCGCAACAGAGCCTCAGGGGTCATGTCAACCAGTTCAATTTGATCGGCCGTACGCACGAAGGCATCTGGGACAGTGGCTATTTGCGCCACATCGGTTATAGACTCCACGACATCCTTGAGCGATTCCAGATGGGTGATGTCCAAGGTGGTAATGACCGTCATGCCCTCTTGCAGAAGCCTCTCCACGTCTTGCCACCTCCGCTGATGAGGATGCCCCGGAGGGTTGTACTGCTCCAGCTCGTCCACCAAGATGACCCGTGCTCTCCGAAGGAGCAAGGCATCGAGGTCCATTACAACCTCGGAGAGGACTCCATTTACGACTTTCTTGGATCCAACTACCTCGAGATCTCTCAGTTGAGCAATGGTGTGAGGCCTGCTATGAGTATGAAGAGCGCCAACAACGACATCAGTTCCTCTGTTGAACCTTCTCCATCCCTCGTTTAGCATGGCATAGGTTTTTCCTACGCCTGGAGCAGCTCCTAGATAAATGCGCAACTGACCCCGTGTCAATCCATATTCTCCTGCAGTTTGCTATGAGCAACCATCAGTTTACAGCAGATAGGAGGCCGTCATCTTCATTAACATATCTATGAACTTAAACTTTAGTTCATTTTTGGTTCATTCGATGAACGGCTATCAGATAACAAACTGACTCGTAGTATAACCTTTGCTTATTGTATCAATATATCCAATGTTATCCCATGATAATCCCCAAAGTAAGAGGAGTATCATCAGAGGAATTTACTAAGTATTTTGCTTATGAATAATATATTAGAGCTTCTCAGGAAATAGCATAGCAAAGAACATAAATATTGCTAAGAGAATAGCTACTATGAAAGAGATTATCTCTATAATATTCATCGCCACATCCACCTTGCAATATACTTATTTTCATCTAAGTATGCTTTGAGCAACATATAGCCTTCTCTATCCACAACCCCGTAAATATACAACGTCAAGGTAGTAAGTCACAGTCTGTCGCAAGCCCGTACATATAGTACGAACAACCAAAATAATACTACTACTGATAAAATACCTATCACGTAACTCATGTTCATGCAACCTCAAATAAAGTGCAGAGAATAAAAGCATTGTTATAGTAGCTATTTATCATTTTTCAATTGTTCTAAAGCAAGATTTAACTTTAATACATTGACGTAAGAATGCCCAAATATACCTAAAAATCTTCCATGGATATGTTGATGAATCAAGTGATCGACCTCCTGTATGCTCAAATGATTCATCCGTGCCACCCTAGGAGCTTGAAGTATCGCTCCTTCCACTGGTATATCAGGGTCCAGACCACTCCCTGAGCTCTCCACCATAGCAGGTGGAACTTGATCAGCTTTAACTCCTGGATTCTCTCGAAGAAACCGATGCAAGTTACTATCTATTTCTTCAAGAAGTTTTGGATTGGTAGGTCCAAAATTGCTGGGAGATGAGTCTGCTGCGTTGTAAGGAGGAGTAGTCGCCGAAGGACGTCCTTGGAAGAACTTAAGCGAGGTGAACTGTTGACCAACCAAGCTAGACCCAACTGTCCTTCCATGATAAGTGATGAGAGAGCCATTGGCCTGATGGGGAAAGAGTGCCTCTGCTAAGCCAGTCATGGCAAACGTATAGCCAAGTCCAATGACCAACGTAGCTAAGATGATCAACTTGAATGAAGCCCATAACATTCTGAAGGTCATAGCTGACTCCTTACCTCACTCTTGCTCTTCCTCAATGGGCCACCGAGACGAGATGCAGAACGGTTACCACCATGTCGATCAATTTGATGCCTATGAAAGGAAGGACAAGCCCTCCTAGCCCATAGACGAGCAAGTTCTTTCTCAAGATAACTGCTGCTTCAGCGGCCTTGTATTTAACCCCACGCAATGCTAGAGGAATAAGGGCAGGAATAATCAGGGCATTGAAGATGATCGCAGAAAGTATAGCGCTTCGTGGAGAAGTAAGATGCATGATGTTGAGTGCCGCCAATCCAGGAAAAGCTACCATGAACATGGCTGGAATGATAGCGAAGTATTTGGCTACGTCATTAGCTACCGAGAAGGTGGTAAGAGCACCTCTAGTGATTAGTATTTGCTTCCCCACTTCTACGATCTCGATGAGCTTGGTTGGGTTCGAGTCCAAGTCTATCATATTACCAGCTTCACGAGCGGCCATGGTTCCGGTGTTCATGGCCACAGCCACGTCTGCATTAGCTAAGGCAGGAGCATCGTTGGTTCCATCTCCTACCATACCCACCATGTATCCCTGGGCACGAGTGGACTTGACGAACTCCATCTTCTTCTCCGGTGTAGCTTCGGCCAAGAAGTCGTCTACCCCCACCTCTTTGGCAATTGCTGCAGCCGTGACTGGGTTGTCTCCAGTGATCATAACGGTCTTGATGCCACTGCGTCGCAGTGCAGCCAGTCTCTCCTTGATCCCTTCTTTTACCACGTCTTTTAAGTAGATGACCCCTAGCAGCTTTCTGTCCTCTCCAACGAGCAGAGGAGTTCCTCCTTCATTGGATATGCGAGCCACTGTATCCGAGACATCTGGTGGGAGCTCTCCGCCAACCCAGTCCGTTACGGCATCAACTGCGCCTTTCCGCAGCTCATGACCGTCATAGTTGACTCCACTCATACGTGTCTGAGCACTGAAGGGCACGAATGTGGCCTTGCGATCGGCAATGGTCTGTTCTCGCAACCCATAGTGTTCCTTGGCAAATACCACAATGGAACGTCCCTCGGGAGTCTCGTCGGCAAGCGAAGAGAGCTGAGCTGCTTCTGCCAACTTTTGCTCACTCACCCCTTTTGCTGGTACGAACTCAGTAGCGTACCTATTGCCTAGAGTAAGCGTACCGGTCTTGTCCAACATGATGACGTTGACGTCGCCGGCAGCCTCGACTGCTCTACCCGATAGAGCCAGTACGTTGGCTTCGAACAAGCGATTCATACCGGATATACCAATGGCGGATAGCAATCCACCTATCGTCGTAGGAGCCAGAGCGACGAGTAGGGCAATCAGCACGGTTATCGAGACAGTGGTGTGGGAGTAGGAGGAGAACGGAGCAAGGGTCATGACCACGACCAAGAAGATCAATGTCAATCCTGCCAGCAAAAGCGCCAGTGCTATCTCATTGGGTGTCTTTTGACGTTTTGCAGCTTCAATCAAGGATATCATCCTGTCCAGAAAGCTTTCGCCGCGGTCCGCAGTGATCTTGATCCGCAACCTGTCGGATATCACTTTGGTCCCTCCAGTGACGGCACTGCGATCTCCTCCTGACTCTCTGATCACAGGAGCAGACTCCCCGGTGATAGCCGATTCGTCTACGGCAGCCACCCCTTCGATCACCTCTCCATCTCCAGGGATGAGCTCGCCAGCTTCTACGACTACGATGTCTCCTTTGACGAGCTGGGTAGCAGAGACCATCTCGTACCCATTGGCCACTTCACGTCTGGCCTCCGTATCGGTCCGCGTCTTTCTCAATGCATCAGCATGCGCCTGTCCCCTCCCCTCTGCCATGGCTTCAGCAAAGGTAGAGAACAATACGGTCAACCAGAGCCAAAGGGATATCTGCCCGGTGAAAGAAAAGGAGGACATCTTGCCCTCGAATAAGTAGCGGAAGGCGTCGATTGTGGTGAGAACGCTGCCAATCTCTACCGCGAACATGACTGGATTGTGCGCCAATGAAGCTGGGGACAGCTTCCTCACCGATTGGCCCAGGGATCTCCTAATCAACTCGGGATCTATGAAGCTGCCCTTCCTCGACCGCTTGCCCTTACCCTCGCTTCCGCTCTTATGGCTCGCCAGCTCCTGTTCAGAGATAGAGGGTACTGGTGCAGTTGACATCAAAAGAGCCTCCCTGCGTTCATGGCAAACTGTTCAGCCAATGGTCCCAGTGCCAATGCTGGAAAGAATACGAGAGCTCCTACTATGAGGACGGTTCCAACCAGTAATACTATGAATAGCAGCCCATGAGTAGGAAAGGTGCCAGCACTGGTAGGTATGTGTTGTTTACGAGCGAGTGAACCACCGATAGCTACAAGCGGTATGTACATGGCATACCTGCCCAATAGCATGGCTATCCCCACGGTAGCGGCATACCAAGGCGAGGCGGCGTTGAGCCCTCCGAAAGCAGATCCATTGTTGCCGACCCCAGAGCTGAACGCGTACAAGACTTCCGTAAGACCATGAGGACCTGGATTGAATATTCCTGCCTTACCGGCTGCTATGGACACTGATAGCGCGGCGAGGATGAGGATGACGAAGCTAGGCACCACCATGGCCAGCACTGACATTTTAACCTCGTACGCCTCGATCTTCTTACCTAGATACTCCGGAGTACGACCTACCATTAGTCCAGCCAAGAATACGGCCAGTATGGCAAAGGCGAGCATCCCGATCATGCCCACTCCCCAGGATCCGAATATAACCTCTCCGGTCATCATGTTGAATAAGTTGATCATGCCTCCTATTGGAGTCATGGAGTCATTTGATGCTGCTACAGATCCCCAAGATATAGCCGTGGTGGAGTTGTTGAAGAGCGTAGTGGTCCCTACGCCAAAGCGCGTCTCCTTTCCCTCGTAGTTGGCGTGGCTAGCTAAGGTGATATGGTGAGCAGTAAGTACTGTGTTGCCTGCTGATTCGAAGTGGTACATGATAAGCGCACCAGCAAGGAACAGCACTGCCATAGCAGCGAAGATCGCCCTGGATTGGCGGGTATCCTTTATCATCTTGCCGAACAGATAGATGCAACCAGCAGGAACTGCGAATCCAAGAAGTAATTGGAAGAGGAGTGATACTACGTTAGGGGCGATGAAAGGGTGAGCAGCATTGGCATTGAAGAACCCACCACCATTATCCCCGAGTTGCATGATGGCAGTCATGGATGCCACTGGTCCTTGGGCGATGATCTGATGCAATCCTTGCAAAGT
This sequence comes from Actinomycetota bacterium, assembly GCA_023489235.1. Lineage (GTDB taxonomy): Bacteria > Actinomycetota > Acidimicrobiia > Acidimicrobiales > JAMDDE01 > JAMDDE01. The sequence goes on along the minus strand of JAMDDE010000001.1, from coordinate 12,517 downwards.
GGTTACATGGGTATAGGGGTGCAGGTTCTGTGGAGAGCCCAGTGCTACCAACACGATGGTGGCTATGACCGCTAGAGGTATGCTTATCCACAACAGTGCACGAACAAAGTCTCTCCAGAAGTTTCCCAAGGTATTGGAGCTCTGGCGTGAAAATCCCCTGGCTACAGCTAAGAACAAGCATATTCCGGTAATGGGGGAAAGAAATTGTTGAACCACCAGCCAAGCTTGTGAGAGATAGCTCAAGGTGGCCTCTCCAGCGTAAGCTTGCCAGTTCGTGTTCGTAACGAAGCTTATGGCAGTGTTCCACCCTACCCAGAAAGGCACGTGAGCTTGATGAGCTGGATTGAGTGGCAGGACGGTCTGGATCTCGAGCAAGATGAACAGCACGATGAAGCCGATCAAATTGACGGCAAGCAAGGCAAATACATAGGTGGTCCAGCGCATTTCTTGATCTGGGTCTATCCCCACGAAACGGTAGATACCACGCTCTAGGGGAACCATGATGGGGTCAAGAAAGGTATGGCCACCTTCGAACACCCTGTACATGTAGGTGCCCATTCCCCAGGCAATGAGGGCCACTACGGCCATCAGCAAGAATGGCTGCAACAAACCTTGCCAAGTCAACTCAGTTGTCCTACCTCAACTGGGAACCTCCAAAAGTGCATGACTAAATATGTATAACCTCGAGATGTGGAATTCTAGAGGTTTAGCGTTTTTTTGACACCTTTGGCAGGAATGTTAACGAGCTGTTAACACCGTATGGAGACTTTGTCGATCAAAGCGAACGAGGTACTCTGGCTTCCATGGCAGAAGCACTGATATGGATCACCGGTGGATCGTCTGGCATTGGGAGAGCAATGGTGGAAACGGTACCCTTCTCGAGCGCAACGGTGATCAACATATCTCGTAGCCCATGCCCAGGAGTTGTCAATCTCTCTCTTGATCTGAGCGATCCACTATCTTGGGGGAAGGTGGCTTGTTCCTTCGAGCGTGAAATGCTCTCTCATGATGGATCTACGGTGATCCTTGTCCATGCAGCAGCAACTGTGCAACCAGTTTGCTTCGCCGAGGATGCAGAGCATCTCGAAGCAGTTCGCTCTGTACTGCTCAACTCTGCTGTTCCTCAGGTTCTCGGCTCAGCTTTTCTGTCGGCTACTCGAGGTCGCCCAAATCTCAAGCGGGTAGCAATTTTCTTGAGCTCGGGAGCTGCGAGTCACCCATATGAAGGGTGGTCATTCTATGGGGCAGGCAAGGCCAGCATAGAGCAGTGGGTCCGCACAACAGGCGCAGAACAGAGGATGCGTGGCGGTGCTTTGTTGTTGGCCGTTGCTCCTGGAGTAGTCGACACCCCGATGCAACAAGCTGCACGCTCTGCTAAGGCAGAGAACTTCCCCCAAAGAGAACGTTTTGTGGAACTACATGCTACTGGTCAGTTGACAGATCCCAATAGTGTAGCTAGGCGCATCTGGTCGTTGCTGTATGCCAACTACCCTAGTGGATCCATCTTGGATCTACGACGTCTATAGTACTTGAGCGGTTGGTCAAGCTTGTGCAACTATCCAAGAGCGCTCCTTGACGACCAAGGTCGTATACTGCTTCTAATGGCTTGACTGGTCGTCTGGTTTCTTTGTTGGGCGGCCCAAGATGTCCCCATCATGATCCCTACTCCCACTTGGGAACGTTCGTTCTCGGGCAAAGCTCCCCAGAGCCTGTCCAAGGCAACACGAGCCGAGAAAGGTAGATCGCTCACCCAGGAGTCACGACGCTTGGCTGCTTTCAAAGCCTTCCGCAGAGGGATCTCCCCTTTGCCTATGCGTTCGGCAAGATCCGGGCAACAAGCAATGCGAGCATAGGCAGATGCATCAGCCGGCTGTATGTGCAATTTGGATGCACAAGCGGTCGTGCTCACTCCTTCTGCAAGAAGACCGAGAACTTGAGCCAGTGGCACTACCTCCGAGTATCGGGAAGATACTGAACTTGGAGATGGCGCGGAGGAAGAAGTGACGGATCCAAGTTGCTTATAGAGATGCCGAGGAAACCAGAGAGTGGCAGAAGAGGTCTCTGCCGTCCCCTTCTCCTCTGGTTTGGTTACTCTGATCGATGCTCCTCGTCCGGTCATGCCAAGCACTAAGAGCTTGAGCGTTTGTAGATATTTCACAGCTCCTCTATATCTGTAGCATAAACGACCTGTAACATAAACGTAAACTTCCTTACATAAAGTAGTGTAGCGCGCTACTTCCCGCGATTGTCGGATTGCTCAGTGAGCGCTCGTAGATTGTATACGTAGCATCACCTAAGCGCATATTTCCGTTTCATTACAGGTAATCACTGTTTTATTCGGCCAATCCAACTCTTACACTAATAAATATGAGCTATGAGCTGGTTGGTTTGCAGTCGGTTCAAGTAATGCAACTCAAGCTCATAGAACATTAGGCAAAGGAGGCCACTAGATGAAGAGAAGAACGTTTGATGCTTTGCTCACCTCTGGAGGGATTGTTCTGACCTTGGTGCTCATAGTAGCTGGAGCATTGCTGATGGTTGGTGCCAGTTTTGCCGCTTCAAACGTGCACAACCAGCTGGCTGAACAGGATATATTCTTTCCTCCTAGATCAGCCTTCGCTCATGCGAAACCGGGAACGGAGATCACGCCAGGGATGAAACCATATCTCTTGAAGTACGCTGGCGAACAAGTACTCACCGGCGGTCAAGCAGAGGCATATGCCAACCACTTCATCGCCGTCCATTTGAGCGAGATGCCCTACGGAGGAGTGTATTCCAAGGTTTCAGCTGCGGCTCGTGCACATCCGAAGAACGCTAAGTTGCAAGCACTGGTCAACACGGTATTTGAAGGCACTACTCTGCGTGGACTGCTCTTGGAGGCATATGGATTTGGCATATTCGGAACTATCGCCTTGTATGCGGGGATAGCTTCGTTTGCCTTGGCATTCATCATGTTGATACTGACAGTACTTGGGTTTGTTCATCTTCGCAGGGTTACACCTGACGAGGAGCTGGCCATAGGTACAAAAGTATTGAGCCATGCGTAGTGTTTACTATAGAAGTTCTGACTGAGATTGTAGGTATATCGGACAGACGGATTCAGTCCTACCTATAAAGGAGATGCAGGCCACGATAGTTGGAGAGTATTTACTGTCATGGAGCTACCGTGGCCTGCAGTAATTTGTTTTTATGCACCTCATAACAGTTCTGTACCGAGCAATAAGTCAACCAACATATTGCCTAGATAATCAATGTATTACCTAGCTAATCAATATATCTATGGTAACCAATAAATAACTTTATCCAGTAATTACGTTAAGGTATTTTTGCAGGTATATCGCGGTGGTATTTGAAAACTCAATGATCTATAACATAACTATGTATTAGTTGTGTCTTTCAAGCATATTGCATAAACATTTTGTCAAGTAGGCTGGTGCTGACTTTACAGAAAACATACTGCTTTTCTAGTGAACATGGGTATATAGCAGACTATCCGTATATGGAGGCATAGATGACTAAGCGGGGTTTCACAGACTTTGACGTGATGGTCAATGGCTATAACTATCTAGCGCGATCTTTTCTCGAGGGTCCACTTTCGGCAGATGCTCAAGTCGGAAGGGATTGGATAAGGAAGCTGGAGAGTATAGACGCTGACGAGGCGAGCAGGATCATGACCATAGTGGAAGGACTCGACGATCCTGGTTATGTGGCACGAGCAGAAGAGGAGTTCACCTCCTATGTACTGGCTATGCCTCCAGCCTCACCAGCACCTCCTTATGCTTCGTACTATCTGGATGAAACTCCCTCCTTGTGGGGAGAGGCCACGAGAGACGCTGCTAGATTTTACAGTCGTGCCGAGTTGCACTGGTCTACCAGTGCGCGAATCTTGTTTGAAACCGGTGAAGCACTGGCTCCTGACCATATAGGCATGGAGCTAGCCTTCGTCGCTGTAGGCGAAGAACAGACAGTGCAGGAACCAGAGGAAGAACGAACAGCAATAATTAGGAATTTTCTTCGGGAGCATCTATCACGTTGGCTCCCCAGGTATGTATCTACCCTGGTGAGATGCACCAACAGCGTTCACTATCTGGCACTTGGCCGATGGGCCCGCAGATGGGTGGAGCTGGACATCGAGAACAGATCCATGCCGCTATTTCAGTGATTCGCATAGGTTCAATCCTTGACTCTGAATCCTACCCATGGACACAAATCAGGGATATTTCAGCGAGGATTTGCATAGCTAGGAGGCGCACTACTCGGCAATGGGAATCTCAACCACAAAGGATGTTCCCTTTCCTGGTTCGGATCTCACTCGGGCCTTGCCTCCTTGGGCTTCTGCAATAGCAGCAACTATAGCCAACCCGAGACCCGATCCTTCTCCAGTGCGAGCACTGTTGCCCTGATAGAAACGGTAGAAAACTTTATCCGACTCTTCTGCGCTCAGCCCTGGACCATGATCTCTTACCTCGAGTTCACTATGGTTGCCTACAACGTGAATGGTTACCTCGATAAGGGTCTCCTCTGGCGTATGGGTCAAAGCGTTGGAGAGCAAATTGTCCACAACCTGCCTCATTCTCTGAGCATCAGCAACCACCAAATTACTTACCGGCAATTGCATGACGATTGGATGTGTCGGATGAGATACCCGAGCATCTTCCACTGCTTCCTCTACTATCTTCACTAGGTCTACTGTAGCTAGATTCAAGCTCCTCCCTTGATCCAATCGCGCAAGAAGCAGCAGCTCATCGATCAATACCCCCATGCGACGTGATTGTTCTTCTATCTTCTTGACTGCTCGACGGGCTCCTTCTCGATCGACTGGCTCCAGGCGTCTGAACAACTCTGCATATCCTCCGATAGAGGTCAAGGGAGTGCGCAGTTCGTGAGAGGCATCTGCCACGAACTGCTTGAGTTTTTCCTGCGATGCTGTTCGCTCTGCAAACGCCTTCTCTATGCGTTCCAGCATGGTATTGAGAGAAAGCCCAAGTCTTCCTACCTCTGTTTCCGGAGTAGCGATAGCTACTCGCTTGCTCAAGTCTCCGGCGGCTATGGTACTGGCAGTATTCGTCATGTCTACCAAAGGTCTCAGTGCTGCACGTATAGCCAAGAGACCTAGGAAGAACACCCCTGCCATTGCGGTGAGGGAAACCACTAGTTCTATGTGGAAGAGTGAGGACAGTGTAGAGGCCACTGGAGCCAAAGGAATGGCTATTATGAGCGTGCCACCCGGCACAGCTACAGCTTGAGCTCGGTAGATGAAATGATCTTTACCACGAGCTGTTATATCAAAGGATGCCTTGCTAGGGTGATACGGTCTGTGTGACGAGGAAAGGGGATGGTCGGGGAAGGCAGTCACTGGGATCACGGAAGGTAGTTCAAAGGGTGGATCATTCGCCCCTGGAGATCCAGACGGCCTTTTGAAGATTACTTGGTGGTTGTCTCCAACAAGCTCGATGTACTCATCTGGGCTTATGTGATGAGCAAGGGCATCCTCCAAGAATGGCTCATGACTCACCTCGCTCGCAGAGGATATAATCCCTCGTAGATAAGCTTGCATTAAAAGATGGTACTCCTGGTTGGAGGCCAGGGAGATCTGTTCGTCAAGGCGACCGTTCAAGAATGACCTGAGCGAGGTATAAGTAACCAGGTCGATGGCGAAGAACCCTATTACCAATAGCCCTATCAGTACTACTAGCAATCGTCGCTTGAGTGATATGGAGCGGAGGGATAACACGGCAACGTCTTGTGATCTGTTCTTCAGGAATTCGGCAATCTCAAGCTGTACCCAATGCCCCTAATTGTCTGGATCAGTGAAGCTCCAGAGACATCTAGTTTTTTTCTCAAGTAGCTTATATAGGTCTCTACGATACTGTAATCACCTTGAAAGTCGATCCCCCATACATTCTCGATGATCTGTGCTCTGGTCAACACCCGCCGTGGGTTGATAGCCAGGTAAGTGAGCAATTTGAACTCAGTTGGCGTCAGGGTCACGAGGTGACCCGCCTTCCAAACCTCATAGGTATCCAGGGATAGCACAAGATCCTCGAATATGATTTTATTACTCGATACGCCATTGTTATCCGAGGTTGAGCGGCGTAGGACCGCATATGCCCTGGCAATCAGCTCCTCTAGACTGAAGGGCTTGGTGATGTAGTCATCTCCTCCAGCAGACAATCCCTCCACCTTGTCTTCGGTGGCATCCTTTGCCGTAAGAAATATGATGGGAGTCTTGACTCCTCCTTCCCTCAAGTGTCTGCATACGTCTACTCCCCAGAGGTCAGGTAGCATCACATCGAGGATCAAGAGATCGTAATGACCCCTCGAGACTTTGTCGACCGCCTTTCTCCCGCTGGTCGCTGAGTCGGTGATGAAGCCTTCAAGCTCGAAAGCGGTCGATACCAGCTCAGTGATGGATTCCTCGTCGTCTACAATGAGAACGTGAGGGGCTATTGGTACTTGCTTCAAGCCTATCTGATCATCCATTCTTCATCTGCTCGCTCAAAGCCCTCCCCCGCGCCTTGATTCTCCCCCATATACGTTCCACTCCCCAGATGCTTACCAACCACAGAGCCTCGGTGACTATCTCCATGGACATCTTGGATTGGCCGTGCTCCCGATCGACAAATTGTATGGGCACTTCCAACACTGTTGCACCGTGGATGATTGCTCTATAAGTCATCTCGATCTGGAACCCATACCCATCGGAGCGAACCTGGGAGAGGTTGATCTTCTCGAGAGCAGATCGAGAGTAAGCACGAAATCCAGAGGTGGAGTCCGTCACCCCTAAGTGCAGCAGGTAGTTGGCGTATACATTGCCAGCCTTGGAGAGTCCCCTTCTTACCCAGCCCCAGTTCGGTATGGAACCACCCGGGATGTAGCGCGACCCGATAACGACTTCATAACCTCGCTTCATAGGAGCCAAGAGATCTGGTATAGCCTCCGGCTGATGGGACAGATCTGAGTCCATCTCGACGAATGCGTCGTAACCACGCTCCAAGCCCCAGGAGAAGCCGGTCCTGTAAGCACTACCCAATCCAGATTTGCCCGGGCGGGAGAGCACCTCGATATGACCGAGTTCGTTTCCTACCTCTTTGGCAATTCCTGCTGTTCCGTCTGGACTGGAATCGTCGACTACAAGAATGGTAGCCAAAGGAACAGCCTGGCGTACTCTTTGCAAGACACCCCTGATGTTGACAGCTTCATTATAAGTTGGCAATACCACTAAAACCTGCACGAACGCATTCTAATGGCATGCGAGACAGTAGTTCATATGCATTTCTCGACCTCTCCCCTCCAAGCGCATTGGAACTATTCCATGCATACCCAGGACCAACATGCACAGGTTCGCAGCGCATCTCACCTATGGTGTTTATCTTTTCAGCCTGCTCAAGGGGGGCCCTGTCGCAACTCCTTTGCAATCACTTGAATTGCTCCTGCTATTGGGATCGCCAGAATAGCACCGAGCACTGCCCCAAAAGCAGATCCGATCAAGTTCCCTAGATCGCCTCCAACCAGTACGGATAAGAACACCCACAGGGGATTCAGCCTGACAGTCTTCGACATAACTAACGGGCTGAGCAGGTGATTTTCAACTGTTTGGTAAGCAATGAATACTGCTGCGGTGACTATGCCAGCACTGGTTGAATGCAGGAAGGCTACGAACACGGTTGGCACTCCTGCCAATAATCCTCCTATGAGTGGCAGGAGGTCGACCAATCCAACCCACACAGCTAAGACCTCAGCAAATGGGACTCCTAGTGCAAATAGCGCCAAGAAAACTACACCGCCAGCAATAATTGAGGTGATGACATTACCAAGCATGAATCCAGATACTGACTTAGCTGCTTTTCTGGCTACCTCTGATACTCTTGCGGCGTAATGCTGATCGAACAAGGAGAGCATTCCCTTGCGCAAACTAGGAGCTTCCAAGAGCATGAAAAGTGTCATGACCACTATGGTCGTGAACGAAACTGCACCCGAGACAACTGCTTTACCAACGACCAGAGCTGGCTTGCCCAAATTGTGCAACTCGCTCTCCAACTTCGGAGCGTTGGTGTCCACGAAATGAGCAATATGGTATTTGACTACGAATCTTCCAATTCTTCCTCGACCGTGTTCTGCTTCGTTGACCAACTTGGGTAGTTGCTGGACAAAATGGGTTGCCGCTTGATATATAGGCTGAGCAATGAGAAAGACAATTCCCAATAAAAGCAAGGCTCCTAGTAGGAAGATGAGCAAGGCGGCAATTCCTCTGCTCAACCTAGCTCTTTCAAGAAGTGCAACCGCTGGATCGAGAATAACAGCTATAAATGCAGCCACCACGATGAGTAATATGAGTCCTCGTAGCTCCCAGAGAAGAAAGGCAATCAATACGGTCGAGATAATTACTGCATCGGCAACTAGGATAGTACGTATAGGTGTAGAACCAAGGAATCGTCGTAGCCAAGAACTCTTCTGGCGATCGTTCATATTCAACTTACGAGCGCCTGAGGTTGGGAGAGGTTTCGCCTCCCCATCTTGCACCCCTGCCCTAGTTTCTTCGTGTTGTTCGCGCGATATGTTCATTCATAAATTCCCTGCTTGCAGAGGGTGTAACTAGGTTGCAACCTTGACCATCTCGTCTTGGGTAAATATGATTGCAAGCTTAGCTGCGTCCGTCGGGTTAGTACATATAACATCACGATTGACGCTGTGGAACATGGGGCCTCGAAGTATCGGCGCATTTGGTTAGTGCCTGCTTCCCGGATCGGATTAACTGTGAGATGCTGAAAGACAACCAAGGGACAACCTCGACGACTGGGAAGAACCAGGCGGACAAAGGAAAGCGACATCGTATATCACGACATATACGCTGGGGGGTTACTGCTTTTGGGGCAATCCTGGTACTGGAGTTCCTAGTACTTCCTGAACTGGCAGGGGCAAGACACGCTTTGGCTCTCCTTGGCAAGGTAAACATAGCTTTCCTGCTGATTGGAGTATTAGCTGAGATTGTTGCCCTCTTGGCCTATGCCCAGTTAACCTATACGGTTCTGCCGGGAAGCTCGCTCACTAGATTCCGTCTTTTCCGCATTGATATGTCCACCCTAGCACTTAGCCACGTCCTTCCAGGTGGAACTGCTCCCGGATCCGCTCTCGGCTATAGATTGCTCACTGAGTCAGGGGTGCAAGGAGGTGATGCTGCCTTCGCTCTGGGAACCCAAGGAATTGGCTCGGCAATGGTGCTGAACGTGATCTTTTGGATAGCACTGGTCATATCCATACCTATATCAGGGTACAACCCTCTTTACGGTATAGCAGCGATCGTAGGTGCACTGCTTCTTGCTGCATTCGCTGGGGTGATCATTGCCCTTACCAAAGGAGAGGCTGGGGTCGCCGAAAGAGTGGGCAGAATAGCTGATCGTTTACCATTTCTTAGTGGCGACGTTGTCGTGAGGACGATCAAGCACTTAGCCGAGCGATTGCGCACCCTTGCCTCCGATCGAAACCTCTTAGTCCAAGCAACCGTTTGGGCTGCTGCCAACTGGATATTCGACGCTACTTCACTGTGGATCTTTCTTGCAGCATTCGGACATCTTGTGTCCCCTATTGACCTAGCTGTAGCCTATGGACTCGCTTACATACTGGCAGTCATACCTGTAACTCCTGGAGGGCTCGGGGTGGTCGAAGGAGTGCTGATACCTACTTTGATAGGATTTGGTACGCCTAGAACTGTAGCTATCTTAGGGGTCCTCGGATATCGAGTTGTCAACTTCTGGTTGCCTATCCCCGCTGGAGCGTTGGCCTACCTGTCACTGCGTTTCCAAAGACCCAACTGGACCAAGCTACACCGTATCCACCATGCCAGTGAGCGGTGAGCCATGCCGTTGGAACCTACAACGTCGATAGAGCGTCTGCCTCTCGTCTACGGCGGGCGCGTTTGAGAGCAAGCTCTTTCAGCTGGCGTTGAGTGCTCAAACCCTGAACTGTTGGCACTCGCATCCATGAACCATCCGGTCCTAGCTGCCAGGCATTGGTATCATCGGAGAGGTTGAGATCCAGAATCTCCATAAGGCGCTCCGACAGTGTCGGGTCGTCAATAGGTACTAGTGCTTCAATACGGCGGTCCAAATTGCGCTCCATCAAATCGGCCGATCCTATGAAGAACTCACTAGGGGTGCTTACTCCTCCAAAGTGGTATATCCTGGAGTGCTCCAAGAATTGACCCACTATGGATCGTACGGTGATGTTATCGGACAGTCCTGGTACACCTGGTCTCAGGCAACAGATGCCTCGCACGATTAAGTTGATCTGAGTTCCTTCGCTGGAAGCAGTGTAGAGGGCATCGATCACGGCAGGGTCGGTAAGTCCGTTTACTTTGATCGTTATTCTCCCGTCAGGACCGACTGACGCCTCTCGCTTGATGAGTTCCAGTATCCGGGAGCGAAGTGCTACTGGAGCGATTACGAGGCGCCGATACGGAGCATGGCGACTGTATCCAGTGAGAAAGTTGAACAGATCCCCAACGTCTGCGGCAATGTCGGCATTGGCAGTGAGCAACCCTAGATCTTCGTAGACTCGCGCTGTCCTTGAGTTGTAGTTGCCGGTCCCAATATGGCAATAGCGATGGATGCCGTCCTCCTCTTTTCTTACCACCAAGGCTGCCTTGGCATGCGTCTTCAAACCGACCAATCCGTAGACTACATGTACCCCTGCCTCCTCCATGATTCTGCCCCATGCGATGTTGGCTTCTTCATCGAATCGAGCCTTTACCTCGACAAGGGCTACTACTTGCTTCCCAGCCTCCGCGGCTCGAATTAGAGAACCAACGATAGGACTGTCACCAGAGGTCCTGTACAACGTCTGCTTGATGGCTAGTACAGCTGGATCTGAAGCTGCCTGGGATATGAAGGCCTCTACGGATGTAGCGAATGAGTCATAAGGATGGTGTACCAGGACATCCTTGTCTCGCATGGCAGCGAAGATATCCACAGGGGCATCCTCTGCTGTAGCTAGACCAGGTGGGGTCATCGGGGCCCAAGCATCCTCATGGAGATCGGGTCTGTCCAGTCCGTAAATGCTCCAGAGGCCATCCAAGCCAATAGGGCAATTTACCTCATAGACATCATCTCCGGTAAGCTGCAACTCGCGCATGAGCAGTTCCTTCATGGCCGAAGAGGCTTTTTCTTCAATTTCCAATCTCACGGCGCGACCAAACCGTCTGCGTCTCAGCTCCAGTTCTACTGCAGCTCGTAGGTCGTCAGCTTCATCTTCTTCTACCATCAAGTCTGCGTTCCTGGTCACTCTGAAGACATAGTGCTCCCCTACCTCCATTTGTGGGAAGAGAAGGTGCAGCTGGGAGGCTATTAGCTGTTCTAGAGGAACGAACCGCACCCCGTCCTTCAAGAGTATGAACCTAGGCAACGATGGGGGTAGCTTTACTCGTGCAAACCGTTCGTCGCCGGTCAGCGGATCTCTTACCACGACACCCAAGTTCATGGAGAGGTTGGAGATATAGGGGAATGGATGGCTGGGATCAACTGCCAGTGGGGTGAGCACGGGGAATATCTCTGCTTGAAATACCTGTACCAGGTCATCTTTATCTCTTTTGTCCAGGTTGGACCAAGAGCATAGCTTCAAATCCGCCTCTGTGAGGGCAGGTACTACCTTGTCGAGGAATATGTGGCTTTGTCGTTGCAGTAGATCGTAAACCCTTGTTCTTATCAGTTTCAGCTGGTCGATGGGCCATAAGCCATCAGGAGAACGACTGCGCAGTCCTGCATCTACTTGGTCCTTCAAACCTGCTACTCGCACCTGGAAGAACTCATCGAGAGCCTCGGAGAAGATGGCAAGAAACTTGACCCTTTCCAACAGGGGAAGTTTGTTGTCATCAGCCAAGTCCAGTAGCCGCTTCTCGAAGTCAAGCCAAGACAGCTCTCGATTGAGGAAGCGCTCCGGCATGGAGCGAATATCGTCTGGAACAGTCGCCACGCCATTCGTCATCCCAGTTGCACTTGCTTGGATGGATGAACGCGTTGTTGCAGAGGACTGTCTGTCCAAGGTAGATTCACTCTGCAAATTAGCTTCCATGTCAAGATCTCCCATGCACATCATAGTCTTCTCGACAACTCCAACTCTCATAGGAGAACAACTGGCATCTTCCAGTAGATGATGAGCTGGTTCAGTTACACGATCTCTCGTTGCGATATTGGCAGTCGGCGAGCTGACCAAGATGCGCCCCGCAAGCCCAAGGCTAAAGCCTTGGAGTCGAGGGACGCTGGCGGTGTAGCCGCCTATCCACGCCAGTGATACACCGTCTACGTATAATGGGGAACGATGTCAAAGCCCGCCTACCGATCAAGCCACAACGTGGTCTACTCCTCGAAGTACCACCTGGTGTGGTGCCCTAAGTACCGCCGCAAGCTGCTGGTCGGTGCCGTGAGGATCCGTCTTGTGAAGATCATCCGGCAGGTATGTGCTGAGTATCGAGTTGAGATCGTGGGCCTAGAGGTAATGCCCGATCACGTACATCTTCTAGCCG
>JAMDDE010000051.1 GCA_023489235.1 Actinomycetota bacterium | reverse complement strand
AGTCCGAGGCTGCACGGCTGGAGACAACCAGCCGCCCGGTAGGGATCACGGACGCGTGGTCCTAGGTGTCAGTGAGAGGTTTGCTGATACTTCGGGGAACGGAATCTCAGGGCCGATGCAGGATCGGTTGTAAAGCTGACGGTATTACGTAACAAGTGCGTAACGAGATAGCGAAGAGAGGCATAGGAAGGTAGGTTCTTGCTTTATGGCAAAGCTGTATTACGAGGCAGATGCTGATCCAGGGGTACTTGCTGGACGCAAGGTGGCAATCATAGGGTACGGTTCGCAAGGACATGCTCATGCTCAGAACCTTGCCGATTCGGGAGTGGATGTAAGGGTAGGATTACGTCCAGGATCATCATCTTGGCCAAAGGCAGAGGAGGCTGGATTGGCAGTTACTACGGTTGCCGAGGCAGCAGCCGATGCTGACCTGATTATGATCCTATTGCCGGATACCGAACAAGCAGCTGTGTATTCTTCCGAGATAGCACCTCATTTGTCCGAAGGAGATGCTCTCTTTTTCGCACACGGCTTCAATATCCACTTTGGCCAGATAGAACCTCCTGAATGGGTGGATATAGCCATGGTTGCTCCTAAAGGGCCAGGCCACTTGGTTAGACGCAGCTACGAAGAGGGTGGAGGAGTGCCATGCTTGATTGCAGTGGAGCAAGATGCCTCCGGAAAGGCGAAGGCCACTGCGTTGGCATATGCTCATGCCATTGGCGCCACTAGGGCTGGTGTACTGGAGACTACCTTCAAGGAAGAGACGGAAACCGATCTATTCGGCGAACAAGCTGTGCTGTGCGGGGGGCTCACTTCGTTGATGATTGCTGGCTTCGAGACGTTGGTGAACGCGGGGTACCAACCTGAGTCTGCGTACTTTGAATGCATCCATGAGATGAAGCTGATCGTCGACTTGATCTATGAGCAAGGGATATCTGGAATGCGCTTTTCCATCTCGGATACCGCTGAGTACGGCGATATGACCAGGGGACCAAGAGTCATAGGCAAAGAGTCCAGGGAGGCGATGTCCAAGCTATTGGACGATATTCAAGATGGTAGCTTCGCAAGGGAATGGATCGAGGAAAACCGCAGAGGACGTCCGTACTTCAATGAACTGAGGCGTCAAGCCGCTTCTCATCCAGTAGAACAAGTTGGCTCGAACCTCCGGTCCATGATGCCTTTCATTACCGCGGGCAAACGTCGTATTCAAGATGTCTCGGGCGGTTGATCAACCGTCCGAGACATCTTGAAGAACAGCACCGGCAAGGTAGCTTGAACTGATGGAGGGGAGATGTCGGTTGCGAAGAGGTTGGTTGTCCCTTCCGAAGAGGTTCACAACCGTTCAACCACGTAATCTATCGAGCGACATAGATTAGCTAGATCATCTGGTTCAACAGCGGGGAACATGCCAACACGAAGCTGGTTGCGACCTAACTTGCGGTACGGCTCAGTATCCACTATGCCATTTGCTCGTAGTACTTTGGCTACTTGTTTGGCATCTATGGAATCATCGAAGTCGATAGTGGCTACTACATGACTGCGTTGTCGAGGGTCGCTTACGAAAGGACGAGCGAAACTTGAAGCCTCTGCCCATCCGTAGACTACCTCGGCAGAGTGATCGCATCGCTTTGCTGACCATTCGAGCCCACCGTTTCCTAGTATCCAGTCTATCTGTTCAGCCAGGAGGAATAGTGTAGCCAGTGCTGGGGTGTTATAGGTTTGGTTCAGCCTGGAGTTTTCGATAGCAATGGAGAGATCCAAGAATGCGGGGATGTAGCGACCGGATGACTTGATCCGATCTACACGTTCAATTGCTGCAGGGGACATGAGAGCTAGCCAGAGTCCGCCATCCGAGGCAAAGCACTTTTGTGGTGCAAAGTAATAGACATCGAAGGAGGAAGCGTCCACTCGAAGTCCTCCTGCTCCCGAGGTAGCGTCTACTGCAACTAGGCCACTCGATCCAGATGGGCGCTCGATCTCCATGGATACCCCAGTGGATGTTTCGTTGTGGCACAGAGCGTAGAAATCGATCTCATCTCTTGCAATTGGGAGGGGGTGTGTTCCCGGCTCTGACTTTATGATCTCTGGCTCTTGCAGGTGCGGTGCGGCAGTAGCAGCAGCAGCGAACTTGGAGGAGAACTCCCCAAAACTTAAGTGTTGGCTCTTCGACTCGATGAGACAGAAGGTGGCTATGTCCCAGAAGCACGTAGATCCACCATTGCCCAGGACAACCTCGTAGCCTTCAGGTAGTGAGAACAAGCTCGTCAGTCCAGAACGAATTCGTCCCACTACATCACGTACGGTAGCTTGCCGATGACTTGTCCCCATGTATGTCGACGCTTTTTCGGCAAGCGAGGAGATGGCCTGAGGACGCACCTTGGATGGTCCACACCCAAAGCGGCCATCGACAGGAAGCAACTCCTTGGGCAAGGTGATGGTTAGCTCTTTTTGGTTGTGTAAATCATTGGTGTTCATATGTGCAAGCATTGCAGGTATGACGACTCAACACGAGCAGGCATCACAAGCAGGTGAACTTCCTCGGCTGTCCCGCAGGCTCAAGGCCTTGGCTCCTTCAGCGACCCTTGCTGTCGACGCCAAAGCCAAGGCGCTCAAGGCTGCCGGAGAGGATGTGATTATATTCGGAGCTGGCGAGCCGGATTTCCCTACTCCCTCTCATATAGTAGAGGCTGCAGTAGCCGCATGTGCCGACCCGCGTAGCCACAAGTACACCCCGGCAGGTGGTTTGCCGGAGTTGAAAGAAGCCATAGCGACGAAGACTTTACGTGATTCTGGACTACAAGTGGATCCAGGACAGGTAATCGTTGCCAATGGGGGCAAGCACGCTATTTACGATGCTTGCTCTGCACTGTTGGATGATGGAGATGAGGTTTTGATACCGGCTCCTTATTGGACGACATATCCAGAAGCCGTTGCACTTGCTGGAGGTCGACCAGTTGTTGTCGACACAGATGATTCAACGGGCTTCAAGGTAGATGTTGAGCAGTTGGAACGACACCGTACCTCCCGTACCAAAATGCTTGTATTCGTCTCGCCCTCCAATCCTACTGGAGCCATCTACGATCGTTCCGAGATAGAGGCTATAGGAAGATGGGCAGCAGATAACCGGATGTGGGTTCTGTGTGATGAAATCTACGAACACTTTGTGTACGCAGGGGCACAGCAGCACTCCCTTCCGGTAGTGGTCCCGGAGGCAGCTGAGCGTTGTGTAGTGGTTAACGGTGTATCCAAGACCTATGCTATGACCGGGTGGCGTGTTGGGTGGCTGATAGCTCCAGGGGACATAGCTGCTGCTGTAGTGAATTTTCAATCACAGACCACCTCTAATGTGGCTAATGTATCTCAGCGAGCCGCATTAGCAGCTCTTCAAGGAGATCAGGGTGTGGTTGCTTCGATGGTGGAGGCATTTGATAGGCGTAGAAAGCTTACTCATTCCATGCTGACCGAGATGGCTGGAGTGAGCTGTTTGGAGCCTAGAGGTGCGTTTTATGCTTTTCCTTCAGTAAAAGGTCTCCTGGGCAGGGTAATAGCAGGGAGGAAGGTGGACAGTTCAGCGGAACTAGCCGAGCTAGCTATTTCCGAAGCCAAGGTTGCTGTAGTGCCGGGTGAGGCATTTGGAGCTCCTGGCTTTCTCCGTTTGTCCTATGCAATGTCCGACGATCAAATAGCTGAAGGTTTGTCCCGGTTGGCGAAGCTCTTTGAATCTGCGGGAGAGTAGTTATATGGCGCGAATCCTGGTTACTGAAAAACTAGCTGAATCCGGTCTAGCCCTCATGCGAGACAAAGGTCATGAGGTTGTCGTCTCCTTGGGTTTGGACCCCGAGTCGTTGATAGAGGCAGCAAGAGAGGCAAATGCGATCATCATTAGATCGGCTACCAAGATAACGGCTCAAGTACTTGAGGCTGCTTTGCATCTCGTGGTAGTAGGGCGGGCAGGTATTGGACTGGACAACGTAGATTTGGAGGCAGCCACTGCTCGAGGAGTCATGGTGGTCAATGCCCCTGAATCCAATATCATCTCCGCAGCGGAGCACACGATCGGACTCATGATAGCTCAGGCGCGTAATATTCCTCAGGCCCATGCCTCTGTGATATCGGGAGTTTGGGATCGCTCCAAATGGGAAGGGGTGGAACTGTTTGGTAAAACGTTAGGAATCGTGGGCTTTGGGCGAGTAGGAGCCTTGGTGGCTTCGAGGGCACAGGCATTCGGGATGCGCACAATAGCTCATGATCCGTACGTATCAGGTGAACGGGCCAAGCGGCTAGGGGTAGAGATGGTGACCCTGGAGGAGCTGGTGGCCCAAGCGGATTTCATTACCATTCATCTTCCGAAGACTCCTGAGACGATGGGGTTGTTCGGTAAGGAGCTGCTCGATAAGGCCAAGCCAGGGATGAGGATAATCAATGCAGCTCGTGGTGGCGTAATAGATGAAGAAGCATTGGCTGAAGGTATTGCAGCCGGTCGTATAGGTGGAGCAGCATTGGATGTATTTGCAAAAGAGCCATGTACCTCATCTCCACTGTTCGAGCTGCCCAGTGTGGTCGTCACTCCTCACCTTGGTGCCAGCACCAGAGAGGCTCAAGACAAAGCAGGTATGACAATAGCGGAGCAAGTGTTGCTGGCGCTGGATGGCCAATATGTACCTTTTGCAGTCAACCTTCCCGTTCGTCAGGTGCCAGAAGAAGCTAAGCCTTTCCTTCCTTTGGCTGAGCAGCTGGGCAGGATATTTGCTTCTCTCTGTGAGGGTATCCCGGATGGCTTGGAGATCGAATATCAGGGAGCTCTATCTGCTGCCGATACCGGTATGCTCACATTGGCTGTCCTGAAAGGAGTGTTCACTGCAGGAAGCGAAGAGCCGGTCTCTTATGTCAATGCACCCAAATTGGCAGAGGAGAGAGGACTTGATGTGAGGGAGAGCAAGACATCCACTACTCACGATTTTGTAAACTTGATCTCGTTGCGTTCCAAGGATCATGCAGTGGCAGGAACTCTTACTGGAGCTAGAGGTGAACCTAGGCTGGTCATGGTGGATGACCATACAGTTGAGCTCCCACCTGCTACGAACATGCTGGTTATTCGTAACGACGATCGTCCAGGAATGATAGGGGTAGTAGGTACTGTGATCGGCAATGCAGGTATTAGTATCTCCTCTATGGCTGTGGGACCATCTCTTACTGGTAATACCGCCCTGATGGTACTCTCAACGGACAGGCCAATTGGTAGAGATTTACTGGATACGCTCCGGCGGGCAGAAGGTATACTAGACGCCCATGCCGTGACCTCTTGATTTCTGTTGATTTCTGGAGGCAGTGCCGTAATTTCGTTTGGTCGAACATATGGCTGACATACTCAATATCCATATCGTGACCGTTGATTCAGTTGGACCTGTCGATCGCTGAACGCTTATTGCTCAGCGCTTGGTACGTCTGAATCCATCAGCCCTGGCCGCCTCTTCTGTAGCGTAGCAACGGTCTGCTATGGTGCGATCGTAGGCAAGTGATCCTGGCACATGGTAGATCATGCTGGAGCGTTTGGCCTTTATAGGGTGAGAAATAGGACAACTTTTGCCTTGTTCTAATGGATTGACCCAGAGAGGAGCTGGATCCGCAGGTCCAGCCGTTGACCTCTCTTCTTCTCCAACTAGAGAATCATGCGTATCGTTTCGAGGACGACCGAAGACTGTTGCCGCTGGACGGATAGGTGGCCAACTATCAGGAGGGACGACAGTTGACTCCAGTTTCATCCGGTTGGCGAATAAACGTCTCGCTACTAAGGCTCCTGCCAAAACTAGTGCGAGCGAAAGAACCCTTCTATATGCTTTTTTTGTTTTTGATGATGATGTATACACTGATGATACGGTATCAGCTTCTTCGATAGATACATAGTATTCGGAGTATTTGAATTTGGAGTATTTGGACTCGACAGCATAGCCATTCGCCATCTACATCTTTGGGCTCAAGCTATCTTGCAAGCCTCCGTAGAGTATACGCAGTAATGTTGGTTTTTGAAC
>JAMDDE010000073.1:23411-26576 GCA_023489235.1 Actinomycetota bacterium | reverse complement strand
CTCCAGCAGGAGTCCGTACAGATGTCCACTAATGCTACATTCGGACCGAGCGCCCTGGTTACACCTGCAAATATGCTTACCCTGGGAAGGCTCGTTGTTTCCCCGCTCATATTCGCGGGGATCGTATCTTGGGGATCGAGTTGGAGTTTGGCGGCGGCTTGGGTAATCGTAGCAGGAAGCGATGGTGCAGATGGCTGGTTGGCTCGTCGACACGGAACTACTCGTTCCGGTGCCTTCCTGGATCCACTTGCCGACAAGATCTTGATTTTGGCAGCGTTATCAGCCTTGGTCGTGAGAGGAGAGTTGTTCTGGCTCCCTGTGGTATTGATAGCCATCAGAGAGATTGCCATGAGCATGTACCGGTCATGGGCTGGAAGGCGAGGCATTTCTATTCCCGCTCGTCGATCGGCCAAGGTGAAGACTTTCATACAGGACCTAGCTGTGTTGATAGCCGTAATACCTGGATTGCTCTCGCAGAACAAACTCCCTTTGGAGCTGGCTGTATGGGTCGCGGTAGTGCTCACTTGGTGGACAGGCCTACAGTACCTGGTGGATGGCAAAGCTGCTTTGCACAAAGCACTACAGCATTGACCGACCTTTGATACGAGCTCCGTCGTTGCTGCACGACAGTTGTGGCAAAGTCGGTTCTCCTCACTTACTGGAAAGGTCAAAGCTAGGCAATGAACCAAACGGTCGCATGATGGGCCGGTACGAGAAACCGTAGTAGAGGAGTTGGCTAGTGATCGTCGAGGTGGTAGCGGTTGGTACGGAACTCCTACTAGGGCAGTTGGTGAACACCAACGCTGCATGGCTTGGTGAGCGCCTTGCCGAGTTAGGAGTGGACTGTTATTTCCAGACTACAGTAGGGGACAATCAAGCACGTATAGTAGCTGCCCTAGAGCATGCCTTGGAGCGTAGTGACGCAGTGGTCACCTGTGGTGGACTGGGCCCAACTCAGGACGATATCACCAGGGAAGCAGTTGCCGAGGTCATGGGAGTTCCTCTGATCCGTGATCCTCAATTGTTGGAGGCTGTGCGAGCTGCGTTCGTTTACAGGGGAAGGAAGATGCCTCCCAACAATGAACGCCAAGCCGACGTGCCTCGGGGAGCCACGGCAATTCCTCAGAAACGAGGTACTGCACCTGGATTGATCTGCCCGTTGAGGAGGAGGGGAGACGGTAGTGAGCAAGTGATCTATGTGTTACCAGGTCCCCCCGGGGAGATGAAAGAAATGTTCGATCGAGCGGTAGTTCCTGATTTGCTGCAGCGAGCAGGTACCAGACATGTGATAGCTAGTCGTACCCTGAGAACCTGGGGGATAGCAGAGTCGACCTTGGCCGAGAGGGTATCTCCTGTCTTTGACGAATTGGAGAAGGAGGGAGCTCCTGTCACTTTGGCCTTTCAAGCGAGCGGCATCGAAGGTATCAAGATCCGTCTTACTGCTAAAGCAGTCGATGTCGACGAGGCCAAGGTTGTGTTGGATGCCAAAGAAGCTCAACTACGAGATATTCTGGGCAATCTGATATTCGGGATCGACGATGAAACCATGGAGACCGCTGTTGCTCGGCTGCTGGAGAGAGCCAACTTGAGCATAGCTCTGGCTGAGTCGTTGACCGGAGGTTTGGCCGCTGCTCGTATCGTGTCTGTAGCTGGAGCGAGTCGTTTCTTCAAGGGATCCATTGTCTGTTATGACACTGAAGTGAAAAGGAGACTGCTCTCGGTGAGTGCTCCATTGGTGGTCAGCGAAGAGGCTGCCAAACAAATGGCTGAAGGTGTACGCACTGTACTCGATGCTGATATTGGGTTGGCTTTGACCGGGGTAGCTGGCCCAACTCCTCAAGAGGATCAACCACCTGGTACGGTATTCATTGGATTGGCATTACCGAACCTTCCAGCTTATGCAGTGCGGCTACTCTTACCCGGAGATCGCCAACAGGTTAGGGAATTTGCGGTAATCTCTGCGCTTGACGCTTTACGCAAGCGTCTTCTCGACACCTAGGGAACACCAAGGGTACTCAGGTTGCATGGTGGCACCGTAGTGTTGATCACTGCACGATTGGCACAGATAGGTGACATGGCGCCACAAGCTGCATGGTGCCATGATTACTGACTACTGTTTCCTGCGAATCCAGAATCGGAAGGTTCCCTCGGGATCCTCGGACGCAAAGACCAGTTCATGGCCTACATTACGGCACCAGGCAGGAATATCCAGGTTAGCGCCGGGATCGGTGGAAACCACTTGCAGGACCTGTCCTATCTGGACTCGTCCGCTGATTGCTTTGGAGGTTTCAACCACCGGTCCTGGGCAAAGCAACCCCGAAGTCTCGAGAACGGCATCAGCCTTTGGTTCGTTGCTCATACTCCCTTTCCCCTTTGTTTGTATTGATCACCAGTGTCCTTCGTATTCAGTTGAAGTCCGTTGAAGAGTGTCCAACGGTTTCCTGCTGTTCAGCGGAGAAGTGCTCCTAGAAGTATTGAGTTATGTCAGCTCCAAGAGAGCGTTCGGTAAGGAACCAAGTGGCACCCACTATGTCATCCACCTGGTCCAACAAGTTCTCGCGAGTGGCTCCGAAGATCTGAGCCGCTAAACTGCATACGTAGATGTGCACCTTTCCGGTAGCCTTCATTGCTTGGACTATCCCCTCTATAGTTGGAGGTAGCCCAGCCTTGGCCACCTGCTCCTGTATGTAGGCACCATCATCTGAGTGCTCAGCAGACATAGGAAGCTTGTTGCACTCGTCTTTCATCACTGCTCTTACTGCCCAGTTGACGAAGAGCATGTCCACATCAGCACCGGCAGCTGCGGCAAGGTAGCCAAAGGCCAGTGGAGTGAGGATCCGGTCGTATGCCCCTTCTCTCACGATGATGGCAAGTTTGGTGAGACGCTTTGCAGCTCCTTCTGCACCAGTTAAGTTCCCTGCCAAAGTGGATGGATCTGTTCTCGTGACATCAGACAGGACAGTTCCTGTACTCGTTGTACTCATGGACAACCCCCTTGCTTATACGGCTTATCTTGATTGGCTTCCGGATGTTCTCGTACATGGTCAGGTTGCATAATCACCTGTGGAACCCAGCAGCATTCCTAATAATACTAAAGTTGATTATAAAAGTCAACTTTAGTGGAAAACTTATCACAGACTAGCGAGCACAGCGGCTCCAGCGCAA
>JAMDDE010000073.1:0-23377 GCA_023489235.1 Actinomycetota bacterium | reverse complement strand
AGCGAGCACAGCGGCTCCAGCGCAACGGAACAGTGCAGAGGCTAAATGCCTAGTTCTGCAAGGTATAGCGATAGCGTATACTGATCGAAAGCTACTAGTCGGGCAAGTTGAACTATACTACTTCTCACTTCGCGCAATGTCCCCACAGCAATATGGGCCGCCTCTTCTAACGGGTACCCGTATATGCCGGTTGAGATTGCTGGGAATGCTATGGAGGCAGCTCCTAGCTCCTCGGCTACCTCGATGCTTCTCCTATAGCACGAGGCCAGAGCTTCTGGCTCACCGTGTTGTCCATCACGATAACGTGGTCCTACTGTATGAATTACCCACTTGGCGGGGAGGCGAAAACCTGGAGTTGGCTTGGCATCCCCTGTAGGACAACCGCCTAGTTTGGCGCAGGCGGCATGCATTTGTTCCGCACCAGCAGCCCTATGAATGGCACCATCCACACCTCCACCACCGGCAAGTGCAGAATTGGCTGCATTCACAATGGCATCTACCTTTTGTTTGGTGATATCCCCAAGGATTGCCTCTATCTTCATAGCTATGATCTTCTACTAATTTAGCTGTATCAGCCAGTTCCTCCTTCTTGAGCATAGAGGCGGTTGGCTGTACCGCTTGAACAGGGACGATGATTGATGAGTGTACGTTTGTTCATAGCAGTCTGGCCTCCTTTGGAGGTCGTGGAGCTACTCGAGAAGATGCCACGTCCACAGATAGCAGGGGTGCGGTGGACCACACCAGAGCAGTGGCATGTAACCCTCTGCTTCCTCGGAAGGGTGGAGGAACCAGAGGAAGTGCTTGCTGCGGTCAAGAGGACATTTGGCAAAGGGAAGGCGGAAGGCGGCAACAGCGAAGGTTATGTGGCGAGACTCGGCCCTGCAACAAGCTGGTGGGGGAGGCGACTGTTGCAACTACCGGTAGAAGGGCTGTCCGAGCTAGCCGCTGCAACGATCAGGGCGACGGCTGGTATGGGCAGAGAGGCAGAAGAACGTCCATTCGTGGGCCATCTTACCCTCGCCCGAGCGAAACGACCTCTGGCAGTCCTGGATAGCCTGGGAGGATTTCGTGTGAGCAGCAGCTGGAAGGTGACAGAGGTCGTAGTAGCCTCATCTCTCACCCTACCGGAAGGTGCTAGATACGAGAGATTGGCTACCGTCCCTCTGCAGTGAGCCAGCTTTCCCTTGGCACCTGGCCAAATAATCTGAGCAATTAGCGGATCGACAGCGGCTTTCTGTGATCCATGAGTTACAGCCATAGGTTATAGGCACCCATCGCAGGTGGTGGTGGATGCATTGTTCGATCCAAGTTTGGAAGTACAATGATGAAGTTACAAAGGTGTAAGTGATACACCTCATGGGTATGGTGGTAGTTGGCAACTGAGGAGTGCTCCAGAGATAAAGCGCGATGAGGGGGTTGAACTACGAGGAGCATCTATGAACTGCAGGTAAGAAGCTGCAGACAATAGACAATGAAGTGAACGAGGTTGTTCTGGGTACTTAGCTAGGAGCTGAATAGTGGTGATGGTTGCATGAGACAGGTAAAAGGAGCAGTTATGAGAGCAGGAGAGGGAGGAATGGAACGAGACAAAGCCTTGGAAATGGCAATAAGCCAGATCGAGAGACAGTTCGGCAAAGGCTCGATCATGCGCATGGGAGAGAATACGGGTATGACCATAGAGGCGATACCTACTGGCGCCATGGCACTGGATTTGGCGTTGGGCATGGGAGGCCTTCCGCGAGGTAGAGTCGTGGAGATATTTGGTCCTGAATCCTCCGGGAAGTCAACTCTTGCCCTGCACGTAGTTGCTGAAGCTCAGCGTAATGGAGGCGTTTGTGCCTATATAGACGCAGAGCATGCCATGGATCCGGCATACGCCAGAGCGATTGGCGTGGACATAGATGATCTGCTCATTTCTCAACCGGATACAGGGGAGCAGGCCCTCGAAATAGCTGATATGTTGATCCGCTCTGGAGCTTTGGACGTACTGGTCGTTGATTCCGTAGCTGCCCTGGTGCCCCGTGCCGAGATAGAAGGTGAGATGGGTGATGCTCATGTAGGTCTCCAAGCCCGACTCATGTCTCAGGCGCTACGCAAGCTCACTGGGACCCTGTCCAAGTCCAAAACGATTGCCATCTTCATCAACCAACTTAGGGAGAAAGTGGGAATTGTGTACGGCTCTCCCGAAGTGACCCCTGGAGGAAGAGCTCTCAAGTTCTATGCTTCAGTTAGGCTGGATATTCGGCGCTTGGAAGCAATAAAAGATGGAGCAGAGGTAGTGGGAAGCCGGACGAGAGTCAAGGTGGTGAAGAACAAGTGTAGCCCCCCATTCAAGTCTGCAGAGTTCGACATTATGTACGGCAAGGGGATATCTCGGGAAGGCTCTTTGCTGGATGTAGCAGTTGATCTTGGAATCGTGAAGAAGTCAGGTTCCTGGTTCACCTATGAAGGAGAGCAACTCGGTCAAGGCAGAGAGAATGCCAAGCAAACCTTGGCTGACAATCCTGAGTTGATGATCGGTATTGATGAACGAATTCGTCAAGCGCTTGCCGATAGCTCAGTGGACACACGCCTTGAAGTCGTGGGATCGGCGGCGGATGACCCAGTTGACATTTGATGGATGCTTTGATCTCCAGGAACCACGGTATTCTTTAATGGGCGAGTAGAAGTTGATGTAATCCAAATAAGCGACTAACCTTAGCGCGCGTTGTGTCTATCGCGCGTAGGGTTGTCATGCTCGTAGCACGAGGGGGGTATCGTGATAGGCGGAGCTTCGAGCACCTGCCAATTGTTCGAAGCGTTATCCGTCAGGCTTCAGCGACCCTATTAGGTGGCTTCGTGTTAATGGCCGTTATCGGACTCTGTAGCCTTGTCTCGGTCAATAGTGCAGGTGCACAGTTGGGTGGAGGGTCCATTAGTTCCTTGCGGGTAGAGGCTTCTGACTTAGCGAGCCAAATTCTGGCGGAAGGAGTACAAATACACCTCTTGTCGCTGCAGTATGCCTCTGCGCAAGCAAGGCTCGTGCATGTTCAAGCTCAGCTGGCATCCGACGAGGCAGCACTTGGGTCAGCTGAGAGGACTTTGGCAGTTCGACAAAGACAGCTTCGTCGAACAGCAGTGGATACCTACATCATGGAGGGACAGAGCGTAGCTGTCCTAGGAGGATTGCAACTAGGTAGCGTCAACGAGGAGATCACGCGAGAGGAGTACTTGACGGCTGCCACGGGGAGTCTTTCCTCTGACATAGAGCGAGTTCACCAAGCGACAATTGTTCTTGATGCTCGAGCCAAGCAGCTCCGTGCGACGGAGGGTGCCGATACTCTTGCTGTGAATAAGTTGGTCGAAGAGCGCCAGAAGGTGGCTGATGCCGCTGCTCAGGAGCAGACTCTCTTGAACAGGGTCAAGGGCCAACTAGCTGTACTGGTAGCTCAGGCAGAGCAGGCAAGGCTGTTGGCAGCAGAACAAGCAGCAGCAGAACAAGCAGCACAAAGTGCCTCGATGGTGCAGGGTGGAACACCTGCACAACCCCCGCCTCTTCCGGAAGGACCGCCTGTAGCAGTGAGCACCGGTACGGTCACACAGAGCTCCTCGTTGAGCAATGATTTCGCCAAGCTAAGAGAGTGCGAGTCAGGCGACAATTACGCAGCCGACACTGGAAATGGTTATTACGGCGCCTACCAGTTCTCCTTGGCTACCTGGCAGGCGTTGGGCTACTCAGGTCTGCCCAGCCAAGCCCCTCCTGCGGTTCAGGATCAGGCAGCGCGAAGACTTCAAGCCGAGTATGGCTGGGGGCAGTGGCCCGCTTGCTCAGCAATGCTTGGACTTTGATCCAGGGAAAAAAGTGAGTTCTAGAATACTTTCTTTGTTCTAGAGTGCTTTGGGTCCCGGAATACTTTTAAGCTGCAACCATGAGCCATTGGTGTTATTGCATCACGCGTATGGTTATGCTCTGGAGATGAGTCCACTTCGAGAGGAGCATGAGCGCTCATTGGAAGACAGAGCCAACAAGGATGCAACAAAAGATCCGGAAACCAGCTACCACTTAAGTCCTTTACCGGGGGACGTGTATGCCAACTCATACAAGGCAATGGGTGGGACCCCTCATGCCCATCAACTCAATCAGTGGCTGTCACTGGCCTTGACCGTCATCGTCATAGGGCTGATCCCTTGGACCACCTTTCTTGGACTCACCCTTCCTGCGAGGTATCGAGCGCACCACTGGGATCTGTTGTGGACCGGATTCGATGCGGCGTTGATTGGGGTGTTGGCTTACACGGCATGGGCAGCCTGGTTCCGTCGGCAGATCATGGTGGCAACCGCTATCGTAGCGGCCACCATGCTTTTTTGTGATGCCTGGTTCGATGTAGTCACCTCTTTTGGTACAGGCAGCGAGGCGGTAACGTTGACCACGGCGTTTGTATGCGAAATTCCTCTAGGAATTTTTTTCGTCTGGTTGGCCAGGAAGATCATGGCTGGCAACGTGGAGGCCTTTCACAAGCTGGCCAAGCTGTCAGGTCCGCCCCCATCGGTGAGCAAGTCTCCCATCCTGTTCTCCCTTCTGCAACGGATCAACGAGCTAGGCAAGCAAGAAAGTACCAATGATGAGTCTCCAAGGGTGGACAAAGATCAAAATTAATATGTTCTCTTAGCTCATTATACACGAAAATACATTGAACAACATGAAATGCTATGATGAGCATCATGTTGTACTTGTTGTTTGTTAATTCTCGATCCATCAGTACTCGATAGCGAGCATGGCGTGCTCAGTATCGGCAAAGTTTCTTGGGGCGGTGAGCATTACTACATCGACGCGGTGTTGAGCTTGGAGCGAGATATGCGGGCGATGGCGGGCTTTGAACCAGAACTAGGGGAACCACCAGGCGTTTGGGTGGGTAGAGGAAGTAATTCCATTGGGCTTGGCGGGATCGTATATCCGGAGACTCTCACCGCGCTGCTCGCCGGCAAGGATCCGTTCAGTCAACAAGGTCTCGGTCGCAAGGATGACCGCATCAAGGTGGCCGCCTTCGACCTCACCTTCAATGCCCCTAAATCGGTGAGCATCCTTTATGGCTTGCTCGAGCCCAGGCTAGGTGCCGAAGTGAGGAACAGCCACGAGGCGGCCGTGAGAGGAGCTCTAGGGTACTTGGAGAGAAACGCCATTGGTGTACGTAGAACGATTGAAGGTACCCGAATGACCTTGCCCACCTCTGGAGCTCCTGCCGCTGGGTTCTTGCATCGCACTAGCAGAGCTTTGGATCCCCATCTGCACACCCATGTGGTCATGGCCAATTTAGCTAGAGGCGAGGATGGTAGCTGGTCGGGGATAGACGGTCGCGGTCTGTACTACCACGCCAAGACTGCTTCTTTCCTGTACCAAGCTGAGTTGCGCAGACAGATGAGCACTAGCTTGGGCGTCGAGTGGGGGACGGTTCGGAATGGCTGGGCCGATGTGCTCGGAGTCTCTAGGGAGGTGGTACGTGGCTTTTCCACTAGACTTCTCCAGATCGAGGCCGATCTGGAGCGACTTGGTATGAGCTCTCCGCATGCTGCGCACATAGCAGCATTGAAGACACGTCAACCCAAGGAGATCCACTGTGCTATGAGCGATCTGAGGCGACAGTGGCAGAAAAGAGCGCTGGAGCTAGGACTTGGTCCCTTGCAGCTGGAGAAGGTGCTCGATCGCAAGGTACTCGGGATAGAGCATGGGCATTTGGCACAAGGAGCGAGCAATCGGCTTGCTGGAGGATGGGGCGAGGTTGCTTTGTCAATTCATGACAAAAAAGCTTTTTGCCTAGATGTTTTAGTTGAGTTGGCCAAGAAGGAGTTGGTTACCCGCAGAGAGGTGATTCAGGCCTGTTGCCAGGCACTTTCTGGTGGTGGATCGGCTAGAGCAATTGAGTCCTTGTCTGAAGAGGTAATGCACTCAGGTATACGTAGATCTCTTGGAGTGGACATAAGGGAAGAACGCTTTCGAGTTGTAGACATGCAACTACCCGACAAGATGTACTCCCTGGAAAGAGAGGTGGGAAGATGGCTAGGAGCGGATAGATCACGGGTGAGAGTGGATCCAGTACTGGACGGTCATCAGTTGTCCAAGGAGATGCCTGGAAGGAGCGTAGATCTTGGAATAGATTTAAGTTAATTTTTTTAATTCCGGTAAGCTCAGTTATGAGTCGATTCAGCTCGATCAGCCTATAGGTTGAGCCAAACTGGCCCAAGGCTGCGAGCAATACCAAGGAGTCAGCTCGACCCAAGAGGCGTTCGTGGAACCTTCCAGCATGAGTGCCATTCCAGGCAGTCCTTTGGCTATGTCGTAGAGGTCCATACGTCGTTCCTTCCGGATGGACCAGCTTTTCGACCCAGTCATACCTGTCGCTCTCCTTGTCGGCCACCAACGAGTGGTGGTGGTCGTAGGGGTGGGGACATCCCTATAGCCGAGCAGAGTGGATATAGCTTCCAAAGTACGTAGGTCACCTATGCCTCCCAGGATGAGCTTGGTTCTGAACAGCGATAGGAAACCATCGGCCAGTATGGGCCAGCGTTGGCGTGCCTGAGAGAGATCTTGGAAGCAAGCAAGAGTCAATACGCCTTGTCCACCTCCTTCGCTTGCTAAGTTGGGCAGGTAAGGTAGAGGAGCAATGTTGGCAAGCTCGTCCAGGGCAAGTACTAGCGGTGGCGAGGCAGGAAGTTGTTCTGTGGTTAGCTGAGCCGCGGTAGTACGGTATCTAGCGCGTACGATCTCGTCGATCAAGCCTATTATCAAAGGAGCAAGCAACCTTTGACGATGCCCCTCTGAGCATATATACACCGTATCAGCAGAGTCAGCGAAACTCAACGGATCGAAGTTGGGCTCGTTGGTGGTGGCCAGCACTGGCTCGGAGAGGTAGGCGCTTAGCACTTCGCAGGTGGTTGACCATATCCCACTTTGCTCGCGCTCGTCGGTGACCACGATGCCCTCCATCGCCCATAGAGCCACCTCGGCATTCCTGTTTCCTAGTATCTTGAGCGCTTCTCCAGGACTGTGACGATTTGCCCAAGAAAGCATGGTCCTTAGCGGCAAAGCTTCCAGAGCTGCAGCGTGAAGCAGGCTAGCTAGCAGGATGTGTGCCCTACCAGTCCAATGATCATCTCCTGCCGCCGCTACCTCGGGTCTGGCTGCTTGAACCATAGCCTTGGAGATCGAGAGAGCAGTGCTGAACTCGGTACAGGCAGTTACTGGAGACCAGCGGAGTCTTCTATAGGCACCTGGTCGATCAGGAATTTCGAATGAATAGCTCGAAAATGGATCGTAGAGAAAACAAGTGCCCACTTTCCCTCTGGCCACGCATGTGGCCTGCAATACGTCCGGTTTTGTGGAGGTGGATACTACTGGGCCGTTAGTCGAAGCTATCGCAGGGATGACTATGCTCGAGGTTTTTCCTGATCGGGGAGGGCCCAATAACAGTACAGAGCTTTGTGGAGGAGCCCATATGAAACCTCGGGGTCCGATGCCTAGGTAAAGACCGTGTCCCGCCTCTGTTGACCTAGCTCTTATCTCCTCCAGAGGGTGGATGGCTGAGAGGGGCCGAACTTGGCGAAATTTTTTCCATTTATGGGCGGTGCCTCCGTTTTCATCGAGAGCCATGGAAGCAAATACTCCTCTTCTCAGCTATAGTATTTTTGTCAACAAGCCTGGTAGATAGGCAAAGATGTACAAATGCTTGACTTTCGGCCAAAAACCCTCTTTTATTGCACAGCAAAGGGCAATTTTCCCATAAAGGAGGCATCGGTGAAAAAAACCGAGCTAGTTCAAGCAATCAGTGAGAAAGCAGGACTTAGCCGCAAGGATGCGGAGCAGGCTGTGGGCGCTTTTGTAGAAACAATAATAGACCAGGTGAAGAAGGGCGACAAGATCACTTTGGTGGGTTTTGGGACCTTTGCACCGTCGTCTCGGGCTGCGCGAACTGGGCGACATCCACAAACCGGTGCTCCACTGCAGATACCTGCTGCCAAGACAGTGCGCTTCAGTATGGGATCCACCTTCAAGACAGCTCTGAACTCTGATGGGGGAGGGTCGGAGGCCAAGAAGAATGGCTCTACCAAGAAAGTAGCAGCAGCCAAGGGTTCGTCCTCGTCTGGGAAGACGACCTCCAAGCAGGCAACTGTAGCTAAGTCCTCGACCAAATCCAGTTCAGCCTCGGCAAAGAAGTCTTCAGCCAAACCATCGGCCAAGAAAGCTCCAACCAACAAGAAGAAGTAGTCCGAGATTCTTCCCGAAGCCCCTCCAGTGGCAGCGGGAACCAACAATCAACAATGGGGAGAGCCGGAGGTTTCCACAGAGCCTGTGCTCTGAGGTCGGCTCATTTGATGTTGTCCATAAGATAAAAACTTTCTCCAGATCGAACGCCGATAACTTTGCCGTTCGAAGCAAGCTCACCCTTGATCTTGGTGACGAATTCGTCCCGAGCTTTCTTCTGGATATCCTGGAACGTGTTTTCACTGGAGGAAGAACCATTGTTGTTCGATACAGGTATGCCCATCGTGGTTTCCAACTGGCTTTCATGCTCGAGCAAGGCGGCCACTTTTAACTCTTCGAATCCAGTGACATCTTCTATGTGGTTTGGCTCGTCTGCTTCGAAGAGCAGTAATGCAGAGGGCCTGTGAGGGGGCATGTTCTGTTCAGGAAAGAACAAGGGGTCTCTGGCAGCCACCGTTGCATCGATGAACAGGAAGCCTGCATTGCGGTGGTCAGGGTGCAATCTGTAGCGCTTCCAAGGATCATGGCCGAGAATGACCTCAGGTCGGATCTTCCTGATCCACCAGCATATCTGCCACCGCTGTCTCAGGCCTGCTTCCAGTTCCCCATCAGGCCAGGAGAGGAAGATCACCTCTCCTGAGCCTCCCAAGGCCCTGGATGCTCTACGCTGCTCCTCCTTGCGCCTTGCAATCAGGGAGGCTACGTCCGTATCAGGATCCCAGCTTCCCTTGGAGCCATCCGTGCAAATCAAGTGGTATATCTTGCAGCCCTTGGAGGCCCACTTGGCCAGCGTCGCGCCGCATCCGAATTCCACGTCATCTGGGTGTGCCCCGATAGCCAGAGCACAGGAAGGAGTCGAGATGTCCCTGCTCACCACGGTAGTCCTCCGCTCGCTTGTAAAGCTAAGTAGTCTTCGGGGGTATCCAAGTCGAAAGAGAGACTTTCTTCTACGAAAACATGCACAGGCATACCGAGACTTTCTGCTTGGGCTAGATGCCTCGTGAACGATCCCTTCCCGTAAGAGAAGCAGAAGTCGACCTCTGCGGGCAGGGATATGACGTTGGTACCGTCCCTTTCGCGATTTGGCGCTATGGCAATTCCAGTTTGGAAGGCCATACCAGTCAGATCGGTTATCAGGGGCAGATCAGCATGGACCACGACTGTTCGGGTAGCGCCAAGTTGTCGGAGCATCTGGAATGTCTGCTGTACAGCACCGTTGAGGCCGATTCCGGGAGTCCAGGAGATCTCGGTTCCCTGAGCTGAGGCCCATTCAGCCACCTCCGGATCATCGCATACAGTGAATACTTGCAGTGGCTTTGCTGCTGAGATTACTTTGGCGGCCATATACCTCATCAACAAGGCACGCTCCTCGGGGGAGAGTATGGAAGAAAGCCTACTCTTTGCAGTGGCAAAGCTTTTTACAGGCATGACGACTACTGGATTGTGTCCTAGCTTCACTAGTGCACCTCTTGTCTGTAGTTTATAGGTGTGGCTACTAAAGTGGCTGTGATAGGAGCAGGGTCGTGGGGTACGACCATAGGGGCTTTGATATCCCGTCGGGCGCCTACCGTCTTATGGGCTCGAAGGGATGAGATAGCAAAGCAAATACAGTACGAGCATCGCAATCCGCGATACTTGGCCGATCGTGTCTTGCCCGACCAGCTCATGGCCACGTCCTCTTTGGAAGAGGCTCTATCCGGTGCAACGATGATCGTTTGGGCCATTCCATCAAGTTGGTTTCGTATGGTAGCAGTCGAAGCGGCTCCATTTACAGAGATGCATGTAGTGCATGTTAGCTTGACCAAGGGATTGGAGGCTGGTAGCCGAAAGAGGATGAGCGAGGTAATTGCAGAACTGTACCCTCATGACGAGGTGTCTGTGGTGGGCGGCCCCAGTTTTGCCCGAGAGATCTTGGACGGTCAGCCATGCACCAATGTGGTGGCCTGCAGGGATCGAGAGACGGCCTTGCTGGTAAGACAGATGTTGGAGACAGAGTATCTGCATATAGAGACCGTAGATGACGTTGTCGGGCTCGAGATTGCCAGTGCTGGCAAGAACGTTATAGCTCTAGCCGCCGGGATGGCTGACGGATGTGGCTTTGGTGCCAATACCAGAGCCACTATCCTCCTGAAGGGGCTGGACGAACTGGAACGAGTAGGAGTGGCTTTGGGGGGAATGCGCTCCACATTCTTGGGGGTAGGGGGACTGGGGGATTTGGTAGCCACTTGCACTACGCCGGATAGCAGGAACTACTCGGCTGGGTTTCAGCTCTCCACCAACCTTTTCTCCGAGCGTAGCAGCAGTGGCGAGGTAGGAGACATGAAGGTTCCAGCAGAAGGAGTGGTCTCTGCTCGTCCCCTTCTCGAGCTGGCTATAGCTGCCTTGGTGGAAGCCAGGATCGTGAGCCAGGTCGTGGCGGTATTGGGGGGAGAGCTGAAGCCATCGGATGCTATCAGGGTGATCACCGGGGGTTGAGACAGCTCGGCTCATGAGGAGACAGGTGGTTCCTTCAGGCGGATGGTGCATATCTCGAAAGCTCGCAAAGAGACAGATCCTTTGAAGGGCGACAGAGGCATACCACGCAAGTTGACCACTTGCCCCTCTAGCTCCTTGCCTCTTCCATCCATTACAGTCAAGGTACTCCCTTCCGGGTAGGGGTTGAAGACGCGTATCTCCAATTCCCCTCCAACCCTGTGTACCCTGGATACCTGAGCGCCTTCTACATGCATGATCTGGTACTGTTCGCCCAGTTCTTCCTCTATGTCTCCGAGGTTTCGCATCTTCGGATAGACGATCTGCAAAGGCAGGAAGACGTCCTCAGCCATGGTATAGGGGTCGATAGCACTGGTTGTGACTGCGTAGCTGAACTCCCTCCTCCCAAGCATCTTGGAGCCTGTCAACTCAATAGATGGACCTGCTGGACCGGCTCTTAGAGAGTTTGTAGCTGTGGAGAGCATGCCAACCGAACGCAACATGGTCAATGCAAGAGAGTTGGCGAACTCTGTGCCATCTTTTTTCTCTATCTCTACCAGCTCGTACTCCATGCATCCTTGGTGCACGATGGTCAACGCGCCAGCGTTCACGAAACCCGAGGAAGGGAAGGTGGCAAGGGGGTACTCACCCCCTCCTCCCTCGGAGCGCAAACCCCGTTCAACGATGGCGAAAGCGGTCTTTGCTCTCGAGGTGGTTACAGGGTAGGGCAAGGGAAAGATGCATCGCAGCCGATGGTCTTGATTGGTGTTGATGAAGCTCACTCTCACCCGAACCCACGGTTCGCCAGCCAGCACGCTCAGTTCGGTTCCAATCGGGACCTTCCTGCTGCCTACGCGCTTACCCGTGCTCTTGTCGATAGAGATCGGCCAGTTGTATGTGGAAATCACTTCAACCCGTGCCCTCACCGGCCCTTCTTCGAGTACGTTCACCGAGACGGACTCGGGACTATCGACTACGTGGTCGTGAGGAGGAGGGCAGTAGTTGTAGGTATCCCCGTTGTCACCAGAGTCGAGCAATCGTCCTAACCCACCTAGACCATCGATGGAGAATGTACCGTCAGGGAAGCCGGCTTCTACGGTGATCAAGTTGTTGGACATGACCACCCTGCCCCCATAGCGATGCAGTGTAACCCTCTCCTCCATTTTGGTGCCTTTGGGATGGCTCGTATCTGACATGGACAAAGTTCGCCAACCGTATCCAGGTACATCCTCTACTCTCATGAGTACTCGGCGGGCAGGAACTCCCTTGAGCTGAATCTTGACTGGCGTCTGAGGGTGTTGCGAAACGATGCTGGCTACCTCGTTGCGTAGGGCATCAAGATCCAGGTCACCAAGGGCCGCAGGGGCAAGGAGAACCGAGACGAGCACGTACCCCTTGTTCAAGCTATTCGGCATGTCCATAGGCATTGAGGATGTCCCTGATACTTGATGTTGACCCTCAGCGGAGATATCGAGGACATTGGTTGTCGTGGCAGGTGAGTCATTGGAGGATAGTGGCTCATCGGCTACCCAGCGAACCTTCGTGCTGTGCAAGAACATCCCTTCGAACAACTGATTGGAGGAGATCATCTCCAGGAGCGAGATCACGCCAGCAGTGTTGGTATCGAGTATGCTCTCCGCTGGGGCAGGCAGCTCTTCGAGCAGTTGGATGGATAAGTCCTTTCCGTCTGGTTCGTTCTGTTCAGTTCGCCATTCTCCCGTCACGACAGCTTCTATGACCCCTGAACGATGGCGAGGGGAGGTGTTGAGGAGGAGAAGTTTACCAGGTGGGGTGTGCTCGGACAGACGCGACAGAACTTGCTCGCACAGACCTTCGGCTATTTGCCTAGCTTCGTGGTATCGCACCAGGACCTGGTCCACCACTTCATCGATCGAGCAAGCACAGATGGAATCGTGTGCCGAGTTGATAACGAGTTTCTTCCAAGCCAGGGCGAGTGGAACTTCAGGGTAGTCTCCCCGGGGAAGGAACAAGGAGCACAGAGGTTCTGCCAATGCCTCCAGAGCTCTCTCGGCCTCGTAGGCGGCAATTCTCACATCCATCCGGTTGGATATTGTTCCCATCAACACATTGGCTCGCGCAGATGAGCGAAGCTCGCCTTCGACTACGGTTAGCTTCGAGGGGGGAGAGTTCTGGGGATCGAGGCTTTCCCCATCTCCATGGCTATCTGGTCTTGGGTGATTCTCCAGCTGAAAGAGTTGAGAGATTCCGGTGATATGGAAGTGGTAACGGGGTTCGGCTTCTAGCTCTTGGATGGCATTCGCCTCTCTTACTACCCTTCCAAGCCATCTCTCTGGTTTTTTGTGGTCGTTGCCGGCCATGACGATAAAGGAGGACGAAGCGAGGAAGTTGCTTTGACTGTCTTCTATCCGAGTGGCAAGTTCAATGAGCGCTCTAGGGTCTTCAGGAATGAATGCTCCGTTTGCGTAGCCATTGACTAGATAGATGGTGAGCACAGAGGATCCGTCTGGTGCCACCCACCAGAACCTGTCTTTGTCCACTGCCTTGGGTACCCCCCGCCAAACCACAGCCTTGTCGATGCCCATCAATCTGAGGATCTGAGGCATTTGAGCGGTATGACCGAACATGTCAGGCAAATAGCCGATCCTCATAGCCTCGTTGAAGTTTTCAGCAGAGGCAATCCCCATCTGCAGGTTGGTTATGAGAGTTTCTCCAGAGGGAAGGAACTCGTCTGCTAGCACATAGAATGGGCCCAGCTCCAAGCGATTCTCTTTGGCCAGGTCTTCTATGAGTTGCCTTTTGTTCGGACGAATCTCCAGGTAGTCCTCGACCATCGCCATCTGACCGTCCAAGACGAAGCAGGAGAAAGAGGGGTCGTTATCCATGAGATCGAGAAGTTCATCCATGGTTTGCACCAGCTTCAGCCTGAAGCGCTGAAAGGGTAGGTACCACTCTCGATCCCAGTGGGTATGCGGAACTATGAACACAGTTAGTGCTTGCACTCCAACAAGGTTAGATCCTTTCGTAACCTGGATCATGAGCAGTGCCTTGCCATGTCAGTTGGGCCAAGACAGGACCGATCTCTTGTCTTTGCCGTGGGCAGTATAGGAAGTAAGGTAGCTGTAGTCATGAGTGAAGTCCTTTATCCACGTATACCGTCGAAGTATGATCCAGCCTCCGAGGAGGCTGTTTCTAACGCATCTTCCATGAGAGCGTTGGTAACCACTTTGCGAGAGCGCTTGAGCATTGCATCAGAGGGAGGAGGCGAGAAAGCCAGGAGGCGCTATCTCCAAAGGGGGATGGCCGATGGCGAGCGGACCTCAGGGGAGAAATTCCTTCCCAGAGAGAAGGTGGAACTTCTGTTGGATCCCGGGACTGCGTTCCTGGAGCTCTCCCCGTTGGCCGCCTATGGCATGTATGGAGGTGAAGCTCCAGGTGCAGGCATCATTACTGGCATAGGAAGGGTATCCGGTAAGGAGTGCGTCATTGTTTGCAATGACGCTACCGTGAAAGGTGGGTCGTACTACCCTCTTACTGTCAAGAAGCACCTGAGAGCCCAGGAGATTGCTTTGCAGAACAGACTTCCCTGTATATATCTGGTCGACTCTGGCGGTGCCTTTCTGCCAATGCAAGACGAGGTCTTCCCGGATCGAGACCACTTCGGGAGAATTTTCTATAACCAAGCAGTGTTGTCTGCCGCTGGTATTCCGCAAATTGCATGCGTGACTGGACTATGCACTGCAGGTGGTGCTTATGTGCCAGCTATGGCCGATGAGACGGTTATCGTCAAGGGCCAGGGCACCATTTATCTGGGTGGCCCACCCTTGGTCAAGGCTGCCACAGGAGAAGAGGTTACCGAGGAGGAACTAGGTGGTGCCGATGTGCATGCGCGTCGATCTGGAGTGGTGGACCACTATGCCGTAGACGACCTGCATGCTATATCGATGGTGAGGAGCATAGTATCCAGCTTGGGTACTCAAGGCTCTTATGCATATGCGGAGATGAGAGATCCAGAGCCTCCAGCCTATGATCCATCCGATCTTTACGGGATAGTTCCACCGGATACCAGAGTGCCTTATGACGTGAGAGAGGTGATTGCCCGTATAGTGGACGGGTCGCGTTTTGCTGAGTTCAAGGAGCTGTACGGGACTACCCTGGTGTGCGGGTTCGCCCATATCATGGGCTTTCCTGTAGGGATAGTAGCCAACAACGGGATACTCTTCAGTGAGTCTGCATTGAAGGGTGCCCACTTCATCGAGGTGTGCAATCAGCGGAAGATACCCTTGGTGTTCTTACAGAACGTTACCGGATTCATGGTAGGAGCAGAGTACGAAGCAGGTGGCATTGCCAAGGATGGAGCTAAGATGGTGACCGCCGTGGCTTGCTCCAGAGTGCCCAAGTTCACAGTGGTCATAGGTGGTTCTTTCGGCGCGGGCAACTATGCGATGTGCGGTCGGGCTTACTCCCCAAGATTTCTATGGACTTGGCCGAATGCCAGGGTATCCGTTATGGGAGGGGAGCAGGCCGCTACTGTATTGGCCATCGTCAGAGGGGGTTTTTCCAGCGCAGAGGAGGAAGAGGCATTCAAGGCTCCTATCCGGGAGCGTTATGAGCATCAAGGGGACCCTTACTATGGGACAGCTCGTATCTGGGATGACGGAGTAATAGATCCGTTGGATACTAGGGCAGTTTTGGCTTTGGGACTCCAAGCTGCTTGCAGTGCACCAATTCCCGACCAAAGCTACGGCGTTTTCAGGATGTAGGAGGAGTGGCTATTACCGTGATTGATATGGGGCTCATAAAGCCGACCCTTCTTGTAGCCAATCGAGGCGAGATAGCTCTGCGGATAATGCGCACTGCTCGGAGAATGGGGTTGAGCTGTTTAGCCGTTTATTCGGATGCCGATTCCAATGAGCCATTCGTCCGTTTCAGCGACCGTTCGTTTCGTTTGGGTGGTCCTTCCGCCGAGGACAGTTATCTCTCTGTTGAGCGGATCATCGAGGCTGCTCGGGTTGGCGGGGCACAGCTGGTTCATCCCGGATATGGCTTTCTCTCTGAGGCGGCACATTTCGCTGAGGCCTGCTCGCAGGCAGGGTTGATCTTCGTAGGTCCACCGCCAGAAGTATTAGCCTTGGCGGGGGACAAGGCTGCCGCCAAGCAGATGGCCGAGGAGGCCGGGGTGCCTGTTTTCCCCGGTGTCTACCTGGGCGATGAACTACCCGAGAGTTCGGTCGCCTTCGAAGCGGCCGAGCGAGTCGGCTACCCAGTGATGGTCAAGCCTGTCAATGGTGGCGGTGGCAAAGGGATGGTGGTAGTCGAGGGCCCCGGTTCACTCGAGGCCGCCCTCGCTTCGGCAAGAAGGATAGCCATCTCCTCGTTCGGGGACGGGAGCTTGATGCTGGAGAGGTACGTATCCAATCCACGACACATAGAAGTACAGGTAATAGCCGACAACTTCGGTAACGTCTTTCATCTTGGCGAGCGGGACTGCACCATTCAACGCAGGCATCAGAAGATATTGGAGGAGTCGCCCTCTCCTGCCGTCGACAGCGAACTGGCCAACTCTCTCCATGAAGCAGCTGTGCGCTTGGCCAAGTCCATACAGTACAGGGGGGCTGGTACGGTCGAGTTCCTTGTAGCCCCAGATGGCTCCTTTGGCTTCATAGAGATGAATGCCCGCCTCCAAGTAGAGCACCCCGTGACGGAGCTGGTGCGAGGGGTCGACCTAGTCGAGCTACAACTTAGAGTGGCCATGGGGGAGGAGCTGACTGCACCGTTGGGTTCAAAAGAGGGGAGCTCCTCGTGGGGGAGCAACCGACCCCATGGTCACGCAGTGGAGGTGCGCGTCTATGCCGAGGACCCTCATGAAGGGTTCTTGCCCCAGACCGGGAAGGTGCTCCATCTGCGTTGGGGCGGCGGAGTGCGCGTGGATGCTGCTGTAGAGGAGGGCTCTGTGGTGAGCTCGTACTATGATCCAATGATCGCCAAGGTAATTGCATGGGGGCAGGATAGGACAGCTGCTCTAGATCGGTTGCAGGAAGCACTTTCGAACACCGAGATACTGGGGGTAACTACCAACCTTCCATTCCTGAGGGCTCTCGTAGCCGACTCGGACGTCCGCAACGCTCAGCTGTCCGTTTCATTCCTAGAGGATTCCTTCTTCAAAAGGTGGCCACCTGAAGCTGGATCCGCCAAAGGTGATCGTTCCGATGAGGTTGGTTCTGGAGCTATTGAGTCCAGGAGAGCTCAGGGACCCAGGTTGCCAGCGTCTATACCGGAGGAGGTATTCGTCTTAGCCGCTGCCGCCGAGGGGGTCAATGCAGTGGGTATCCCTGGGAGTTCCGCACTTGCCGGAGCGAGACCTGGGTCTATGGTACCTGAGCCTGGGTCTCCTGGATCTAGGGTATCTGTAGCAAATCCATTTCTGAGTTTAGGACCGTGGCGTCCTCAAGGCTTGGGCGCAGTTCTGGTGCCACTGCATTCTCCCGTAGGTAAAGAGCGGATCTGTCGTGTACGGCGCATGAATGGGGCAAAGGTTGGTGATGTATACGAGGTTCGCCTACCGGTTGCCAAATCATCTCAGACCAGCGAGACATCGAGCAAGGAGTTCACCGTCGAGCTTGCCCCTGGTTGCCACCACTTTCGTTTGAACGACAGGGATGCTGCTGCAGTGATAGATGGTGACCGTATATACATATGGTGGGAAGGGCAAGCTTACGAGCTTGTCCACGGCATATCTACTAGAACCACAGACAGCGATACGCGGATGCACCTAGAGGCTCCCTTGCCTGGCGTGGTTCTCTCACTCTTGGTTACCACCGGCTCTCGTGTACTAGAGGGGGATCCACTTGTGGTGATAGAGGCGATGAAGATGGAGCATGTAATCCGTGCTCCAGCGGATGGAGTAGTTACTGCTGTAACTTGCAAACCAGGGGACACGGTGAGGAGAGGCCAAGCAGTGGCAGATTTCGAAGTGGAAGAGGCAGATGACACTACCATATGATCACATGGTAATGTCATCTGCCTCTGTTCTTGTCCACTTGTTTACTTTGCAGCGACGGAGCAATCTCGATGTTGTACAATGATTGTATATTGAGGGTTCGCAAGGGTGCGATCACTAGTTCGTGGAACTCCTGACGGGAGCGCTTGGCTGAATATGGTTGATGAGTCCATCTCTCAGGTGAGCAGTGCAGATGGAGATTTCGATCTCGACATGGTATTGGCAGCGTTGCGGGCTGATGCAGAGGACACCCGTATTTACTTCGAGGTGCTGAGCAAGAAGTTGGACAGTGTCCTAGGGGAGCGACTGGTAGTGGAGAGAGCCGGAGGTGGACTGTTCCGTAGATCCAAGGAACAGCCTGTCCGAAGTATAGCTGCCGAAGTAGGTGACAAGCGACTCGAAGCCGTGCTAGACAAAGGGAAGGTACGTTGCAGCGTTCACCATACAGTGCGAGGTATCGTCCTCCGCAGCGATGAAGTGAGTTTCCAAGAGTGGTTACGACACCTGGTGGAAGCACTCTTGGCCGAAGCAGGCAACTCGGCTGAAACTCGTGCTGCTCTACAAGCGTTGCTCACATAACTTCTCGTCTAAACTTTTTGCCTTCTTGGAGTTCCACAGCTTTGGTGTACGGAGATCGTCGTAGCACAAGGCCCCACAGACATTGTTCAGTTGAACTTGTTGCAACATCAACAAGTTCAACTGAGCCCCGCTACTCCCTAACGAGTTGAACCCGCTACTCCCTAACGAGTTGAAGAGGTTGAGCTCTACCTGTCTACAGCCGTTCTTGGTGAGCAACAAATGGTGACCGACAAACTCAATAAGTAGTCTTCAAGGACTACAGGAAAAGAGGAGACGTGCTCCAAGAAAACAACTTAGTTCACGATCTAGCCTTCAAGAGCTATAGATAAACAGGAGTCAAGAGATTAGCTGGTTAGTCCGGGCTATCTGAGAGCTGTGGCAATTGAGCGCACCACATCTACTATGCCACTCACGACGAAGACTGCCACTACCAAGCTGACGACTATGGAGACAAGTACTGCTAGGGTCAGCATGGTCGTCTTGAAGAACGGCACGTGAACCCTGACGTAATTATCCTCTCCTGCTGGCGTAATTGCCAGTGCGGAGCCTTCAACCTCGCTTACCTCTTGTTCTAAGTCGCTCACAGTAGTCGATATAGCCATCGACGTTATTCTTGCAGATCTATCGGTCGAGGATAAGCGTGAAGACACGTATATCTAGACAGTAATTATACGTAAGTAGCTACTAGGCAACTCTCCCTTACGTGATATTTCGTAAGTTAGTTCCGTATTTTTACCGTAGATTGCGATGTTTAGTTGTGAATAATGTGTGAACAATGTGGAGTTGTGTGGCTATGGAAATCTGCTAACTCCATAGGGATAGTTACAGGGATAAGAGCTGTATGTACTTTGATTACAAAACAGCCTAGTGGAAGTTCAGCCATTCATTGGGATGGAAAAGGAAATTTTCTTCATAACTGTTCAGCGGAGCGGAGCATTCGAAGGTAGAAAAAGGAGCATAGTGTGAGCGATAAGGATGGAGCAAGGGACTCCCTTGATCCTACTCAAGGAGTGGTTACCCCCGTAGCTTCACCGATGGGCAGACGCAGTTTCCTTCGCAAGGCGCTAGCCACCGGAGTAGGAGCTGCGGCACTTGGTGCTGGCTTGTTGGAGGTTCGCGATCGTCATCAAGAGACGCTGGTCGGTACGAAGCTGGCTTCCAGCACTCAGCCTGCCACTACCCATCAGTGGTGCATGGTGATAGACCTGCGGTACTGCGACGGTTGCAAGGCATGCACTGCAGCATGTCAGAGGGCCCACTACCTTCATGAGGACCAGACCTGGATTCGTGTCTTCGACATGACCGATGCATCTGGGAACAAGTACCACATGCCTAGGCCATGCATGATGTGCGAGGATCCAGCTTGTGTCCCGGTATGTCCAGTCAGTGCCAATTTCCGCACAGAGGAAGGGCTTACCCTTGTCGATCAGTCTCGTTGCATTGGTACCCGCATTTGCATGAATGCCTGTCCATACCAAGCCAGGTACTTCAACTGGACCGACCCGGTCCCAGCTCCCCGTCAACCATTTCCCCAGGAGCCCTCTTGGCCGGTTCCTCAGGTGAAAGGAACGGTGGGCAAGTGCATCTTCTGTGCGGCTATGCTCCCCATGGGCAAATTGCCGGAGTGCGTAAGCGGCTGTCCCATGGGCGTACTGTATCTAGGGGATCTCAGCACTGATGTTGCTGTGAACAGTTTCGGCAATACGATCAAGCTCTCTCAGTTCCTCTACGAGAACGACGCGGTCAAGTTCAAGGAGTCCTATGGGACTCATCCAAGAGTCTTCTACATCCTTGGCCATGGTCAGAATCTAGAAAGCGACAAGGAGGGTTGAGGCAATGAGCGGACCAGAAGAGTTCAGGGGAAGTGCTGGCGCTCCTTCATCTTCCGGATCAACCTTGATAGAGCCAAGGGAGGATATTCGTGAAGCGGCCATGCGACCTGTCATGGACAGGAGTCGCTGGTGGAAATTAGTGGTGGCTGGCCTCTCGGCCATTGTTTTGTTGGGTATCGTAGCTTGGGCGGTTCAGCTAGCAGATGGCCTCGGCGTGTCAGGCTACAACAACCGTGCCTTCTGGGCAGTGTACGAGGCGGACCTCGTAGCTTTCATAGGGGTGAGCTATGGCGGTGCCGTGGTCTCAGCCATACTACGTCTCACCAAGGCCTCATGGCGGGCTCCACTCACCCGCATTGCTGAAGCTACGGCCTTGGTCACCCTGCCTATAGGAATGCTGTTCATCGTCCCCCACCTAGGAGAGCCTTCTAGGATATGGGAGCTGGTCTGGCCTCCTTATTGGAACCTTTCCTCACCGATCTTGTGGGACTTCATAGCGGTGAGCACTTATTTGTTGGCAACGACTGTCTTCTTTTACCTTCCCCTCATACCTGATGCGAAGATAGCGCTCGAGCGGATAAACCCGGAG
Organism: Actinomycetota bacterium; assembly: GCA_023489235.1. Classification (GTDB taxonomy): domain Bacteria; phylum Actinomycetota; class Acidimicrobiia; order Acidimicrobiales; family JAMDDE01; genus JAMDDE01. The sequence continues at coordinate 2,690 of JAMDDE010000073.1, read as the reverse complement.
GATCGGACTTTGAAAGCTCGCACCTTGCGAGCCCTCTATCGTAGCGTGGCCGGACGCTACAGCGGTTCCTATTCGGACCGTCGTCTTTTGCATGGATCCATCGGCCTGGTGGCCATCATGATCATACCGATGGCGGTCTCGGTTCACTCAGTACTGAGCTTTGCCTTCGCCTCGTCCAGCCGTGCCGGTTACCTGGAGACGATCTTCCCGGTGTACTTCGTAGTAGCAGCACTGTACTCGGGTGTAGCTCTAGTGGTGATCTCGGTTGCCTTGTTGAGAAAGGCCTACCACTTAGAGAAGTACATAACCCCTCGTCACTTCGTAAGGCTGGGATTCATCATAGCTGCAATGGGAGCAGCCTATTTATACCTCACCTTTACGGAGTACCTGGTAGACGGTTACTCCAGCACCAGGGACGAGGCTGCCTGGGTGCGACAGATCTTGATTGGCAGGTACTGGATTCCCTTCTGGTTCTACTTCGTTGCAGCAGGAGTGCTTCCCTTGGTGGTGATAGCCTTCAAGCGTTTCCGCAACACCAAAGGGATCGTAGTTGCCTCATCCTTCATCATCTTTGCAATGTGGGTCAAGCGTTTGGTTATCGTTATCCCTCCGGCGACCGAAGCGTTGGTCAAGTCTCCTCTCAAAGTAGCAACTGCTACTGGGGCAGGACGTCTAGCTACTTCTGCTAGTGCATGGGGGACCTACCACTTCACTTGGGTGCCCATCTCCATCACCTTGGCCGCTACTGCAGCCATACCGTTGTTGCTTTTGGTGTTGTTCAAGTTCGTCCCCATTCTCCCCATCTCCGAAATGGAGGAGATGGCAGAGGTAGATGAAGTCATTGAAACAGCTCAGATTGCCATGGAGAGACCAGGGAGCTGGAGAGGCAAAAAAGTCGCTCTCGGACATCGTGGGGTATCCATAGCGCATGCAGGAGCGCAGATGCAAACCAGGAGGAATGAGCAGTGATAGGAAAGACTTACCTTACTCGCATGCTTGTAGCTGCCGTAGTGTCAATTGCTCTAGGTGTCTCGGCAACGTGGTTGTTGCTACCTGGCGTGGCCGGTGCTACTACTACCACCAATCTTCCGGCGGTCCAACCAAGCTTGACTGTTCAAGCGAGTGAGGTGCCTGGCAAGGCGGTAGCAACAATCTCCGCGGTACTCACTCCGCTGTACTCACCAGCTGGGGTTAGCATGATCCCCCCTGGTTCCAAAGCGTATTTCTATGTTCACCTCTCCCAGTTCGAGAACTCCCCTCTTCTCCTGCTTGGATCCTCACCTTTGAATTCAGGGGGAGCAGCTCGAATTAGCTATCAACCAACCTGGAAGGGACAGCAGCAGGTGGTTGTCGAGGTAGAGAATTCTGCTGGCAAAGCCCTCTATCAAGGCAGTACGAGCTTCGTGGCCACTCGTTTCGTTACGCCGTTCAAGGGTGCAGTGGAGGCGATCAGGCCTGATGGTGGCATTGGCAGAGCCGTGGTAGTGGCTCTGCTCACCATAGTCGGTCTGGTCTGGATTGCCCTTTTAGCAACTGCCGTTCGAGTCAATTTGGGATTAGGGACAAGGACAACTCAAAAAGCTGTTGGTGCATAGAGGCAGTTTTATGAATCCTCATTACCTGTGATCTTGGCTTCCTGTTCTCATGGAGGCAGTTCCCAAAGGACGGCAACAAAGAAGGAGAAACTGCGCATTAAAGGGATGATGATGAGCTCGAGGAGAGGTGGATGATGAATCAAATACGGTAAGAAAAGCTATCGACTGGCCTTTTAGTATTAAAAGTTTTCATATATCTCAAGCTGTACATCATCGTAACTGAATAAAAAGGTAAAGACACAACTAGGTGAAGAGAGGTATTAAGCAATGAAAGTATTGGGAGATAAAAATCAGTTGTTGGACAACAAAGGCCACCATCAACATGGCACAGTACGGACACCCACAAGTTGGAGGAAGATTGGCGGAGTCGTTGCAGGACTGCTCTTAGTGGGTCTTCTGGCCTCTGCTTGCTCGTCCAGCTCCAGCAGTAGCTCGTCTTCAAAGTCGGCTTCCACTTCCACAAAATCATCTGCAACTTCTTCCTCGTCGTCCTCTAGCTCCTCTAGTGCTGCTACAACCACGAGCCAGACCGTCAATTTGCAAGTTCTGACCGGAAAGATGGACGGCAAGCCAGGTTGGCCCAAGTTCACCCCAGCAGATTTTACTGTGCACAAGGGTCAGAAGGTGGTATTGACCATCAAGAGTTTCGATGACGGAACTGCTCCATTACCGGCAGGAAGTCCCTACAGCGCAGTGGAAGGTGGAACCGAGACGGTTGACGGACAATCTGTCACGAGTATTCCGGACAATGAGATATCCCATACGTTCACGATCCCAGAGCTGGGGATCAACGTCCCCATTCCTGCAGTCACCTCTGCTAATGCAGCTGCAGGTAGCCAGCCACCCTATGTAGAGGTTGTGTTCACCTTTACACCTACCAAGTCAGGATCGTTCATGTGGATGTGCATGGCTCCCTGTGGCTCAGGTCCCACGGGCATGGGTGGGGCCATGGTGACTATGGGGTGGATGAGAGGCACCGTGACAGTCGCCTGATCAAAGTGCAGTCCGTGCAAGAAGGGCCGGAGAGCTCGCCAGGGTTCTCCGGCCCTTGACCATCGACAGACAGATAGCTTGTCTCGAACGGCCAGCGTGAGT
>JAMDDE010000077.1 GCA_023489235.1 Actinomycetota bacterium | reverse complement strand
CCAACCCTCCAAGGCAAGTTTTTAAGCCTGCCTTGGAGGAGAAAGATACTCATAGGCTTTCAGTCGAATACGACCACACCGCGGATGTTCTTCCCCGCGTGCATGTCTTCATATCCTTTTGCCACTTCATCCAAGGTATAGACAGTTGTAACCAGTTCATCCAGCTTCAACTTGCCATCTTGATAGAGCTGTATCTGGCGCAGTATGTCCCAACTAGGGCTGGAAGCGCCAAAGAGTGACCCCTGTATCCTCTTTTGATACACCGTTAACTCCCCTAACGATATAGGCAATCCAATGGCGCTTAGATCACCAACTCCTGTCACGACTACCGTTCCAGCCTTCCGGATGGAGGAGAACGCCTGAGCCACATGCTCTCCCGTGGTGACACCTACAGTGACAATGGCCGAATCCGCCCCTTGGCCATTGGTAAGGCTTTTGGCAACCTCGGTAGCCTCCTCCATGGTGCTGAAAGCATGAGTGGCACCAAAATCAAATGCCTTTTCGCGTTTGAAGGCAACTGGGTCGACAGCAATAATATTACTGGCTCCTGCGTGAGCAGCCCCTTGGATGGCATTCATGCCAATTCCTCCAGTGCCCATTACAATCACGGTATCGCCTGGGTTGACGGCTGCAGAGTTGACTGCTGATCCCCAGCCCGTACCAACTCCACATCCCAGCAGACACATCTTGTCCAAAGGTAGCTCTTTAGAGATTTTCACCGCTTGGCTTACGCTCACCGTCGTATGCTCGGAGAAGGTACCTAGACCAAACATCTGCCCTACATCATGTCCATCATCGGTGTGCAAACGATAACTACTTTGATCCTCAGGACGTGCTCCTGTCAGGAGACCAGCGCCCAGATCACAGAGGTTCTGCATCCCTGAGGCACACCAACGACAACGGCCACATGCAGGCAAGAAGGAGAAGACTACATGGTCGCCAACCTCGAATCCTGGTGTATTGGGTCCTACCTTCTCTACCACACCAGCACCTTCATGTCCTCCGCAATGTGGATAGATCGCCATTCGCATATCCCCGGTGGCTACATGGTCATCGGTATGGCATAGACCTGAAGCAGCCATTTTGACCATCAGTTCTCCCTGGCGAGGCTCGTCCAATTCCAGCTCTACGACTTCGTACTTACCCGGGACGGAGCTGATGACTGCACTACGTGTTCTCATAACGCACCCCCTATTAACCGCTATCAACAGCCATAGTCAACCGTAGGCCAATTTGGGAGGCTATTCAACCGTGGGGGTACAAGCTTACCTAGATGAACCAGCCAATCTCAGTGCGAAGAGCAACTAAAACGACTCTTTATGGGCTCAGGGAAGTTGTCTTCTACCCAGACGAGCTTGACCCCATTGTGAATTACGCCTCGAGCTATCATAGAGTCCACCTGCTGATGCACTGCTGGAGTATCTACCTCGGCGTGTGCAAATGCCTTCAGCTTTTCATGCACTGCCTGCTTACCACCGAAGTAAGTAAGATGCCATCCAGCATCTGCTATCATCGGCAAAGCACTCCATCGATACTGATCTACCATACGCAAACGACTCAATGACGAAGGAAGATCTCTCGCTCGTAGTGCCTTGGGATGCCTCCAAACAAAGGGGGCACGCCAGTTGAGAGTGTAGTAGTAAGCAGCCATACCCAAAGCTACAGGGCCATCTTTGGTAGCATCCAAGATTGCTTGGAGCTTGTTTACATCGGGTATCTCATCTAAGTCACAGGAGAGGATCAAATCCTCAGGACTAGCCGTTCTCAGAGTGGAAAGTGCAGCGTCGCGTTGAGCAGCCTCGCGTTGCCATGCCGAACCACTTCCATTAGACAAATCAGCTACGACATGGACGATCTTGTCCATGAACGGCAAAAACTTCTCTTTGTTCTGATCAAACCAGAGTGGCTTGGGATCGCCACGATAAGTCAAGTTGGCCTCGACAATAACGAAACGGTCAACTGCTGGGTACAGCGTTTCCAATCGGGCTTCGAGAAGCTCCATCTCGTTGAAGAAGGGAAAGACGTCCCATACAACAGGTGATCTACCGGCACTTGCAGCTCCATACGGTTTGATACCTGTAGCCTCAGATGGTCTGCGCAAACGAGCAACGGTCAACCACTGGGAAGTGGTGAGCTCATCAAGACGTTCGTGATCTACATCGAAGTGAATACCATGGTAGTGAATGGAAGCGACGGTTCCATCCGGTAGTGTCACTTCGGATAAAGACTCATCCTTCAACGGAATCATTCTCTCTATAGTCAGCCCAGCATCGCTCATGAGCTGCTCCAAGCCTTGACGATCGAAGAACCTTATGCTCTGCTGACTCAACAAGCCTTCAGGGGAATACCTCCAACCATCTTTGAGTATTCCAGCAAGCAATCTTAAATTGCCTGCATTGGAAGTCCTGGCCAACAAGGAGCCCCCATAACGAACCTTCTGGACAAGCTTTTTCACCAAGCCCCACGGATCAACCACTCGTTCGAAGGCGAAAGAACAAATGATTGTGTCAAAGGATCCAACTAATTCCTCGACCGCTCTTCCTACATCAGCCAAAGAGTACACAACGGATTCGCCCAGTTCTTCAGCTCCCTGACCGTCCAGTTCGTGATCCCTCAGCTCAATGGTTGAGACTTCGCATGGTTGGCGACTTAAAAGAGCTACCCTCAGCTCTTCCAGGATAACTCCTACCAATAAGATGCGTTCTGCTCTGATCGGTACGAGATCGAGCAACCTGTCCTCCTGGTGCAAGTAATATGCATAGGGATCGGGGAGTCTCAACGGAGCATCATCTAATGCTCGTTCCCTCAGACGATCTGCCCAGCGAAGCGAGGACTCTCGAGATAGGTGACCGGCCAGTCTGGAGGCAAGAGCCAAAACAAATAGATCGCCTGGATAACGGTACCACATCTCCTCCAAGAGGAGATCGGTAGAGGCAGTGTCGAGTCCCAGGATGGAAGGAACGAGCTCCTTCCACCTCTCCTTGGGTATTTGGTTCACGAGCATGCGAACCACCTCTCCGTTGAGTGGAGAGCTCAACAGAACTCGTAGTTGCTCAACATCCGAATTATCGATATCTGAACTATCGCCAAATGCAGTTTTCAAGGCATCAACTTTCGATCAAACCATCTCTCAACTAACATCCTTCTCATGGACCTAGGGCCAGGGCTTCGGTCAGCAGTTTGGGGATACCGCTTGGTCGGCACTTTAGTTATTCTGTCGGCAGCACGCTCTTTCCTCTTTAGGTAACTACTGCACCCAACTCCTGGCAGCTATGGCATAGCCGCTGTGCAATGCACTGGCTTCAGGCTGGAGAGATATCGAGCGCTTATTGGTACAGGAAAGCCAAAAGTTCGCAGAGGCTGCTTGACCAGGAGACTATAAAGATTTAATCATGGCAATTGCGCAAAAAGATGTGTAGTGTAATATCAAGCAACAAGCAGTATTGGACAACAGGCCCAGTAGCTACGGACTTTTGTTGGCTGCCTAGTCAACGTAGTTGCGTGGCTGCAGAGATAGTAGGGGGGAGTACATGGCGGTCACGTCAATGTCATCTACAGACTTAGGAGGGACGACCAACGTAGAGGTGGTGAAGACCCCAGCTTTGGCAGATCCGTTGCCAATAGGGGCTGCAGGATTTGCACTTACCACCTTCACGTTGAGTCTCTATAATGCAGGAATTCCACATGCCAAAGGGTTCGGGGTAGTGCTACCCATAGCCCTGTTCTATGGTGGGCTTGCTCAGTTCATGGCTGGCATGTGGGAGATACGCAGAAATAACATGTTCGGGGCTATGGTCTTTACCAGTTTCGGTGCATTCTGGATGAGCTTTGCCGCCTATGTCCATTTCATTTTGCCCACATTGCCTCCAGCAATAGCCGGTCAGGTAACTGGCATCTTCCTTGTAATGTGGACGGTGGTGATCTTTTATTTAACCATCCCAACCTTCAAACTCAATGGAGCGTTGCTGGCGACTTTCCTTGCTTTGGACGTCACTGCCATTTTGTTGGTCATCGGTAACTTCAATGGCAGCACTTCTCTGGTAAAGGCTGGTGGATACTTCGGGATGCTTACTGCTCTCTTGGCTTGGTATCTGTCAGCAGCCACCTTGATCAACTCCACGTTTGGACGAACTGTCTTACCGCTTTTCCCCTTCAGCAGCTGAGTAATCAGGGAGTACTCAGCTAGCCGATCAAGAAGGCAGGTGCAAACACAAGATAGTACAAACCCCTCTTCTCAGTTTATGAGAAGAGGGGTTTGTTTGTTCATACCTTGTTACGCAGTTGTTCGGTAGCGAGAGAGAACCCTTCCAGGAAAGCCTGCACCTCTGCCATACGAGGGTACTTTGCCGTCAAGACCTTGAACCTCTCTGAGTGGTTCGGCTCTATCAAATGAGCCAACTCATGCAACAACACGCCATCTATCACCCAGCTCGGTGCCGCTTTCAAGCGCTCGGATATTCGTATAGTTCCAGTAGCGGCCGTACAAGATCCCCAACGCTTCAGCTGCCCCTTGGACCACTGTACTGCAGTAGGATAAACACCTCCTAAGTATTGATCAGCCAGTTCTTTAGCACGTAGGATCAAATCATCATCTGATGCTCTAACATACGGTCGGGTAGAGAGCAACTTCTGCACCAAGGCATCTACCACCGCTGCCCGGTCATTGCCGTGAAGGGTAGCAGGCACTGTCAGTACTATCCGCTCCCCTTCCCAACTTGCCGATGCTGTTTTACGGCGTCGCGAGGAGTAACGAACTTCAACCTCGGGATAGTGTTCCTTGGATCCTGTCTTCAAGTGCTTGAACCGTTGGGAAGAATTGGACTTCGACACTATCTTCATGCCTAATTTGTGCCTTTGTTGACCGCAAATCTCTCCTGCTTGTTCGTCGGCTTCAGAATGAGAAGGGAGTCATTAGCTTCTACGAGAGGATCTCGTTCAACACCTAGGATAACCTCTTCCCCGTGGACCAAGGCAAGAGCAATTACAGGATAGTCCCTCCGAACCTCGCTGAATGGCTTGGACACCCAGGAGGCATCCACGGGGATCTCTGCTAGCTGGTACTCCTCTGAGTCCACCATCCTCATCAACAGGTCTGCTGCATGAGGAGTCTCCAGTGTCTTGGCCATCGTATGGGCAAGCAAATCATCAGCTGATAGGGTGCGCTCTACCCCGAGTTCAGTAAGTGCTGCTGCAACTTTAGCTGATCTGGTCAGTGCTGATACTGGGAGATAGGGGGCTACATGCCTAAGGGTCACTACAGTCACCAATACATCCCCATCGTCCTCCAAAGCAACCAATGCTTGCTCGGCATGCTCTGGATGGCTCTTCTTGATGACCTCCTCCCTAGTGGGATCACCGGCTATGAAATGCACCCCAAGAGGAATAGAAGAAGTATCTGCATCTGCTACCAGTACTACACTATGTCTACTCTTTATCAACTCCTCCAATATCCTGGGTACAACCGGGTGCATACCGTATATGACTCGATATGGGCTAGCTGGGAACTTGTGATCCATACCTAATACTCTCCGAATTCTGATGCTTGCCGCCACTCCAGCCATCAAAGCAAATAACGAGCCGAACAATGGTACAGCCGTCAGCATCACGCCAACAGCCACTATCCTTCCGGCACCATTGTGCGGGGTCACGTCCCCATATCCAACCGTTGTAGCAGTCGTTATTGCCCAGTACAACGAGGTGCCTATAGAGACATGCTGAGTTACCGAGAACAGTACGGCACCCAACAAAACACACCCTAGAGCCAACGCGCCCAAGGTGATGAACTGGTGACCACGTACCTTCTGAAATAGCAGCTTGAGCAGAAGAATCATAGTATGGCAACAATTGCCATTCCAATATTAAGCCATTAACTACCTAGAGGGATGGATAGTCAAGCCATTCTCCCCATCCACCGAGACACTCCGTGATCACATGGGATGTTGAACAAAAAGCGACCGGGCAAGCTAAAACTTCGCTAACCTCGAGGTATAGATCTTTCCATGGCCCAAGAGACACTAGATCCTTGTACCACGAACAACATCGAGCCCTGTATACAGGCCAACTGGATGAGAAAGTCTATAATCGCTAACCTGCTTAATCGCTGGTTCGAG
>JAMDDE010000080.1:16525-26885 GCA_023489235.1 Actinomycetota bacterium | reverse complement strand
CCCCTTGGTTTCCCTTGGAACTATCGTACTACTCGCTGGGTGGTTGTACCTACCTGCAGAGGAGGCCCCGACCAATGCTCGACCGGGTTCTGTTGTTATAGGAGCGGCAAAGGTTACACTTACACTGGTACAAATGCCGTTAGCGGGCCATTCGATAGCAGTGGCCATGTGCTGGATCATCGGACTTCCGATTGCTTATGTAGTGAGCTTAGCTTTTTACCGTCGACGCTCATATCGGACGGGACTGATGGTATCGATTGGAGTATGGGCAACGGTCGGCATCAGTTTGCTTGCTGCGATGGTGGCTTTCTCGCCGATTGTCGTAGCGGCCCTACACCTGCCTGTCGGCTGGAGCGCCTGGGGAACAGCCGGACCAGCGGGAGTCCAAGCGCTCAAACCGTTACTCGCGATCACAATAGCTCTGCCCCTGCTGGCATACTTAGAACACAGCCCTGGATTGGGTGCTTTTTCAGCGGGATTTACTGGATTTGTGTTGTTAATCAGCCTTTATGATATCCAAAATCTCTTCGGCTTGCCGGGGTCCGTCTTAGGCAATGCTCTTAGTGTCTTTCTCGCAGGTGCGCTCCTCGTTGTTGCTGGTTTAGTGGCTCGCCGCCGGCAGCGAACCCAGCTGGTCTCGCATGCACAATGGGGAGTAAGGTCTTGATCTACCAGCCAGTCGTTGAACTTGATGACGTCGTTCATCAGCGGACTCGCTTAGGAGTGTTAGCGACACTAGTTGAAGTGAGGCGAGCCGATTTCACTGCTTTGCGCGATGGTCTAGGCTTGACTGACGGCAATTTGTCACGGCATTTACGGGTTCTAGAAGATGCGGGACTCGTCATTGTTGAGAAAGGCTACGACAAACGCCGACCTAGAACATGGATTGCCGTCACACCTAAGGGTGCGAAAGCTTTCGCGCGAGAGGTGGCTATCTTACGTACACTGGTCGAATCCGTCGACAATCCAGTTGCCCGCAAGAACGCCACAAACAAAGGCAAAGCTCGTCAAACGCCAGGTAGAGCCCTTTGGAGGCCGCAGGTAACTGGATAAGCAGTTTGAACATAGAGCGACCGCAATCCCGTCCGTAAGGGCGGGGAGGTTCACATTCACCCAACAGGGGAGTGCCACCCTACCGTGGGTGTTGGATCCAAAGGCTAAAAGCTCTCGTCTTCGTCAATCATGGAAGCGCAGATACCAAACTCTCTGAGCTGTGCACAGATGGGAACCTGGGCTATTAAAGCACTGGCATCTCCCCTGCTCAATGAGTCCCAGCAGATCTCGTCAGCAAGCTCTACGGCACGCCTAGCAACAATCCCCAAAGCCTTGGTGGGCCAGTTCTCTGCTTCTCGACGCAGCTGGCCCACCTCCTTGGCAAGAGCATCATCGCTGACGACACCTTGAAGTTGGCCAAGCAACAAGGACAGTTCACCAGCAAGATACTGCTGGGTCATCTCCACTCTGCCCACTTTCTTGTCTAGAAAGGCTTCGTTCAAAAAGGCGTTCATCCTCTAGCCCTGCAAGTGAAGGAGATACCACCATCCACTGCCGGGCTAGAGGACTCGTCACTCAGTCGACGTTGCCAAAGGCCTTGATCTCTTCGAGCTCTTTATCGGAGAGCTCCCGTGGGACCTCGCCCCTCTCCAACTTCTGGCTCTGCACATGATGGCGAATGTCATCTACTATGTCGGGATTGGCCAGGGTAGTGACATCTCCTACATCGGCGAAGTTGGAGATGCTAGCTATCACCCTACGCATAATCTTCCCTGAACGCGTCTTGGGCATGTCCGGGACGATCCACACACTCTTTGGTCTCGCTATCTTCCCGATCTCCTTCTCCAGTGCAAGAGCTACCTTCTCCTCCATCTCCTTGCTGGCTGTATACCCTGGCTTGAGCGATATGTACATCTCTACTGCTCGGCCACGTAGTTCATCCATCACCGGTACAGCAGCAGCCTCCGCCACTTCAGCAACGGTCAATGCAGCTGATTCCAGTTCCTTTGTCCCCAGACGATGGCCGGCAACGTTGATGACGTCATCAACCCTGCCCAGGATCCGGAAGTATCCATCAGCAGCCTGTACTGCCCCATCCCCAGAAAAGTAAGGCCAATCATGCCAGTCCTTGCTCTCCTTGTTCTTGCAGTACTTCTCGTAGTAGATCTGGACAAAACGCTCGGGCTGACCCCAGATGGTCTGGAATATCCCTGGCCATGGGTTACGTATGCAGATGTTGCCCGCACGTCCACTACCTGCTTCGACCACATTACCGTTCTCATCGTAGATGATTGGGAAGACTCCTAGAACTCCCGGACCGCAGCTCCCTGGTTTCATTGGTTGGAGGGCTGGCAAAGTACTGCCCAGAAATCCACCGTTCTCGGTTTGCCACCAGGTATCGACGATGGCGGCCTCCCCTTTGCCTACTACCTCGTAGTACCAACGCCATACCTCAGGTTCGATGGGTTCTCCCACGGTGGTCATATGCTTGAAGTGGTAGTTGTACTTCTTGGGTTCGTCAGGACCCAACTTACGAAGTATGCGAATAGTAGTCGGAGCTGTGTGGAATATATTGACCCCAAGCCTCTCAGCTATTCTCCAAGGACGTCCTGCATCTGGATAAGTAGGCACTCCCTCGTACATCACTGTAGTAGTTCCGAGGGACAAGGGACCGTAAACGATGTAGGAATGCCCGGTTATCCACCCGATATCTGCAAAGCACCAATAGGTATCCTCTGGATGTATGTCCTGGTAGTACTTGGAGGTGCCTGTCACATAAGCCAAATAGCCACCCGTACTGTGCTGACATCCCTTGGGACGACCGGTAGTTCCAGAGGTATACATGAGGAACAAAGGCGCCTCAGCAGGCATGGAGACCGGATCGACTCTCTTCCCCCTGTAGTCGGCGAGCAACTCATCCACGAAGAAGTCTCGTCCCGGAACCATCGGGGTATTCGAGCTGTACTTGCCTGGATACCTCCTCCACACTAATACCTTGTCCACCTGTTGACCTAGCTCAGCTGCTCTGGCTACTGCCTCGTCAGCCTTGAGCTTATGATCAACCAGCTCACCGTTGCGATAGTAGCCGTCCATGGTCACCAGCACATGGCTTCCTGAGTCCGCAATCCTCTCTCCGCAAGCTGCCCCGCTGAACCCTCCGAATACCTCGGAGTGAATGACCCCCAGTCGAGCACAGGCAAGCATGGAAACCGGCAGTTCGGGGAGCATAGGAAGATGGAAGGTCACCCTATCCCCAGTTTGCACACCACAAAAATCACGCAGCAGAGCTGCGAACTCGTTCACCCGGGCGTGCAGCTCTCCATAGGTTATGGCCTTGGTCTCCTCCGATTCCGGCTCAGGAACCCAGATGATAGCTGCCTTGTTCCTGCTCTTGTCCAAGTGACGATCTATGCAGTTGTAACTGGCATTCAACCTTCCTCCAACGAACCACTTCCAGAAGGGAGGATTGCTCGTGTCCAAAGTGGTATGCCAGTAAGCATCCCAAGAGAGAAGATCAGCGTACTCCTTGAAACACTCTGGAAAGTGCTCCTCTTTGAAGCGTTCGAATATAGCTGGATCACTAGCATTGGCTTGACCTATGAACTTAGCCGGTGGGTAGTAGTACTCCTCCTCTCTCCAGTGAACAGCAATCTGAGCTTCTGACAGCGCAGCCTCAGAGGATTCAGAATCAGAGCTCTGACCTCCTGCCCCATTCACAACCATCTTTCAACCTCCCCTGTTCAGCATAGTGAGACACTACTTGATAAAGAGATACGAAATATAGGAAATAGAGATACAATCTTTGAAATATCGTTGAATTGCATAACTTGCATGCGTAACATGCTTTAGTTGAAGTGGAAAATAACCCCGTTCAGCTTCCCAACACCCCCTCTCGGGAACACTCTCTACAATGTACTCTACTTATTGATCAGTCGTTGATCAACCGTTGTCTAGCTCTCTTGGGCGTCGCCGTGATTCTCACATGCTCTTCAGCCAGGCGAGCCAAGACCAGGAGGACGATCTCTTCTGGGTCGACCAGGAGCAGCCCATCTGTGGCCAGCAGACGTTTCTCCAATGCCTTTTTCAACTGTGAAACGAACAGACTGAGAGCGCGTACTGCAGTATGGCGCTTTCGTGACGACTGAGCTAGGAGGTCCAACAGTATGCTGGTATGGGGCTTGCACAGCTCCATGAGAATCTCCACTAAAGAAGCAGAGCTTTCTATACCGTTCGGTACGGCAGAGGAATCTTCAGGATGTATTTGCTCATCAGATAATATTCGAACTATGGAGTTCTGAGCAGGAACATCGAGACGCATTACCTTCTTGCTCAGCTTGTCAGTCAGCTCAGCTATAACGGTGAAATAGAGGTCATCTTTGGAGTTGAAGTACCGATAGAAAGAGCCCTTTGGTACTTTAGCAGTTAAGCATAGATCCTCTATACTCATTTCGGAAAATCCGTGCCTAGCCAACTCGGTAATAGCAGCTTTCAACAGCCTATTTCTAGGAGTTTTTTCGAGCACTGGGGACAGACGAGCCTCGATGAGTTCGTCCCACATCTCCGGCAAGAATGCTTCTCCGGAAGAACTACCTATGAGGCCGGGAAGAATCTTCTTGATCTGAGCAAGAGTGATATTCCTTCGCTTGGACAGCAACTTGATAAGCTTTATACTCTCCAGGTGTCTTTCGTCGTAAGCGAATTTATTCGGTGTAACTGCTCTGGGCCGCGGAAGCAAGCCTAAATTGAGGTAATACCTTATAGTGCTAGGCTTGACGCCGGTCAACTCGGACAGCTTGGAGAGTGTAAAGCTCGAGGCAGCCATCACTTCTGCACTCCCCACTCATGCGCTCCTCTTGGTAGGCGGAATTTGATTACTCAGTTGCAGCAAGATCGGTTCTGACATGCGGCAACTGAAACACAAGTTTATCTCGCCATGTTCACTATCGCTGTGTGAAGAGCTCAACATCGATCATTGTCTTACCTTCTGGACCCAGAGCTTTGACTTTTCCGGGTACAACTTGGTTAATTCTATGCCAATAACCGGTAGGTTGGTTATGTTGTCAATGGTTGGTTATCCTGCATTCATGAGCGTTGACAACATGGACCATGCCTAGAGGGGATAAAACATAAGGAATATGCATGACACTTCAGCAAAGCATTGATTGGTTGCCCGAAAGGGAAGAGCCTTGGAGATCGTGGACGGATCGATGTCAACGGTATCCGTGATCACCGATTCAAGCGCTTGTATTCCAGAAGAGCTGGTCAACGACTTAAGGATACAAGTAGTACCCGTGACTGTCCATATGCCCAACTACGAGAGCATAAGAGACACGGGCACCTTACCATCTCGGATATCCGAAGCAGCCGGCAGCGATCGCTTGGTCCGTTCCAGCAGACCGTTCATCACTGATTACCTAGCAGCCATAGAGGACGACGGCCCCGAAGACCGAGTGGTGATAACACCGGCCATGGAATTCGCTGCCATGTATCGCAATGCTTCTCTAGCTGCTGAACTATCGTCACGGCGGACAGTGGTCATTGATTCTAGAACAGCTGCAGCTGGTCAAGCTCTCGTAGTAATAGCCGCAGCACGAGCCGCCCAAGATGGTGCAGCAATCGAGGAGGTCGTCACCGTAGCTGAACGCTCTACAAACAATACAGACCTCGTCGCCTCCTTGGAGAATCTAAGCTTCATTCAACGGAGCAGGCGGGTTCCTGCTGACACATTCAGAACCCTCGGAGATGACCCAGTCGTTCTGCAGGCCATGTTCCGCATGCGTTCAGGTAGAGTGGAGCCACTCTCTAGTGTGGATAACCTCGATGCTGCCATCGAACGTATTGCCAAGGAGTGCGAACTGGCCTGTAAAGGTCGTCCATCAGCCCTAGCTGTATTCCACGGTGATCGGATAGAAGCAGCATCTCGACTGGCTGATCGACTCGGAGGAGTGGACTTCATCTCGGGGTTCAGTATTGCCATGCAAGTGTATACCGGACCCGGAGTTCTGGGGGCTGCCTGGTTGACTGATTAACCAGTCAAGTCATTAATAAACAGCGGGAGGCGCTCCAATCTCAGAGCCACTTAGCCCTATAGTCCTCTCTTCTCTCCACCCACTCCTCTACCGTGATGGCATAGCGGACATGATCCTCCCACCGTCCATCGATCTCCAAGTAACGAAGGGCTATCCCCTCCTCTCGCAGTCCAAGCTTCTCCATCACGCGTCTGCTTGCTCGATTGCGCGGCACAATGGCAATTTCCAGACGATGCAGTCCCAACTCCTCAAAGGCAAAGGACATCACCGTCACCACTGCCTCAGGCATCAGTCCTCGTCCGGCAACCTGTTTATCGATCCAGTACCCTATCATTGCGCTTTGGAACGGACCGCGCTGGATAGAGGACAAACTGATCTCCCCGACAAAGGTACCGAAGAGGAATATCCCAAATCCGTAGCCAGTCCCCAACTGACGCTCCCGCTCCCGTGCCTGGCACCTGTAAGCAAAGCTCGCCCTGTCCTCCTCTGGTAGTACCTCTCCGTAGGTACGGGGCTCCCATGGAACCAGCCAGTCCCGACAACGAACTCTCACCTCATGCCAGGCCTCGTAGTCGGCCACTGTCAAGGTACGCAGTTCCACGCGTCGACCATGCAGTTTGAGAGGAACTTCCAGGTGACTAATCCCTACCAATACAACTCCTCCCTTCGCTCGCTATCCATGGACACCCACAGGAGACCTCGTACCAACCGAATCCACATAGGGAAAGGACCTACACCACCCAAGGAAGCTTCATGCCACCAAATGAACTAGAGGCTCGGGCATTCAACCCTTGAGTATCTCGGACAAGGCGTTCAACAACAAGGTGACATTTCGCTCTCTAGCTGTATGACCCATCAGTCCTATTCGCCACAGCCTTCCCTGATAAGGACCAACTCCTGAACCGATCTCGATGCCGTATCTCTCGAGCAAGGTGGAACGCACCTCTGCCTCGCTCATCCCGTGAGGCAGACTATCTGGAACCCAGACGGTCGTAAGCTGGGGAAGACGATATCCCTCTTCAGCGAAGAGTTCCAGGCCAAGATCGACTAAACCAGTCTGGAGCAATTGACCACAGCTTGCATGACGAGACCACGACTCCTCCAGTCCTTCCTCGAGGATGGTCCCCAAGCCAGCGTGGAGAGCATAGATCATGGAGACGGGAGCAGTATGGTGGTATACCCTCCCTCCGGTTGCGTCTACATACTTGGAGATGAGACCTATGTCCAAATACCAAGAGGAAGGTCTCTCTACTAACAGGTTGCGAGCTCGTTCCCCGACCGTGAAGGGAGCCAGCCCCGGTGGAACACCTAGACACTTTTGCGTCCCAGCATAAGCTATGTCTACCCCCCAGGAGTCGATCTCCACCTCGATCCCTCCCAAGGAGGTTACACAGTCCACCAACAGTAAAGCTTCGCCCTTGCCCTCGGAGATGGGCTGGATGTCGTTGCGCACCCCTGTCGATGTCTCTGCGTGGACAATGGCTATGATCTTTGGATGAGGGTGAGCATTCAGGATCTCATCGGGATCGATCGGACTTCCCCAGGGAAAGTCTACCCTCACGACCGAGGCCCCCAATCTGGAGGCTACTTCCACCATCCTCTCTCCGAACAAACCATTGACCGCTATGACCACTGGATCACCAGGGGAGACGAAGTTGACGAAGGCCGCTTCCATCCCTGCTGACCCCGTTCCGCTGACAGGAAAGGTCAAAGCATTGGAGGTCCTGAATACTGTACGCAGCCTCTCCATGGTCTCATCCAGGAGTTCCAGGAAGGATGGATCCAGATGCCCCAATAATGGCCTGGTGAATGCTTCAGTTACCGCGGGATATATATTGGAAGGGCCTGGACCCATGAGTATACGATCATCACGTTGGTAAGCTCTCACACTCATATGCTAACCGCGTCGACATACTTTGACCGACCGGGAACGAACTAGTCGCTACAGTAGCGGCACACCGTGCTAGCGCTGCTGGAAGAGAGCCTCCAATGCTTGGCGGAACTTGCCCTTCGAAACCGAGAGATCCAATTCCTTGGCCCTACGAGCAGCTTGATCGGAAAGGCTGGATCTCAACTGCTCGTCGGTAAGGACTTTGTGTACGGCAGCAGCTACCACCGCAGGAGACTTATCCTTCAAGAGGATGCCGGCATCCTCAACTGTCTCGGGTACAGCAGCTACTGCATAAGCTACAACTGGGAGGCGGTGGTACATGGCTTCCAATATGGGAGCACAGAATCCCTCATGCTCAGAACAGGATACGAACACATCTACGTTAGCGTAGTATGTCGCCAATGCCGATTGGCTGACCGACCCGGCAAGCTCTACTGCGTCCGTCAGACCAAGTCTAGCTATATAGGCTCGCAGTGCTTGCCCATATCGAGGAGACAGCTCTCCCCCGACTAGGTGAAGCCTAGCTTGTGGATCATAGACCTTCCTGTACACCGCTAATGCCTTTACAATATCGTGTTGAGCTTTGTGCGGAGAGACTTTGCCTACGAACAGCCAATCGCAACCGCCACGCTGCCTCTCCTCTCTCAATCTTCGAGCAAGGCGCGAATCCTCCTCGGCATCGAAGCTACTTAGATCTACCAGCAATGGGGCAACCGCGGTAGATGAGTAACCTGCAGCAATGAGCTCCTTCACATTGTAGGATGAATCGCCGAGAGCTCCTCTGACATATGGTGCAAGGTTGGCTAACTGTTGGCGCCCAATTCGGACTTCCTCCCCTACCAACGGCTCCCAAGGCTCTATCAACTCAGCAGGAGTAATATTATGATAATCTATTACTTTACTACCTGGATAGCTGGCTACTGCATTGAACAACGGGCTACCGATGGAGAACTGGTACAATATCCAGCTATCCCCTGTCGAAGAGGACTTCAGCCTGTCCACAGGCTTTACTAAATGTTTCACCTCTGGTAACCATCCACCTGCATATATGGAGCTCTCGATGCCCATCTCATGGAGGATATCCTGGACATGAAGGGTGTGAGCACCAATGGCATCCCGGTTGGCGAAGAAGGGGACTACTTGATCCATCCGTGTAGGCATACCGCCAGAGCCCCAACGTTGAGAGCCACTATCCATTCGGGATGCTCCCCGGAGAACGCAAGAAAGTCCTAGACAACATCGGCCTCCGCCTTCGTCGGGATAACACCGTATAGGAGTTGACCGCAGTTGAAGAGATCGACCGACTTGGAGCCCCGCTGGGCCTCTCGCCTCCTCCATAGCCCTTATGGGATCCATCCGATGGAGAACTACTCTCGCCGAATGTCCCTCCTGATCCGTCGCCGCCTCTTCCAGTGCCGACTAACTCATGGCTATGTACGGCGACGCCCTCGAAGCCCCCTTGCTCCAATAGGAGCTGCCATGTCTCAGGATGAAGAGGGTGACCAACTGCTAGGTCGAGCTCGACTGGAGAGGCCAGCCTATAAAATGTCTCTGGATACAACGAGATGACAAATAGTTTGCCCTCATCCACTACCTTGGCAGCTGCCAGTTCTACAAGACGAATGATTTGAGACAGGGCGAGGGTCTCTACGAACCCACTCAACACCAGCGCCCCCAGGGATTCATCAGGGAGATGAATCAGATGCTCCATTGGGGCTACCGGAAAGAGCTGAAGGCCTTCGCTACGCCCCGTCGTCAGCAAGGAGGGATTTGGATCCACCCCATATGCATCCACTCCATCAGCAGTAAGTTCCTTCACCAACCAGCCGTCACCGCACTCTGCATGAAGTAGTCTCCCTGGAAGATTCCTCGACTCTTCCAGCACTAGCTTCCCCCATGACCTCTCTCTCTCGTGTATCTCGTGTCGGTGTAGCTCAGGAATGACCGGTGACGTTCGTCCGATACCAACCTCCTCCTCGATGGCTGTAACTCTCTCCTCGAGAATTCGAGCAAGCATGATGATCAGGGCAGCAAATTTGGTCATCTGGGTGGACAAATAGCTCATGTACCACCTCACGGCCTTTGCTATCAGCCTCTTCACGACACTGCCCCCAAGGAGACGAGAACCTACAGGTACATCAAGATCAAAGTGCGCAGCCTTCTCGGCTAATGTGATCCCGTCTCCAAAGCGTCCTCCGGTTCCCGAAAAGGGGACCAAGGACCAGAACAGCTCATCGAGTTCCTCCTCCATTCCCTCGGGCATTGCCCCACTGGCCCTTAGCCTCTCCGCCTCGTTGTCTATCTCTTCGACTACCGAACTGTAAGGATTGGAAAACCCGTCCTCTGTTGCTCGATCCAACTTCGCTACCCCTTTGCGTACTAACACCTGCTATACCGTTACTTCCCAACTTGGCCATTTGGCCCTTGCTGTCTGTTTGGCCCTTGC
>JAMDDE010000080.1:12078-16489 GCA_023489235.1 Actinomycetota bacterium | reverse complement strand
ACGGTCATCAGGAAACTTCCCGAAGAATGCTTCGGAGATCTCCCTGTCCAATCTGGCCCGAGCTTTGATGAGTGCCATAGCCGACTCCCGATCATGGACAAAGATCCCCTCTGTCTCAGCTCTCTCATGACCAGGCTCGATGCTCAACAGATGCACCTTCTCCTGAGGAAGCTTTGCATCCCGAATCACCACCATTCTCGATTCGTCGTCAAGGACGACAATCCATCGAGCCCTCTTCCAAATCAGTTTCCCTGATCGTCCTCCTACTCCTCCCGGCATGGTCAGAGGAGAGTCGAGTTGGAGGAGGACAAGCCCCCAACGCCTCAAAGCCATGGACAGCAGCAATGACTCAAGAAGGTGGGCAATTCGCCCTTTGGCCTGCAAGAACAGCCCTTCTTCCAAGCGGAGCACAAGGGCATCGTATCCACTAGCAAGCCTCCACAGCGCAATGCAGCCTCTCCAGCCATCGAGGCGTTGACGTAAATGGGCTGCGCTCCGAAGGGAGGAGGAGAGAACCTCTACTAGAGCCCCTTCCTTGAGAAGCTTGGAAGCAACCGACAAGGTCAATCTGGACGAACTATCGAAAGGAGGAGGATAGCTCCCCACTACCAGAACCTTCCTACCGCGTAGCTCTCGGAAAGGGGGGGCAATGGCACCAATACTTCGGGAACTTTGATTGCTCATGATGAACACCACTCTCTGGGCAGTTCCTTTCTCGGTATACGAGACAGACCTGGCAGCACTTTACGAAGCTCAAGCATCTTTGTTGGTAGTCCCGAGTACATAAAGAGCCTCCTCCATCAAATCGAGTATCCGCTCCCAGGTATAGTTCTCCAGGACGTAATCCCGGCCGACTGCCGCCATTTCGGTCAGTACCTTGGAGCCTTCAGCTACGAGAAGGAGGATTTGTACCAACTCAGACTGGTCATGAAAGGTGAGTCCACCCCCAGAGAGCTCGCAGTGCCAGGTGAGGACGGCAGAACGATCGGTAGCCGCTACCGGGGTACCAGCCAGCCACGCCTCCATTATTGTCCTGGAAAAGCTTTCGTTAGGGCTGGGCTGAACATACAGATCTGCTGCAGCAAATGCATGTGGAACCTCTTCCTCCTCCAAAAAGCCGAGATCGATTACCCTTCCTCTCAGCATCTCAGGCACTTGGATCGATCCCACTCCAATGGTCACCAGGTCATAAGGGAACGAATAACGAGCAGCTGCAACAGCGAAGGCATCCAGCAGGAACTCCCAGCCCTTGCCTTTTTCTCGTCTCCCTGCATAAAGGATGAAAGGACGGGTCAAGCCATGTCTGGCCTTGAAACCAGTCGGGTCGTAGTGATCAGGAACCTTGACCCCAGAACCTATCACTCGGTGGTGGGCGCTCAACCTAGCTAGCCTGTGAGCCAGTTGATGCTCTGGCTCCGAAAGGAACCACACCCCTTTGGAGTTGGACAACAACGATGCAACTAGTCCCACCCTGGCTTGGGGCTCGTCATGGAGACAGGGTATGAGAACTGTGCGTTCCGGAGCTATAGATGCCCCATAAAGGGTGGTCCAGAAGAGGTAGGGAGAAAAAAGTATACAGGA
This sequence comes from Actinomycetota bacterium, assembly GCA_023489235.1. GTDB lineage: Bacteria > Actinomycetota > Acidimicrobiia > Acidimicrobiales > JAMDDE01 > JAMDDE01. The sequence goes on along the minus strand of JAMDDE010000080.1, from coordinate 14,908 downwards.
GTAAGAGTCTGCCATAGCTGCCAGGTAGGTATACAGGTCAGGAACCCGGAACAACCCATCCGCCCAAGCCAGTTCTTCTGCGGGAGTAAGTTCTTCGCCTAAGTCGATCTTGGTGGCAAGTCGCACATACTCGGTAACCGAGGAGGGCTTGAGTACAGGAAACCTCCTTACCAGCACTCCACCATCCTCTTCCACCCCCTGTTCATACTCGTTGGCCCAGGTATAGTGGTCCTTGGCACAAGTGGTTAAAACTTCTACCTCGTATCCGCGACCAGCAAAACCTTGGGCAGCCTCGCGCATCATGGATTCGGAACCACCTACAACCGCCTTGCCGTACCGAGGAGTTACCAGTCCTATCCGCATGGTAGGCCAATCGTGATCGTTGCAATCAACTCATTCGCTTCACCCATCACCATCATCCCATATCAACCTTGGACTCAGTTGTAGCAACCTCAATTCGCAAGGGCATGGCCACTAAACCATTCGCCCTCCCTGGATTCACCACCTTGAAGCTGATCCAGCTCTCCTTCCAGTCATAAGTAATGCCCCCTAGGCTCCTTATCCCAATGTTCAAGCTGTACTCGCCATCGAAGAGAGGGACTGACTCGAAGTGGAAGAGGACTCTCCCCTTCCCCGGCGAAATGCTTATCACTTCACCGAGTTCCTCCGTATCGGAGCCGAAAATGAGCTGTGCCGAGCTATCGTGAATTGCCAGGGAAAATACCACATCACTCAATAGTTCAACCGCCTCGTACAGAACCTCGATCGTGAGGGGCTCGCCTGGGAGGAGATAGGAGCGTTCGCCAAAGCCAGGGTGCTGCATGGATACTTCCAACAGCTTTATCGGCTTGGAGAAGTGCACCTGGGCAGTGTCTGCCCCGTTGCAACCATCCTCCTTCTCCTCGGACAAGCTGACCGCTTCGGCCCCAAGCGTACCGTACTCCAAGAGGTGATCCCTGAACAGTCTGGCCATCTCTCCAGGGGAACCAGTACCCAACAACCGACCCTCGCCAAGTACCAAAGCGCTGTCGCACACCTGACGCACAAGGTCTACGGAGTGAGAGACAAAGATGATGGTCCTTCCCTCGTTCTGAAATTGCTTCACCTTATCAAGGCACTTGTGCTGAAAGTTCTCGTCTCCGACAGCCAGCACCTCGTCAACTAGGAGTACGTCCGGTTCCACATTGACTGCCACTGCAAACCCTAGACGTACATACATGCCGGAGGAGTAGTACTTCACTTGATTATCGATGAACTGCTCTAACTCGGCAAAAGCAACTATGTCGTCGAAGCGCTTCTCTATCTCTCGACGGGACAACCCCAATAGTGACCCATTGAGAAATATGTTGTCTCTCCCACTCAACTCCGGCTGAAAACCTGCTCCCAACTCCAGCATGGCAGCCAACTGCCCTCGAACCAATATCTCTCCGCTGGTAGGCTGAAGAATGCCAGCTATGCATTTGAGCAGGGTAGACTTCCCTGATCCGTTGCGCCCCAAAATTCCGAGAGTTTGGCCCTCCTTGATCTCGTAGTCAATGTCACGCAAAGCCCAGAAATCATCGTAGGGAATCTTGCCGCCATGGATGATACGCTCCTTCAGTGAGGAGTACCGCTCGTGGTACAGGCGAAAGCGCTTTGACACTTTGGCGATCTTGACCGCTACAGCCATTTGGACCTCATCAAAGCTCCTCCGCGAAGTTACCCTCTATGCGACCAAACACTACCAGTGCCCCTATGAAAAGTAGGCAAGATACCGCTAGGGTTGCTCCCAATACTGCCACGTACCACAAAGGCCCTGCGGTTGGCAGAATGTGTATAACTTGGTTGCCCAAGCCCTTGGGTGAGATCTTCCCATAGATGGAGCGTTGGAAGGCAAGAACAACCGAGGTGAGCGGATCGGCCAAGTAGATCCACAGCAACCATGTCAAGTGATGATTGACGAGTTTAGAGGCTATTTCTTGATAAGGATAGACTATAGGCGTTCCCCAGAACCAAACCATGAGGAGAACCTCTACTAGATGTTGCACGTCACGAAGGAATACGTTGACTGCTGAGAGAAAGATGGAAAGAGCAGAGGCAAAGACCATGATGACCACAAGTCCCAGCAGCACGAGAGGAAGCAGAGAGTATACAGGAGAGTAGCGAAAACCGGCAAGAGCTACTACGAGGACCAACAGCTGAAGCCCGAAGAACACCAGTGCTGACCCAACCGAAGCTAGGGCCAGTACCTCTCGAGGAAATGCGACCTTTTTTACTATTCCCCCGTTAGCCACTACAGCACCGGTAGCACCCATGACCGATGTCTGGAAAAAATTCCAGACCAACAATCCAGCGAAGAGGAATACGGCAAAGTAAGGGATGCCATTCTTCAGTACCAGCTGAAATACCACGTAGTATACTATCAATGTCAGGGCAGGGTTGAGCAGCGACCAGAGAAAACCAAGAACAGAGTTCTTGTACTTGACCTTCAGTTCCTTGCGAACCAAGAACAACAGTAGCTCGCGAGATCGCCAGATCTCTTTTATGCGTTGGCCTACACTTACCTGTGCTGATACTACCCTTACAGGTTTACGATCATCACTGTCCTCTTCGAGGGCTACAGAGCGGGTGGATTCAACGAGCACATAACGAGGGTATCAACTAAACAGCTACATGTTTTGCACTGTCAGCTAGCAGAGGAAGGTTTCTGGCTACCTCGTAATCCAAGCCCCATGAGCACAGGAACACTTCTGCACTTTCAGCTAGCATAGGAGAACCGACGTAGGTGCTACAAAGGAAATACTCCACAGGTGTCGTAGCCTACGGAGAGTGCAGGTGTCGTAGCCTACGG
>JAMDDE010000080.1:0-12047 GCA_023489235.1 Actinomycetota bacterium | reverse complement strand
CAGGTGTCGTAGCCTACGGAGAGTGCAGGTGTCGTAGCCTACGGCAGGTGCAGGAGCTTAGGGCTCACTAAGGAAGAACTATCGTATTGAGATGAAGCTTGACGACGATCATCACCCCAAGATTTCAGAGGAGCTCGGAGATCACCCCAAGGCTGATCTCACTGCAGACACTGGGACTGCAGTAGAACTGCTCTGGAAAGCGCTTACATACTCCGTAGAGCAACAGGCTCTTCATTGCGCCACTAGTCTTGGATTCGAGGAAGAGTACGATCACAAAGTCAACACCCGAGACGGTGGCAGCAGTAGTCGCCCCCAGGAGAGCATATGGGGAACATGCCCACCGGATGCTAGTCAAGATACCGACCGATACGCAGAGTGGCTCTCTAAACAGGAGGAACGATCACATCCGGCAAGGATCTTACCCGCATCGCGACAGGTGGTGCTCGAAGGAGTTACTCAACAGCTTTCGTCGAAGAACCCTACGAACGATAACTTGACCTTGAGCATACTGATCCCTGTCTACAAACCAGAACCGTGGTACCTGGACAAAGCCCTGGAATCCCTCCGGGCTCAGACCTCACCTCACTGGGAAGCCTGCTTGTGCGATGATCACTCCAACGACGACTCGGTAACCAAACTACTGAGGAATGCTGCTGTCGCGGACAGCAGGATCAGGATAACCTTCCATACGATCAACAAGGGCATCTCAGCTGCTACCAACGACGCTTTCCGGATATCTTCGGGACAGCTGATCGGCTTCATGGACAACGACGACGAGCTAGCCCCCGAGGCGGTGAGCAAAATGATCGAGCTCTTCTCCGGTCATCCTGAGGTGGATGTAGCCTACACCGACGAGGACAAGCTGGACAGTAATGGAAACCGTTGTGAGCCTTACTTCAAACCAGCTTGGTCGCCTGATTTGCTCACCTCTCAGCCCTACATGGGTCACTTCTTTGTTATGCGCAGAGAGCTGTTCCAAGCTCTCGGGGGACTGCGTTCAGAGTTCGACGGAAGCCAGGACTACGATCTGTCACTCCGAGCTACGGAGAGGGCACGCTACATAGCTCATATTCCGGAAATTCTCTATCATTGGAGAGTAGTTCCCGGATCAGCTGCTGGAGATGCTCAAGCTAAACCGTGGGCCCATGTGGCCAGTCGAGAAGCTCTCAAGGCGGCTGTTCACCGGAGAGGCGAGAGAGCCATAGTAGAAGATACCGGAGCCCCAGGATGGTACCATCTCTCCCCCCGGATCAATAGCGATCCATTGGTAAGCATAGTCATTCCCTTCAAGGATGAACCGGTCATGCTGCGTCGTCTTGTCGACTCATTGATGATACACCCTGGTTATGATCGATTTGAACTGGTACTGGTGGATAACGACAGCCAGGAGATAGAGACCAAGGCACTGCTAGAGTTGCTCAAGGAGTGGTCGAATGTAAGGGTACTGCTCCACAGAGGGCATTTCAACTGGTCAGCCATCAACAATCAAGCAGCAGCGGACTGCAGAGGAGACATGCTCCTTTTCCTGAACAACGACATGATGGCAGCAAGCAAAGATTGGTTGAGAATCATGGTGGGACACGCTCAGCGAGACGAGGTGGGTGCCGTAGGAGCTCGTCTCATCTATCCCGACGGAAGTATCCAGCACACCGGGGTAGCTATTGCCGTTGCAGGGACAGCCAACCATCTAATGCGCGATCTGCCCCCATCGGCCAATCCTTACTTTGGTTTCACCAAGCTAACCCGCAACTTCAGCGCGGTGACCGGAGCTTGTATGATGGTTCGCCGGGAGGTGTTCGAATCCATAGGCGGCTTCGACCCGGACTTCGCCGTAGCCTATAATGATATTGATTTCTGTCTGAAACTTCGCCAAAGACATTACCTCATCGTAGTGGATCCCAATGCGTGCTTTGTCCACTATGAGTCAAGGTCGAGAGGAGCATCAGGAGATTTGGCGGGAGATGCAATGTTCTGGCAACGATGGGAGACGGTCATGAATGAAGGAGATCCTTATTACAATCCTAATCTCACGCGCCTCAATGCATATTGTACGCTACCGGAGCACGATGAAGAGCTGAGATGGGAGCAACTGAGAAATGCTCTGAGAAGCACTCCTCAAGGGAAGGTGGAGGCGGGTGATCGAAGTGCCATTAGTTGACAACAACTTTGAAGACGACCATGAACCGGCGCAACAGTGGGATCCACTATCCGAGAGCCCGGATCTGGAATACCTTCACCACCACTGGGCTCTCTCTACTACTATTCCTGCTCAGCAGCTTCACCTGCCCAGCCAGCCCAAGGAGATCGTTCGCTTCGGCTTCAATCGCCTGCTCAACTCCTCTCTCCAGGAGTACTTGAACGTTGAACAACAGCTCTTCGCTAGCCTGGTAAGGCTGACCGATACCCTGGCGAAAAGAGTGGACCTCCTGGAGGCTGGCCAGTCAAGGCTGAGAAACGAGGTGACTCAACTGAAAGAGGAAGCAAGAGTGGTGAGCCAGGAATTGAGCTTGCTAGCCGAAGAGCATCACAACTGGGGTTTGGAATTACTGGAACGCATCGAGCAGATCGAGAAGGCATGACCCCCGTACGGTCCTCCAGTGGACCTCGTGTAGCAGTCGTCACCTCGGAGTGGGGTAGTAACTCTGAAGAACACTTCGTCACGAGATCGGTTGCCGCTGCCGCGGCGTATGGGGGGAAATCTTTGGCGCTCGTACTCCATCATCAGCAACCGACCTTCGTAACTTCGATGAACCAACCCAACTACGATGGCTTCTTCGAAGTTATTCATTTGAACGGTGGCTCCTTCGTAGATGCTGCCACTCATAGCCTGCTCGCTAAGGCGTTAGCTTACTCTATAAGGAATCGACCCCAGCTCAAGCTAGCAAACAACCACCGTGAGCATCCCTCTGGACTCCCTCTGGACCATGGTATGCCCCATCTGCATCTCTACCGGCCGAATACCCCATTTGCATCTCCACCGACCGAGCTCGTAGATAATCTCTTCGTCCATCTGTATAGCCGCATCTCTCTATCTCTGTACCATTACTTGAAAGAGTTTCAACCAACCACCACTCTCATAGCTGGAGTCCACTTATCCTACTTATTTGGTTTAAATAGCATCATGCGCAGCCTTGAATCCACCTCCATCCTGCTGCCTCTGGTACATGGAGAGAGCTTCCCCGAGGGAGTATGGTACAAGAAGGTATTCGACCGTTACGATGCCCTGCTAACCGCTACAGAGATGGAGTACAAGCTCATCTCTCCTTTTGCCTCCTCCAATGTGTTCAACATCGGCATGAACATCCCTGTCAATCAATCCGCCAAGAACGAACCTCCACCTGAGCTAGGTGGACTAGGAAAGTCTATTCCCCGCAATCAACAAGAGGGATACGGCAACTACCTGCTGTTCATTTTGACTGAAGCGGAAAGTATACAAGCTAATCCTTCCAAACTAAGCGAAGCAGGCTATTTAACCGTATATACCTCTGCTCACCTACCCGACCTGCCCATAGTGGCTGTTGCTGGGAATAGGGCATTCACCTTGCTCTACGGTAAAGTAGTGGCCGAAAGAAAATTCTTCGGTCGGATGGATCTATGGAGGCTAATGGCCTACGCTAAAGCTACCGTTGATACCCGTAAAGACTTGCTACTAGGAAGAGAGGTACTGGAATCCATGAGCTACGGGGTTCCAGTGGTAGTCAATCGCCTAAGTGCAGCCTACCAACATGCAAAGACAAGCGGAGGTGGACTTTGGTACAGCACCCTGGAAGAACTGGCACGATGCATTGACATTCTACGAAACGACGATTCAGCACGCTCCTTGGGTCACAAAGCTAGAGACTATGTAACCAAGTCGTACGGATCTGCTGACAACTTTATCAAGCAAGTCCAGTACTTGANATCAAGCAAGTCCAGTACTTGAGCTCCTATCGTATCAGCTAATTGGCTTCTGACAGACATACGCAAGCAGGTAGCACATCTCTATCTCTCTGAACAACCCCCACTTGGATGCCACCTCGCTCTCGGAGAAACTACCTCGCCTCAACGATGACCCAGCATAATTAATGCCTTTGGCCTCTATTATCTCCAACCCGCACTCATCGAACATATCCCTCAGCTCTTCATGAGTGTACTCATACTTGTGATCGGGATCGATGAAACTTTCCTGCTGTAGCCTGGTTACTTTGGCATTAGGAGTATCCAGGGCTAGATACCCCCCCGGTGTCAACAGCCTGAATACACTGGCCAAAACCTTGCGGGCTTCCTCCTTGGTTACATGTTCAATGCTTTGACCAGCATATACGAGATCAAAGCTGTCGGAAGCGTAGTCGTCTAGATCAACCATGGAGTGGTACCGGTATCGAACTGGACCTCGAGCAGTCTCCACTGCATCTCTCTGTCCACTACCCCGATAGAGAGGATGCCTCTTCTCTTGCGGCAGATCAACTATGACCAACTCATCGAAGTCATAAGGATACCCTAAAGCGACCAGTGCCCCCTCCACTGAAGCTAGGTGAGTTCCCCCGAGATCCAATATGCGTTGGGCAGATGGAAGACCCTGAATGAATTCACACCGTCCTACATGCAGGCTGGACAACAAACTTTCTCGCGGCATCTGCACTCTCCACTCCTCGGAGAACTCCAACCGCTCCGAGAGTGCCGCTACCGAGAGCTGTCCAGACTGCAGCAGCGGCAGATAGGTACTCTTTCCCACTGGATCAGGCTCTCTGTGCAAGATGGCATTGTAGCTCAAGCGCAGAGCATACCGTGGTGGGAGTCCTTGGAGAGGTGGCAGCCACTCATCGCGCATCAAGCAAAGCCCTAGTGCAGGTATAAATCTTTCCTGCACCCACGCTCCCCATAGGGAAAGGGCGTGCTCGAGCACCCTATGTACGCCTAGCTTTATCTTAGCTATAGCCATAGGACCTCCGGAACCCTAGGATTTCTCATTTGGAATCATCCTCGGTCTGTTCTAACCCAGATCCCTTCTTGGTCCATTCATGTCCTGGTTGCTCGAGTAAACTCATTACCAGCCCATCCAATATATCTGACTCGGACACGAGACACTCTTCAAAGTTGAAGAGTTTCATCAGCTCCAATAGGACCAGCGTTCCCGCTACTATGACATCATCCCTACCCTCCGGTATGGCGTAATCAAGTCTACGTGCCAGAGATGACCTGGTGGCAAGAGCATCGAACAGTTCGGTAATCCTCTGGAGGGACAACGGCCAGTGATGGACCAGCTCACGATCGTACGTCCTCAATCCTCTGTCCAGCATAGCCAATGTGCTAGCCGTCCCTGCTAACGCCACCATCTGCTTTGGCCATTCCAGTCGACCCACTAGCTGCAGTGGCTGAGGCAGCAGTGTCCGAACTTCTTCTCTTGCTGCCTCGATCTCACCTGACAAAGGAGGGTCATGGTGTAAGTAACGTTCGGTGATACGGACACAACCAACATCAATGGAAACAGCTCTTATCTGATTGCTACCGTCACTGCGATCACCGCTCGTTCCCACTACAAGCTCGGTAGATCCACCTCCTACATCCACAACCAGATACGTATCGCCGTCGTGGTCGAGATCAGCAGTAGCTCCTGTAAAAGAGAGCAACGCTTCTTCCTGCCCAGACAGGATTTCCGGACTCATACGAGTAACCTCAGCTACTCGCTGAAGGAATATATCGACGTTCGCTGCATCTCTAGCAGCTGAAGTCGCCACTACCCTACCCCTTGCTACCTGGTGTACGTCCATCAGCTGACGGTACTCGGATAGCACTTCGATGGTACGTTCTATGCCTGCATCGCTGAGCAGACCCGTTGAGTCTACCCCCGCACCCAACCTGGTAATTCTTTGTAGACGCTCCAATGGGGAGCCATTCGAGCCGGATATCAGAAGTCGGGTAGAGTTGGTCCCACAGTCAATAGCAGCTACCACTTCTTCGGTCATCGTGGCTCAGCCACCAAGGCTCGAGTCATGGCTCGATCCCAGGGTTTGATCCAATGGCTCGATCCCCAAGCGCCCTGCAACAAACCGACCTACTGGATCATCTCCTCCGGCCAATGTCCAGGCCAGGTGAGCATGGAGGCACTTTATCCCTCGGCGAGTCCCTCCCACCCCTCCGGAAGGCTTTGGACCGCTCCAGTTAGATGGCACCAGCTGGTCACGCTCTCTTGCATACCGCTCATGAGCGTCCTGAAGCGCATCGGGATCGACCTCCCTCAGTGCTTCCCGGATCCCTCCTCGAGACTCCAGCTTGCTCACCTCTGTCTTGAGATTCGGATCCACGAGCCAATAGCGAGTTGGCATCGGTATCCCATCTTCCAAGATGGGAGCGTTGGATATCACTACTGGCGCCTCCCGCTCATCGCGAACCACTACCTGCACTGGCCTTCTCGGCTCCCTCCCAAGCAAACTTGCCACTGCCCGATACTCCTCTGTAGTACACTCACCCCTCATGTAGTGCCCGGCACTTGCAACTGGTTGGAGATCACCGATCCCCTGGACCAACAAGACCCGTCCATTGACGATGGATCTCGTTATGATCCAGCCATCACGGGATGCCATCATCTTGTCCATGCAACCCAAGCTAGTGCCAAATCAACCATCCACGCCCTCGCCAACAGGCTTACGAGCATCAGCAGAGCTGAAGCACTCAAAGCCGCAGATCGTCCAGTGTAGCTTCACTCTTGTACCAGTCCTTCTTCACCTTGACGATCAAATCGAGATAAAGGCCAGGATGTAGCTGTTCTCGTACTCTAGCACCAACGGAAGCCAGTACAGACCCTTTTTTGCCAATTACTATGCCTTTCTGAGAGGGAGATGCCACCCATATCTCGCAACGCACATACGGCCACGACCATTCAGTTACGGTACAAGCTACCTGAGATGGCAGTTCTTCGCGCAAATGAAGCAGTAGCTGCTCTCTTACCAACTCAGCCAAGAACTCCTCTTCGGATGCATCACTTACTACATCAGATGGATAGTATGGAGCACCTTCCGGCAAATTGCTCAAGACAGCACTGGACAACTCCTCAACACCGCTCCCACTAACTGCAGATACAGGAAAGTACCCAGCAGGATCGACATTCACATCCTCACAAATTCGTGAGAGTGCGGCTAGATATTGAATAAGCGCCATGGGGGAGACTTTGTCGATCTTGTTTACCACAACCATCTGAGGTGATGACAGTTTGGCGACCTGAGCCAGAAGGTGGTGATCTCCATCGGAAAACTTCTTGGAAGCATCGACAACCATGACAACCAGATCCGCACTGGCCATCTCCGCACGAGCAGAACTGTACATCCGTGCACCTAAGGCGCTGCCTTTCGAGATAAGACCGGGAGTGTCCACCAATACCGCTTGAGCATCCTCACCTTGAAGCACGGCCCTAACAGGTCTCCTGGTCGTATGCTTCCTAGGGGATGTGATAGAAACCTTGGAACCAATCATGCGATTTATCAAGGTAGACTTGCCTACCCCGCTACGTCCGACAAAGCTTACGAAACCTGAGCGCATGAACTATGCGAACCGTGCATGGACTATGTTGTACCAACTCACAGCACCAGCAGCGTACTGACAGCGTGTCGTTGACATCCTCCCTTTGCACAAGCCAGGAGTTGTGTAGCAGCATTCCCTATCGAACCATACGTCACTGTGGCGACAGAGGTGCAATCCTTACCCTCCCTATCCTTCGTCCCTGCATTTTCTCTACAACTAGACGATGGCCATCAACCTCTACGCTCTCTCCTTCAGTTGGGACATGCCCTAAGATATTGAGAAGCATCCCACCGACCGTATCCCAGTCACCGGTGGGAAGATCGACACCTAAGAGCTGGTTTACCTGTCCAATTACCATTCTGGCATTCACCCTATAGGTATCCTGGCCAAGTCGCTCCAAAAGGGGCTCCTCCACATCGAACTCATCAACTATCTCTCCTACCAGCTCTTCGATAAGATCCTCTAGGGTAACTATTCCTGCAGTGGAACCATATTCATCGACCACCACGGCAAGGTGGTACTTCTCGGCTTGCATTTCCCGCATGAGAGAGGCTACGGATTTGTTCTCCGGCACGAAATGTGCCGTTCTCTTCAGCAAGCGCACCTCTTCGCCTCCCCGTCCCAAATGATCGGCACGCATAAGGTCCTTCACGTAAGCGATGCCCAATACTCCATCCAAATTGCCTTCGTACACCGGCAATCTGGAGAACCCTGCTTGCATGGCTATCTCAATAGCCTCCCCAACGGTAGTGGAGGCCTCCACCGCTACTACATCCGGTCGAGGAACCATGACCTCACGTACTACAGTATCGCCAAACTCGATGATCGAGTGGATCAAGGCTCTTTCCTCGGTCTCTATCACATCCTCCGATTCAGCTACATCAGCCATGGCCAACAGTTCCGACTCGGTCACATCCGTCGAGGTTCTCTCGGTAACTTCGGGAATAGCCAAGGCAATCAGACGAACAAGCCCCTCAGATACCATCCTTACAGGGAGAAAGTTGACAATTACGCTCACCAAGGGAGCAGTGATCAAAGCGGCACGTTCGACATGTGCAACTGCCCATAGCTTAGGTCCTAGCTCTGCAAACAAGAATATGACCACTACTTGGAGGACGAGACCAACAACTACCCCCATGGCGCCGAAGAGGTCGTTGGCTACCACGCCTACTATGGTGGCCACAGCTAACTGGCAAAAGAGTACCGCCAACAGAATGGTGTTCAGAAATCTTTCGGGGTGTTCGACCAATCCCAGTAGTTTGGTCGCACCTCTTCTCCCTTCCTCTACGAGGGAGAGAGCCTTGGCCTTCGATGTCCGTACCAAGCTGGTCTCTGCCAAGGCTAGCACTGCAGAGATCACAACCAGGACGACCACCGCAGCTACTAGGACCCATAGCCAAGGTGAGGAGCGGCTCACTGAACCTCCTCGTCCCCCCCTACCTTTTCATGAGCAATACAAGGTGATGTCGTTTTTGCGCCAACATTCATCGGAGCAGATCGATAAAATCGATTGAGCAATTCTTGCTCGACAGCCTCCATTCTGGTGGCATCCTCTTCAGTAGCATGATCCATGCCCAGTACGTGCAGAATCCCATGGACTACCAACAAAGCAAGCTCGTCGTCCAAGGGCTCTCCCCTCTCGTCAGCATTCCTCTTGGCTTGAGAAGGGCACAGCACGACATCGCCCAAGAGAGTGGGGATATCCTGCCAATCAAGTCGTCCCCTGACGCCTGGTCTCACATTGTCTTCGAGCTCTGTCAACTCATCCAGTTGATCATCGATCGGGAAAGCCAGTACATCAGTTGGTCCATCCCTACCCATGAAACGCTTGTTGAGCTCAGCCATGGCTCCCTCGTCCACGAAAAGAAGAGAGAGTTCCACCTCGCCCCCTACTCTACGATAACCAAGAACCGCCTTGGCCAAAGATATCCAACGATTTAGATCTATCGGCACCTCGGACTGCTCGTCAGCGGCAAAGACTTCGATGGTCATGAATAAACTTCCTGGCTGCTACTAGAACCTGCCACTTTGGAGTGCGAACTTTGGCTGGACAAAGGAGTACTGTCAACCAATGAATCTCTGTTGCCAGAGCTGGCTCGTTCATAAGCAGCAATTATCTCTGCCACCACTGGATGGCGTACCACATCCGACCTACTCAAATAGACGAAGGTTATATCCTGGATGCCTGCAAGCAAGGTATCCATACCCAAGAGGCCAGACTTACCCCCTTGCACATCTATCTGAGTGTCATCTCCAGTGATAACCGCCTTCGATCCAGGGCCAAGCCTGGTCAAGAACATCTTCATCTGCTCTGGGGTAGTGTTTTGGGCTTCATCGAGGATCACGAAACTAGAACTCAACGTTCGACCACGCATGAAGGCCAGAGGGACCACCTCTATGGAGCCCCTTTCCATCAATCTGTTCAACCCCTCCGGCTCAACCAAGTCATAGAGTGCATCGTAAAGAGGGCGCAGATATGGATCCACCTTGGCCATGAGGTCACCGGGTAGAAAGCCCAATCTCTCTCCTGCCTCCACGGCAGGACGCGTAAGAATTATTCTGTTGACTTGTTTGGCTTGCAGTGCTTGAAGCGCCAAAGCAACGGCAAGATACGACTTGCCTGTACCAGCAGGACCAATAGCAAACGTAATCGTATGAGTTGCTATGGCATCTATATAACGTTTTTGACCAGCACTTTTAGGTCGGACCACAGTTCCTCGGGATGACTTGAGCACCTCAGTAGTGAGAACCTCTGAAGGACTCAGGTCAGCTTTGACCATGTCAATAGTGCGACCAACATTGGAAGGATCCAAACCATGGCCTTGCTCCAAGAGGACTACCAGTTCGTCGAAGAGTCTACCAACCAGTTCAGCGTTCTCTCCCTCGATGCTGATTTCATTACCACGCACTCGAATACGCGTATCAGCAAAAGCTGACTCAATTATCCGCAGCAACTCATCATGTTGACCTAGTAGGCCAACCATGAGGTGGTTGCCAGGAACAAGCACTTTGACCTTGGTAGGGGATGTCTTGGGGGTCACTTGCAGCTCACCCGGGGGGCCACCCCATACGTCTCCCCCCTATGACGTGCATATGCAGGTGATCCACGGACTGAAGAGCGTCTTCACCAATGTTGAATACTAACCGGTAGCCACTCTCCGCTATGCCCTCCATCTCGGCCACCTTTTGTGCGGTCACCATCATCTCCGCTAAGACGTCCCCATGATCTGGAGTGAGCTCACCTGCATCAGCTATATGCTCTCGTGGTACCACCAGGACATGGACTGGTGCAACTGGGGATATGTCACGGAAAGCATAGACATGATCGGTAGTGAGCACCACCTTCGATGGTGCGCTCCCGGCAATGACATCACAAAACACACATTGACCCACATATGCAGCTTATCGTGAGGAGTCCCTTGAAATAACCCCTTTCTCTCTCCTGGTTACCCCTCTTGCTTGCCGTCCTTACTCGCAATTTCACTCCTGTCCGGATATAGGTGATCAAGAGTCCCTGGCGTAATTCGAGCCGACTCGATGAAACTGTCCACATCCTCTTCTTTCAGTCGTATAACCCTTCCAAACTTGTAAGCTGGTAGCTCCCCCTCATCTATGAACCGGTACAGGGTGCGGAGAGTAACACCAAGATACTCTGATGCCTCTCTAGTACTCAACCACCGCTTCGCACCACGCATGTCTACCATAGTAGGACAGTACAGAGTTTATGTGATGATCCTGACCAATCATCAGACACCTTTGCATCTTGGCTGGTGGTTAGCTGATGCACCCAACCAACCGTCAACTAGTGGGAGTTGCCAACAAGTCCAGATCCTTTAGGCGTCTACCCATGGCATCAGGAGTAACTCCAAACAAGCATGCTATGGCACGCAGGTCATCATAGCGAATGGTGATCATCCTTCCATTGAAGTCCTGCCTCTGGACTTGAATCATGCCTAAGTACCGACGGAGCAGGTCGCGTTCTGGACCGCTAACTTTGTGCAGTTTGGTTAGGTCGATAGTAATCTTCCCTGTCTCATCAATATCGGACTTCCCATTCCTAGTCGTGAGATCCGATCCCCTCCTGGCAAGAGAACTCTCCTCCTCTGGCCAACTGCCTAGTGAGGCTATTTCCTCTCGTGGTAACAGCTGGTCGACTGGAACATCGTACAGTGCAGCTAATCTTTGCAAGCGGGGAACTGATATGGCTCTCTCCCCACGCTCATATGCACCTAGCACCGAGGCTTTGAACTCTTGATTCGACATGGCTTCTACTGCTTGGAGAGAGAGGCGCATTTGCTTGCGCACCAAACGGAGCCTGGCTCCTACCTTCACCGAATAACTGTGCAACCCTTCGTCTTCTGCTTCAACGTCGTCGAAGTTGGTACTAGCCAACTCATCCTCCTTAGTTGACCAAGTTAGAGTAGCTGAATTGCAACTCCACCGTATACTTTAAATAGAGTATATACCAACACTATAAGTGGTATTCACCTAACGTGATCATGGTTGCTCGTACCGTAGAGGTAACAGAGCTCATTGAATCGTCTATTGAA
>JAMDDE010000030.1 GCA_023489235.1 Actinomycetota bacterium | reverse complement strand
AGCCCTCTTAAAACACGTCTTCGATAATCTCGACCCCACCTGGCATTACGGAGGCTATATCGAAGCGTACTCTTCTTGGATGGATATCCGTTCTCATGCTAAGCCATCGACCAGCAGCTCTACGCCATCTAATAACTTTGGAAGGAGTGACGGCCTCTACAGCTAAACCGTAGTTATCGGAACTCCTGGTCTTTACCTCACAAAAAACATAAAGACCCTCCTCCCCCAGGACTAGGTCGAGCTCACCCTCCCTGCAACGCCAGTTATGCTCCAAAAGTTGATAACCCCGGACCATATACCATGAGAGAGCAAGCTGTTCTCCCAGTACGCCAAGATACCGAGCGGCATCCTTCATCGCTCTTCCCGAAACCGGACGAAACTGCTCGGTCGCTGAGCCTTGGCCGACAAGATCTGCTCTCCTGGCACTACTCAAGGTACGATCATATGAGCACAAGTAGCTAACTTTTCGGACAACCACCAAGTATACGTGTCGTTCATAGTTTTCTCAGTTTCTCTCATTGCGCTATCATCGCAAGGAGGTGTATCACTGAGTAGTCGATAGCCACTTTTCACCGAAATGGGGTACGGGGCGGCAACCCCCCGGCTTAGCCGGGGGGAGCAGCCAATTGCAACTTAAGCCATGAACTTGTACCTGGTAATCCAGATCTTCTCGAATAATCTATATTTCCTTGTCGGGTAGACGTTCTACGTTGACATCCCTGAAGGTGATGACATGGACAGAAGGTACGAACCGAGCTTGACGATACATATCCCATACCCACGCATCAGTAAGGTCTACCTCGAGACAAGCAGGATTGGTTTCCTCGTGCAAGGTAACCTTGGCCTCATTGGCCAAATAAAACCGACGTTCGGTCTCTACAGCATACTTGAACATCGGTAGGACAGCTCTATACTCCTGAGCAAGAGCCAGCTCTATCTCCGACTCATATCGCTCTAGTTCCTCTTCACTCATAGCTGGCAAAGAAGCCCAAATCAATAGTTCTAGAATAACTGCTACGTAGTGTCACTACCGTGCGACTCGCTTCTCCTTGATCTTGGCTGCTTTGCCTATACGGCCACGCAAATAGTAAAGTTTGGCTCTACGCACATCACCCTCGCGCACTCGTTCTATCTTGGCAATCTGAGGTGAATGCACCGGAAAGGTACGCTCTACTCCAACCCCAAAGCTCATTTTGCGTACAGTAAAGGTCTCCCTTACCGACGACCCTTGACGCTTGATGACTACGCCCTGAAAGATCTGCACTCTTTCCCTGCCGCCTTCTACGACCCTTACATGCACCTTAACCGTATCACCGGGACGAAACTCTGGAATATCCTGACGCAGACTATCCTGATCAACTATGTCAGTAGGGTTCATCACTCCTGCTCCTTGGGTCGTTCAACTGGGAATCCAATAACTACTCTCAATAACTACTCTTGAAACAAACAGCGCCAACTAAATACTCAGTTGACTACCTTGCAACATATGGCGAACCGTATCTGGATCCTTCGTAACTCTAGATTACTAGGTTAGTATATTTTTTCACTGCTTTTGCTTCGAGAGCAAAGCCTCCGGGAAGCTGAGGTAGGTTCCTACCGGGCTGCTGGTTGTCCTCGAATCGCCTGCTACGACAAAACCTTTGTGCACCTATGAGGCGGGAGTATGAAAGTCGTGATAGCGAAACCTAGTTGCTGAGGTGGAGGACACAAGCTTGGGCTTGCTTCACTGGAAAGGATGTGGGCGAGGCCTTTAAGAAAGCCCTCCTTGTTCTAGTAGTTTCAAGAGACCTACCTCCTCCTTGCTTAACCCACCCCGACGCTCTATCAGATCAGGACGTCGCTCCAAGGTGACCTTGAGGGCTTGCGCCTTCCTCCACTGGGCTATTCGTTGATGATTGCCGGATATCAACACCTCCGGCACCATCATCCCTCGGAAATCGGCCGGTCGAGTATATTGAGGATACTCCAAGAGTCCTGTAGCAAAACTCTCGTCAATGCAGGACTCCTCGTTGCCCACCACCCCTGGCAATAATCTAGTGACCGCCTCGACAACAACTAAAGCTGCTACCTCGCCACCTGCCAATATGTAATCTCCTATGGAGAGTTCCCCATCTACTAGGTGGTCTACTACTCGTTGGTCCACGCCCTCATATCGACCACATAGCAGAGAGAATCCTTCCCCTTGTTCCGTCCCCTTACGAGCTAGCTCAGCAACCAAACCTTGATCCAACAGTTTGCCCCGAGGGCTGAGCAGATACAGCGGTCGGGGTGGGCTACTTGTCTCAATTGCCTCGAATATCGGGGCCGGAGCCAAGATCATACCAGCCCCCCCTCCAAATGGAGCATCATCCACCGATCGCCTGGAGTCATCGGTGAACCCTCTTATGTCATGTACCAGGAGGTTGAGCAAACCACTCGAAAGTGCCCTCTGTAGTAGCCCCTTTGAACAAAATCCAGTAATCAGCTCAGGAAATATGGTAAAGATATCTATTCGCACAGGATTGTTCGTTTCCTCCAGCTTACCGACGCCTTGCCTATGGGTACAAGCCAAAGGGCTCCCTTTTCACCTCAGTCCAACAAGCCTCGTGGCAGTTCCCCGAGGATGATCTCAGATGAAACCTCCACAACGAAGTGCAAGGGAATGAGTTTGCCGGAGTCCAACACAAGCAAATCACTAGCCGGATTGGCCTCTACAGCTACTACCGTTCCCACTGGCTCTTCTCCTTGCTCGCTCACCATCTTCCCTACCAGCTCATGGATCCAAAAAGTAGTGTGATCATCGATCGGACGAGCTGACAGCACCTGTCCCTGCAACCTCTCGGCAGTATCCCGATCGTTTACTCCTTCGAAGCCAACTATAAAGCGATCCTTCTTATAAGGACGAGAGGTAGCCACTACCAGTTCTTCCTGAACCGGGCTGAACAACACAGCACCAGGAGATACCCGCTCCAGCCTGTTGGTCCACAGATAGACCACCACCTCGCCCCGCAATCCATGAGGGCGCAGTACCTTGCCCACCTCCAACAACTGCTCAGACTCTCCGCTCATGCGCACAATATTGAAACTCGTTCCCTGAACCTCGAACCGTTCAGCTGTAGGACTTGCCTGAGTTCCTAAATGATCTGCCCCCAAAAATAGTTTATTCACCTGCTGGTCGAGATTTACCTTAACCGGAGGTATTGGACCATTGTTCTTGCTATCGAGGAGGCTAGTATCCCTGCCCTATTCGTTCACGATGTCTAGGCTTACCTTGACTCCTTCGCGATCTCCGGCAACTCGCAGAATGGTCCTGATGGCTTGGGCAACACGGCCATGGCGACCAATTACTCTACCCATATCCTCAGGAGCTACGTGCAACCTAAAGAGTACAGACTCAGGGGACTCTTCCTTCGTCTCTATGACCACTGCCTCAGGATCAGTGACTATTTGGCTGACTAGATAGTCGAGCACAGACTTAGAAATAGCTGCTACTGCCCTGTTGCCCTCCATGTCATCAACATCTGCCTCGATATCCATCACTCGCTATCTCCTGCAGATGGAGAAACAACGCTCTGACCCCTGGCAATTCGAATGAGCCGCTCTACCCGTTCAGTTGGCTGAGCACCTTGGCGCAGCCATTTATCTATCTTCTCCAGATCAATTTTGATAACCGCTTCTTGATCGGTCAGTGAACGACCCCGAGGAGCATAAGTTCCTATGGTCTCTATGAAACGACCATCCCGGGGTGAACGGCTATCTGCTGCCACTACTCTATAGGTAGGTTGCTTTTTCTTACCCATCCTCATCAGACGAAGTTTTACTGCCACTCAGTCTCTCCTCACTCGGGTTGGCTGTATTGTCGATGCTTTACCAACCTCATTGTATGCTAACCATGTCTAGGCAAAAAGCATGTGTTGACAGGAAGAGCATACAAGCACCATCCTGCCTGCTTCCCGCTTAGGCTCTCTCAATCCCTTGCAATCCTGATGTCGTAGTTATCTTGAGAACAATCACGAGCGTATCACCTAAACGAAGCCATGTCGCTCAAGGTTGGAAGCATTACCCTGCCTCTCTTTCCCTTCTTGCCCTTGCGTGTGGACCCAACAGCTGACTTGACCATGCGCTGCACCTCTTTGAACTGTTTCAACAGTTGATTTACCTCAGCTGTTGTGGTTCCACTTCCATTGGCTATGCGCAATCTCCTTGAGCCATTGACTATGGAGGGATCTCGACGTTCTTGAGGAGTCATCGAGCAAATTATTGCTTCTACTCTGGCTAACTCGCCATCATCCACTTTGGCATCTTTCAACTCCTTGGGCACTCCAGGGAGCATAGAGATGATTCCACTCAAGGGACCCATCTTTTTTATCTGACGCATTTGTTCCAGGAAGTCCTCGAGAGTGAAGCTTCCTTCTTGCAGCTTCACTGCCCCCTTTGCTGCTACCTCTTTGTCATAGGTACGTTCAGCGGCCTCTATTAGGCTAAGCACATCGCCCATGCCGAGGATTCGGCTAGCCATTCTGTCCGGATAGAAGAGGTCGAAATCGGCTAATTTCTCTCCAGTGGAAGCAAAAGCAATGGGCTTTCCTACCACTTGTTTCACACTGAGGGCAGCACCCCCTCTGGCGTCTCCATCGAGTTTGGTGAGGATAACCCCGTCCAGAGCGAGCACCTCATGGAAGGCTTGAGCAGTATTGATCGCATCCTGCCCTGTCATGGCATCAACCACCAAAAATGTGTAGTGAGGATTAAGTCTTGAAGAGATGCGGCGAATCTGCTCCATCATTTCCTGGTCAATGGTGAGCCGCCCAGCAGTGTCAACTACCACTACATCTCGTCCCAGCCGACGGGCTTCCTCCACCCCTCTGGCGGCAACCGCTACTGGATCGCTCAACTCCGAGAATACGGTTATGCCGTCTACAGAAGCGAGGCGACGCAACTGCTCGACAGCTGCAGGACGCTGAAGATCAGCTCCTACAAGCAAAGGATTTCGTCCTTGTTGTTTGAACCACCGAGCTAGCTTGACCGCTGTTGTTGTTTTGCCCGATCCCTGTAACCCAGCCAGTAACACTATGGTAGGAGGCTTCGAGGCATAGTTGATTCGAAGAACCTCGCCACCAAGTGTAGCAACCAGCTCTTCGTTGACTATCTTTATGACCTGCTGACCCGGCATCAAACTGGCATGTAGCTCTGCTCCTACACACCGCTCCCGCACGTGAGAGATAAAAGATTTAACTACAGGTAGAGCAACATCCGCTTCCAGTAAGGCTACTCTGATGTCACGAAGAGCTGCGTCTACGTCGGCATCACTTAATCTACCTTTCTTGCGAAGCTTGCTGAATATTCCCTCAAAGCGGTCGGACAACGACTCGAACATATTGATCCATGTTAGCGCATGCTAGTTTCGTTCTTATTCGTTTGACGCCGTTTCTCCTATATCCCGAGGAGTAACTCTGTTGAATTCTCCTGTTGCTGAGCTAGAATTAGAGAATGCCTGTTACACGCTGCCTTTTTGGCTCTAGAATCAACTGAGCGCCCTTGTCAGCGGATACATCTCTACAGGCTCAAAACAAAAATTGCAATCCTACAGCTACTTTGTCCAATAGCAAGTAGTCCAACTCGAATACAATTAGGTGACTTCTTGAACCACCCCGGCCAAGCTGCGTCTGCCATGGCGTCGATGGGCAGGCCCGACACCTCTGTCACCGCCCTGTGTCACAATCTCGGGGCAACCCCGCCAGACGCTCTATCGCCATGTCTCTCCAAGCGGCGAGCTCCGAGCAGACGGGCTGCGGCTTCTTCGGGAGAGAAAGCGGTAGACGGGGAGTAACCTAGCGAGACTCTCGGTACGGTGGGAGCAAGGGATCTGCCGACATGGTGCGAGCAGAGCCTGGGCCGATCACACCACAGGAAATCTCCGCCATCCGCCTGGCCTGGGAGAACGCCGCGGCATAGATGAGAAAGTCGAGCGAGATACGAATTGCACAGCTTTCCAACCACCTGACCCACAAATTGCCCAGATCAAAGGCAGTGGCTATCAGCTACTCCCGGAGGTCTGAGGCGGGCGTGATGTGGTACGACTAGTCACTCACAATGACCCTGAGCAGCGGACACGCGTTGCTCGCCAAGCCGTTGCAGTATGGCGTCGGGACGGCAATGGTAGCCGACCCAGCTTGCCGTGCAACTATCGTAATTTGTGAAGGCGTCTGCTGAGCCACCACTACGACTTCGGGGTCACTTGATTGGGCTTGCCCTGTAATGATCTGTCTTAGCGGTCCGCTAATTGTTGCAGTTTCCCC
>JAMDDE010000016.1:9603-27625 GCA_023489235.1 Actinomycetota bacterium | reverse complement strand
TCATCAAGAGCATCCACTTGTGCTTCCACAAGAAGGACAAACATAACATGAACCAGAACGAACCATAGCGTTACCACACTCGTAGCAATACGGAGCGTCTTTGGCTTCACTTATGGATCCATGTTCCACAGGAGCTACTCCCTGCTGCAATGAGGAAGCAGCCTCCACCCAGCTAGGCAACGACGGGGTTTCCACAATGCCGAAGTTGGGAGTAGTCATCTCCTCTAGCCCGGGCAGTGTCTGTTGGGTGCGCTCAGCTGAGGTGAGCACTCCAAGTTCCGCTCGTTCTTCATAGCTCAAGTAGTCCACCGCGAGCCGTCTGAATATATAGTCCACCAGACTCGAGGCAATACGGAGATCAGGATCATCGGTGATACCTGCCGGCTCGAAGCGCATGTTGGTGTATTTGCGCACAAATGTGGAGAGAGGAACCCCATGCTGCAAGCCTAAGCTAACTGCAATAGAGAAAGCGTCCATAACTCCAGCCAAGGTAGATCCCTGTTTGGAAACTTTCATGAACACCTCCCCGGGTCGTCCATCTGCATACTCCCCGACAGTCACATAACCTTCACAGTCGGCTACTCGGAATGCGAACGTCGATGAACGACGCTTTCTTGGTAGTCTTTCTCTTACAGGCTTTTTTACCACTACTGTTTGGCGTTCCAAGGCCTGCTCTAGCTCAGCCACCTTTTGAGCAAGATCATCAGAACTCTCAGAACTAGGACTAGCTCCTCGTGATGACGCAGCCTGAGCTGAAGAACTGCCTACTCCCAAAGGTTGATCTACTTTGCAGTTGTCACGATAAATGGCTACTGCTTTCAGACCCATTTTCCATGCTTCCAAATAAAGGTTCTCTATCTCGTCCGTGCTCACCTGTTCTGGGAGGTTGATGGTTTTGGAGATAGCTCCAGAGATGAATGGTTGGCAAGCAGCCATCATGGAGAGATGCCCTTTGTAAGAAAGAGAGTTGTCACCCATGGAGGTGGCAAAGACGGGAAGGTGCTTTGGAGATAGATGAGGAGCTCCAAGTATTGAGCCGTGCTCCTTTACATAGGAGATGATGTCGGCAGCCTCCTTAGATGAATATCCTAGAGCCGCTAGCGCTCTCCCCAAAGTCTGATTGACAGTAGTCATGGAGCCACCGCCGACCAGTTGTTTGGTTTTAACTAAACTCAGGTCGGGCTCTATCCCTGTAGTATCACAGTCCATGAGCAGAGATATGGTTCCAGTTGGGGCCAGTACAGTAGCCTGAGCATTTCGAACTCCGAAGCGATATCCGAGATCGCATGCTTCATCCCATGCTTGACGAGCAGCATCGAGAAGTTGTGGGTCAACCAAGCTCTCATCTATCTCTGCTACAGCTCGACGATGCTTCTCGAGCACACCTAGCATTGCTGTCTTGTCATCATGAAAGCCAGCGAATGGACCCATCCGCGAGGCAATCTTGGCTGAGGTCGCATAGGCATAGCCTGTCATCAGCGCTGTGACCGAGGCAGCCCACGCCCGCCCTTCGTTCGAATCGTAGGGAAGACCTAAGGCCATGAGTGCAGCCCCTAGATTGGAGTACCCAAGCCCGAGTTGACGATACTTGAGGGAGTTCTCCGCTATCTTGGCAGTCGGATAGTCAGCATGCTGTACAAGAATTTCTTGAGCGACTATCAGTGTGGCAGTAGCTGCCTTGAACGCCTCCACATCGAAGGCCCCATCCTCGTCCAGGAACTTGAGTAGGTTGAGGCTAGCCAGGTTGCACGCTGAGTTGTCTATGTGCATGTACTCAGAACACGGGTTGGATGCATTGATCCGACCTGCTGAGGGAGCAGTATGCCAGGCATTGATGGTGTCGTCGAACTGCACCCCTGGATCACCGCACTCCCAAGCCGCTTGGGCGATCTGGTGGAACAGCTCCCTAGCCTTGATCGTTTTCACCACCTCGCCGGTGGTACGAGCAACAAGGTGCCAATCCCGATCCTCCAGGACCGCCTGCATGAACTCGTCGGTTATCCTCACCGAGTTGTTCGCATTCTGGTATTGGACGGAGTAGGCATCCTTACCGTCTAGACCCATGTCGAAACCGGCCTTCGACAACACCCTAGCTTTGCGCTCCTCGATGGCCTTGCACCATATGAAGTCCTCGATGTCGGGGTGATCGATGTCCAAGATGACCATCTTGGCGGCACGACGAGTCTTACCTCCTGACTTGATGGTTCCAGCCGAGCTGTCTGCACCCCGCATGAAGCTCACTGGGCCGGAGGCGGTACCCCCACCCCGCAGAGGCTCTATTGAAGCTCTGATCTTGGAGAGGTTGACCCCTGCGCCCGAACCTCCCTTGAATATGATCCCTTCCTCGCTGTACCAGTTGAGAATGGAATCCATGGAGTCGTCGACGGAGAGGATGAAGCAAGCAGATGCCTGCTGGGGGACACCCTTGACGCCGATGTTGAACCACACCGGCGAGTTGAAGGCAGCTATCTGGTGAACTATCAGATAGGAGAGCTCGGCTTCGAAGGCCGACGCTTCATCCTCGTCATCGAAGTAGCCATCGTGTCTTCCCCAGGAGGCTATGGTCAAACATATCCTATCGATCACTTGCCGTAAGGAAGTCTCTCTCTCGTCCGTTCCCAAATTGCCTCTGAAATACTTGCTAGCAAGGATATTGGTGGCATTCTGAGACCAAAAGGAGGGGACCTCCACATTCAACTGCTCGAAGGCAGGCTTGCCCGTACGATGATCCATGATACGGGCGTCTCTGTGTTCCCACGTCACCTCATCGTAAGGGTGTATGCCTTTTGTCGTGAAGTGCCGTTGGATACCAACCCCCAATCTCGGCTTCGTAACGGTCATAGTAGCTCTCCTCTTGCTCAGATTACACAGAATTGGTTCTTCTCGATTGGTTCTTCTCGGAATTACAGAATCGTATCTTTGTGCCAGTTACACTACAATATATAGTGTTGAATTGTACATCAAGTACTAGATATTGTGTTATTACATCACTGTGATTCAAGATTGTCAAGCAATTCAAGTTGCGGCCACCTGAAGAAGGTTGGTTGCGATCAGTCGTAACCAACATGGGCATCCAAGAAAAAATATCTTGGGTGGTCTGGACAAACCTCAAGAGGAAGGGATATACTTAATATTCCTCTCTCGGAATAGCCGCCACATACATGGGCGAGGGATGAAGCACCAAAACCTTCGACCAGAAATAGGGCGAGCGTGGGAGAGATGTGACAGGTTAGACGTCTTAGTGAATGTAAGGGAGTGAGCTTTTCAATGATGAACCCCACGTGGCGCGAGCACGCAGCATGTAGGGGCATCGACGCGAGTGTGTTCTATCCTGCTTCAGAAGAGGAAGCTGAAGCAGCTAAAGAAATTTGTGCCGGTTGTTCTGTGCGCCAACTTTGTCTCGAATATGCTTTGTCCAACCGCGAACGTGATGGCGTTTGGGGTGGTACTACCGAGAGG
This sequence comes from Actinomycetota bacterium, assembly GCA_023489235.1. Taxonomy (GTDB): domain Bacteria; phylum Actinomycetota; class Acidimicrobiia; order Acidimicrobiales; family JAMDDE01; genus JAMDDE01. The sequence goes on along the minus strand of JAMDDE010000016.1, from coordinate 24,166 downwards.
GAACGCAGGCGAGTACTTAGACAACGACGTAAATCGGCATAGGTCACGAACAGCGCATCAACTACTGAACAAAGCAGCTAGGTACTGGTTGGGAGTGGATCAAGGCTCCAGAAACAACCAACCAAGAAGTGACTATTTGATGGCTCTCATACTCCAAACAATCAATGCTTGCTTTCTTGAAAGCTCTTGAGACTAGGTACAGAGACAGTTGACCATGAATAATGGCCTACCTGTATGAGCCGTCCTTCCTGATTTTATGCTTGATGCGCTTTTGCCAAGTACTGTATTAGGTATGGATTTCGAGCTTTCATCTGAACTGGCGGAACTACAAGCTACTGTCCGTAGGATTGCCAAGGAAAAAGTGCAACCACGCGCCCGTGAAATTGATACAACTGGTGAGTACCCAGACGATCTCTTCGAGGTGTTCGCCAAGGCAGGACTGCTGGGGCTATGCATCCCAGAGGAATACGGAGGATCTGGCGCTGGGATAATGGGACTGGTGCTTGCCGTGGAGGAGGTAGCCAAATACTCCAACACTGCGGCGTTGATGCTATTGCTTACTCGGCTCCCAACTGGACCGATTATGATAGCTGGATCCGAGGAACAGAAAAAGCGTTATCTGCCAGGTATTGCGGAAGGTACTCAGCGTGCAGCTTTCGGACTGTCCGAACCACAGGCAGGAAGTGACGTCATGGGGATGAGGACGAGAGCTGTCCCTGATCCGAACCACAAGGGCGGTTGGATACTGAACGGCTTGAAGTGCTGGATGTCAGGGGTTGCTCAAGCCGACTGGTACACAGTCTTTGCCAAGACAGCAGAACCAACTAGCCGTAAACACGACTCCGTTACCGCTTTCATTGTCGAGCGCTCGTGGAAAGGGGTTTCAGTTGGACATCTCGACGAGAAGATGGGGGTTCGCGGCGTAGACACTGGTGAACTCGTGCTCGAAGACGTAGAAGTTCCTCCGGAATGCGTAATAGGTGAGGTAGGCGGATTCCGATTGGCAATGCTGGGGCTTAACTCCATGAGGCCTGTCGTTGCAGCAAGAGGTATTGGTCTAGCAGAAGGTGCCTTGATGTATGCCACGGAGTATGTAAAGGCACGTGAAGCATTTGGCAAGACGATAGCCGATTTTCAGGGTATTCAATGGGAATTGGCGAAACTGGCTACCGAGATAGAGGCGGCACGTCTACTCACCTACAGAGCAGCTATCCTTGCTGACCAGGGAAAGTTCACCAAGGAGTGGGTGCCATTCCTGTCCATGTCCAAGTACTATGCAACTGAGCTTGCTGTTCGCGCCTCGGGAATAGCCCTCCAGATGCTGGGTGCTGCTGGTTACATGAAGGATCACCCAACAGAGCTCTGGTACAGAGATGCCAGGCAGTTGACTATCGTCGAAGGGACAAGCCAGGTCCAACTTGGGTTGATAGCCAAAGGACTTCTGGATGGTGACATCTGGTGGGACTGACACGGGCTCTGGGAGAGGGAGACTGTGATCTTTCGTTTCCAAGAACACTTGAAGACATGAGCGAGAACTTAAGCAGGTGGTGAGTTAGACGGGTTCAGAGAACTCATACACATGGACTGACATCCTCTCCAAGTTGGTTGCATCCAAAGATATAAGCGAGGAAGAGGCTCGATGGGCACTTGGACTAATCCTTGCAGGTGAAGCAAGCCATGCTCAGATAGCAGCCTTTGCCGTTGCCCTATCCGCCAAGGGTGAAACAGCAGAGGAGATGACCGGGTTCGTCAAAGCAATGTTCGATGTGGCAGAGCCTCTTCACGTAGATGAGTTACTGGTAGACACCTGTGGCACTGGTGGAGATGGGAAGGGGACAGCCAACATCTCCACTATGGCCGCATTTGTCGTGGCAGGGGCTGGCGTCAAGGTATGCAAGCACGGCGGAAGAGCGGCTTCGTCAAGTGCTGGTTCAGCTGATGTACTCGAAGCCCTAGGGGTAGTAATAGATCTGGGACCAAACGGAGTAAGCAACTGCATCAAGCAAGCAGGTATTGGTTTCTGCTTTGCTCCTCGGTTCCACCCTGCCATGCGGCATGCAGCTCCAGTCAGGAAAGAGTTGGGAATTCCCACCATATTCAACTATCTAGGCCCATTGGCGAATCCGGCACGCCTGAGTCATCAGGTAATTGGGGTGAACAATCCAGACATGGCAGATAAAATGATACGGGTTCTTGCCGCCAATGGATGCGAGCGCGCCATGGTGGTGCATGGTTTCGACGGTTTGGACGAGATAACTACTACTACTCGTACACGTATATGGGAACTGAGCACTACGGCTGAAGGAGACAAAAAAGTAAGCAGTTACGAACTGGATACGTACGATATTGGCATACCCCACAACAAGCTTGAAGATCTTCGAGGAGGAGATGTACAAACCAATGCTCGTCTTCTGCGTTCCGTCCTCCGAGGCGAGCAGGGACCACTAAGAGATATCGTAGTAGTAAATGCCGCAGCTGCTCTCGTAGTAGTGGGCGTTGCCAAAGACCTGGTAGAAGGGGTAGCACTAGCTGAAGAATCCATCGATTCCGGTAAAGCTGAGCGAACTCTCGAACGCCTGGTAGCAGTTTCCAACGCTCAAGCTTCAGTCGAATCTCAACTTGCCACTTCAACAAGATGATTTGCAGTTGATACTTCAGTGTCTATCCGACTAGTTATCCCTGATCGCCCAGGCAACCTCGGAAGCCAGCTATGCTCAAGTGGGATCAAAGTGATGCATGACGGGGTACTTGAGTCGATGGTAGACGAGTTCAAGAAAGGCTCTAACGGGGATGGTAAAGGGATAAACAACATAGATATCGAGGAGGCGAATCACCACCCACATCACAAAAGCTCAAGTTCTCTGGCAAGACCAACAAGAAGAGACGATTCACTACTGGATGAGATATACACTGCAGGGAGGGAGGCGGGACTCCATGCCATTGGAGTAGCCCCCGTTGGCATATTCGAAGAAGCACGACTGGCCATGCTGGAACGACGCGAAAAAGGTCTGCATGGCGGGATGCACTTCACTTACTCCGATCCCGAACGCGCCACTGACCCTTCCAAGGAACTGGATACAGCGCTCTGCCTTGTAGTTGCCGCCATGTCTTATCCTCACTCAAGTGTAAGAACCCAGCCATTCAACTCACTCAACAAAGAACTGGAAGCTGCCCAGAAAAGTTCTTTGGATACCGGGAATTCTTGGGGTATCAAGAACAACAGTAATGGCTCCGCCGTTCCATCCACCTCTGTCCACTCCACAGAAAACCAATCTGCTCCCCCAAAGAGCAGTAATGACAGCCCTGCTGCCCCATCTCCATTAGGCCGTATAGCCGCCCATGCTTGGGAGGACAGGTATTCGACCCTCCGACGGGCACTTGGTTCCATTGCTTCCCTGTTGCAAGAGCATGGTTGGCACGCCGTCATCCTGGCAGACAGCAACTCCTTGGTTGATCGAGAAGCAGCATGGTTAGCTGGCTTGGGCTGGTACGGTAAAAACTCGCTTTTCTTCGTAGAGGGGTTGGGGTCATGGGTCTTGCTTGGTTCTGTCTTGACTGATGCCCCTTTACGCCCAGTTCGTCAACGATGGACTACTTATACAGGCAAATTGCAAGGATCCACGAGAGCAGCCGAATTACCCAAACAAAGAAGCAAGTGCGGAGGGTGTGATAAATGCATCAAAGCCTGCCCCACTTCAGCGATCATAGCTCCGGGAGTGATAGATGCTCGTCGCTGCTTGGCATGGCGTCTTCAAGCACCTGGCAGTCTCCCAGAGGAACTCAGGGAGAGCATAGGGGAACGTATATATGGGTGTGATACCTGCCAAGAGATTTGCCCGGTCAACCAGCGCATTGACAAGAAAGAGCTGGATACGAAGGGGAGCTTACTAAATGAGAAACCCAATTTGCCAGATGGTTACCGAGAAATGTCAATAGAAAGAAGGAAAAACGAGCAGAGAAAAGAGTCCGGGTCGTCAGGTGGTGATGGAAATGGCAGTGATGGCAATGAAAGTACAGGGCTAATAGATCTTCTTTGGCTCATAGAAGCTGACAAGGAGGAGCTTCTCGAACGTCTAGGACATCTTTACATACCTCACCGCAAGGTAAGATACTTGAGAAGAAATGCCCTAGTGGCTTTGGGTAACTATACTGGTCCTCTCAAGGAGCGAGCTTGGGAGGTGCTCTCTCGAGTCATGGCCAACAATGACGAAATGCTGAGAGAGCACGCCCTTTGGGCATGGGAAAAACTCAGGCAACAGTGATGATAAGAGGAGAGGCTACTAAGACACACTTGCTGTTGACCAATGACTTCCCTCCTAAGATAGGAGGTATCCAATCCTATCTCTGGGAGTTGTGGAGTAGATTCGATCCATCTAGCTATGCTGTGCTGACAGCCAGTTCGCATCCTGAAGCGAGACGTTTCGATGAAGAACAAGCCAGAGCAGGATTGCAAATAAAGAGAGTACCGCAATCTTTTCTACTTCCAACTCCTGCTCTAGCCAAGCAGGTGAAGGAGTTGTCAAAGGAGATAGGAGCTGAACTGGTAGTTATAGATCCTGCCCTGCCTCTAGGTTTATTGACTAGCCGAATAGAGTTGCCTTATGCAATAGTGCTGCACGGAGCAGAACTAGCTATTCCCGCTAGAGTACCCTTGATGAAACAAGTACTTGCCCATTTACTCGGACAGGCAGCCATCATAATCGCAGCAGGAAGATATGTAGCTGATGAAGCAGCAAAACTCCTCGACACCTCTCTTTCTATCAAGAAACCTCCTATTGTCTCAGTACCACCGGGAGTGGACCTTGAAAAATTCAAACCATTGTCGGAAGCGGATCGTTTGGCAGCTAAGAAGTCATTCGGTTTCTTGCCTCAGGATCTCCTCGCGATAAGTGTCAGTAGACTAGTAAGACGCAAAGGCATGGATACCCTGGTAAAAGCTTCAGCCATGCTTTCCAAGAAATATCCTTTGTTGAACGTGGTTATCGCCGGAGATGGGCGAGACAGAATGAGAATTGCTCGTTTGATATCTGCCACTGGAGCTCCGGTAAGAATTCTAGGAGAAGTCGCAGAAGAACAGCTTCCATTGCTCTACGGGAGTGCAGACTTGTTCATCATGGACTGCAGGAATCGATGGGGGGGGTGGGAGCAAGAGGGATTCGGAATTGTCTTTTTGGAAGCTGCTGCCTGTGCCTTGCCCTCAATAGCAGGAGCAAGCGGTGGGGCATCAGAAGCAGTAATAGATGGCGAGACAGGAATTGTCCTTGCTCACCCGAGCGATCCATTTGATTTGTCTCGGGCTATGGAGTGGCTGATCACCCATCCCGAACTGAGAAAAGAGTTCGGCAGTGCAGCATTCCAGCGCGTACAGCGTTTCTTCGGCTACGATCGTCTCGCGCATCAGCTAGCTAGCGCTTTGGCGGAGGTGGCGTAATGACCGTAGCTGAAAGAGCTACAGAAAAAATAGTAGTAGCAGCTGCACCAGAGATCTGCTATGCGGTAGCAGCAGATTTCGAGCGGTATGGGGAATGGGCATCCGATATAAAAGAGGTTCGCATCTTATCCCATGATGAGCAAGGTCGGCCTCAGAGAGTCCACTATCGGGCCGCAGCATTCGGGAGAAGCATAACTTATACGCTTTCTTACGACTACAGTGAAGCTCCTAAAGCCCTCTCATGGGTTCAAATTGAAGGTGACCTGACTTCCAAACTAGACGGACGCTACAGCTTCGAGCCGACCACTGAAGGAGACACGGAAGTAAGCTATAACTTAGAGGTCGAGTTGAAACTACCCATACCGGGGTTCGTCAAGAGGAGGGCAGAGGCTAGAGTCATCAGCACTGCCCTTCGTGCTTTGAAAGCTCGCGCTGAATCCCAAGCGAGAGCCTAAACATTGCTTCTTTCTCTTGAGAGTATCGGGTTGAAAGCCAAAGAAATGAGCACAACGATTGGCGTTGACATTGGTGGGACGAAGATACTTGCACTTGCTCTGAGCAGCGAGGGGAAAATACTGCTCGAACGAAGGATATCTTCACCTCCTCGTTCGAAAGGACCAGGTGCATTATTCGAAGGCTTGGAAGCAGTTTGCAAAGATCTTCTCTCCTCTCTCATTGACGACGGTATAAGTGATATCGGGGCAGTTGGCATTGGTGCTCCAGGACTGATCGACCGAAACGGAGTCATGTCCTATGCACCCAACCTGTTAGGTGCAGTGAGGGTAGAGCTGAGGACTGAACTCGAGCGACGTCTAGAAGGCATCCCTGTGGTGGTGGACAACGATGCTACGTTAGCCACCATAGCAGAACATCTCCTAGGCGCTGGTGGGGAAGCACTTAACCTGGTTATGGTCACTCTAGGAACTGGCATTGGAGGAGGCATCGTCTCTGATGGAAAGATCCGACGAGGAGCTCATGGATTTGCAGGAGAGGTGGGGCACATGGTGGTTGTACGGGATGGCATTCTTTGCACGTGCGGCAACCATGGGTGTTGGGAGCAGTATGCCTCGGGTAGCGCCCTAGGGAGAATAGGGCGGGAGGCAGCAGTAAGAGGTAGGGCCAAGGCCGCAGTAGCTATAGCCGGCGGAGACCCTACTGCAGTGACAGGGGAGCACGTGACTGCTGCAGCGCTAGATGGTGACAGAGACTCCATAGAACTACTAGAAGAGGTGGGAAGTTGGTTGGGCCTAGGACTATCCAATCTCGCTAACTTGCTGGATCCAGACATCCTAGTCGTAGGGGGTGGACTTATCGAAGCAGGGGAGCTGCTTCTAAGGCCAGCCACTGCAACCTTTCAGGAGATGTTGGAGGGGGGGCGAATGAGACCCAAACCACCAATTGTTGCGGCAACACTAGGAGAAAGAGCTGGTGCTATTGGTGCTGCTCTAATTGCTAGGGAAAATCCTCCCTTATCTTTCTCTTAACAACTGTTAGAGCACCTAGCAAAAGTTGGAGCGTCCGGCTCGACTTGTGGAACCTTCATAGGTGTGTCTTCTCGGACAGTCAAGACAGTGTATCCAGCTAGTAAATTAACAGAAGTTCGCTTACGATTTTGGAGGTTCACCTGATGAAGGTCGGGTTGATCTTGCCTCAATTCCGCTATGACTTCAGAGCAGCAATCGAGGTCGCTAAAAAAGCTGAGGAGGCAGGTATTGATGGCCTTTTTGCCTTTGAGCATCTCTGGCCTCCTGGAGAACCTCAACGGCCTTGTTTGGATAGCTTCGTACTTCTAGGTGCGGTTGCTCAAGTCACACAGAAGGTATCAATAGGCACTTTAGTGGCTAGAGTGGGTTTGACCCCCAATGACGTACTCGTTTCTCGCTTCCGTTCACTTGCTCACATAGCCCCCTCCAGGGTGATAGCAGGTCTAGGTATTGGAGATATCCAGAGTCTCAGAGAAAACTTGATGCTCGGCATGGAGTTGTCTCCCGGTTGGCAGAGACGGCAGCAACTAGCAAACTGCTGTGCAACCCTTGCCAGAGAATCAATTCCGATATGGATTGGGGGAAAGGGCAGGAAGACTATCGAGGTAGCTCGGAATATAGGGGTAGCTGTGAACCTATGGGATGTCCCCCCTGCCGTGATCAAGAAGGAATCAGCTAGAGGAGAGGTTAGTTGGGGAGGACCGGCACCGCACGATCAAGGTAGTTTACTTCACCTGCTTACAACTCTGGCTCGTTCAGGTGCTACTTGGGCCGTACTTGGCTGGCCTCGTTCTGTAACAGAACTTGGCAACGCGGCATCAGAGGTCCATCAAATAAGCTAACGTTTCTATATGGAGTTCAGAAGGATCGGTGGACTGCCCCCATATGTCTTCAGCGTCATCGACGGCATGAAGCAGCAGGCACGGCGGGCTGGGAAAGATGTCGTAGACTTAGGTTTTGGTAATCCAGATATCCCTTCACCAGATATAGCAGTGGACAAGTTGGTGGAGGCAGCTAGAAATCCTCGCAACCATCGCTACTCAGCAAGCAGAGGAATACCCAAGGTGCGTCAAGCTATAGCCGATCTATACATGCGCAAATTTGGCGTTGAGCTCGATCCAGAGACCGAGGTAGTAGCTACGATAGGTGCAAAAGAGGGACTTTCACACCTTATGTGGGTGCTTCTTGGTCCAGGAGACACCTGTCTTGTGCCATCTCCGTCTTATCCAATACACATATACGCACCCTTATTCACTGGGGCAGAGGTGCGACAAGTACGCTTGGAGGATCCTGGACAGGAAGGTGATGGTGTTGGAGAAGGTTTTTTTGCCAACTTAGTAGAAGCTATAGAAGAAGCGTGGCCCAAGCCACGAGTTGTGGTTCTCTCCTTCCCGCACAATCCAAGCACTGCCTGTGTCGACCTGCAATGGATGAATAGAGTAGTAGAGTTCGCCAAGGAACACGATATACTACTCGTTCACGACTTCGCCTATGCCGACCTAGCTTTTGATGGCTATTCTCCTCCCTCTATACTTCAAGCCAAAGGGGCAAAAGAGGTAGCCGTTGAGCTCTACTCCATGACCAAATCGTTCTCCATGGCTGGATGGCGCATAGCATTCCTGGTGGGAAATGCTAGTGCCGTCCAAGCCCTGACCAAACTGAAGAGCTACTTGGATTACGGCGTTTTCCAGCCGATACAAATAGCAGCAGTAGTGACTATGAACGAAGCACCGGAGTTCCCCAAGACCGTACGCGATATCTACCAAAGCAGACGAGATGCTCTATGCCAGGGACTTGCTAGGATTGGATGGGAGGTCAAACCCCCCAAGGGAACCATGTTCGTATGGGCCCCTATACCAGAACCTTACAAGGAGATGGGATCATTGGAGTTTGCCAAATTCCTTGTGGCTGAGGCCAATGTCGCTGTCTCTCCGGGTGTAGGTTTCGGACCCGGTGGTGATGGCCACGTGCGCTTTGCCTTGATCGAGAATGAGAAGCGTATAGCTCAAGCAGTAAGAGGTCTGCGCAAAGCCCTGGTCAAGCTCCAGTAACGAGTTCCCCTATCCATTGGACAAGGTGCCTTTGACCAAATGGCTCAACGGCAAGGCTTCTTAGTAACGGATACGGTAACCAAGTGGGTATTCGGTGTTTCAGCAGGTTCGTTGCGAATCAACAAGTGTGTAGCATTTGGCCTCGATATGATGGTCGCGCCAATAGCTCTAGCACAATATCCCTTGGGGTAGTTAAGCGATTCAGGTACGAAGACCACTGTTGGCTCAGTTATATGCGGATTCGGTCGATAGCGTAACTCGAACTTGGCAGTCGATGGGTCATATGACATGTATTCAGGAATTCCAGCTATCGCTTGGGCATAAGTTTGGGCCAAGGCTCTCGCTTTGGCAAGATGAAGAGCGCCATTAGGTCTTGCCAATGCTTCATTAGGATTACCTGTAGGATCATCATAATATTTCCAAGCCCAGTAGGTCCATCCTAAGAGATTTTCATTAGCGATAGAGGTCATGAGATCTATATCGGGTATAGAATTAGTTGCACCGAACTCACTCAAGAACCATGCTGGTCCACCTGGCTGCTGACTTGTAGTATCAGCTGCTCGTTCAAGAGCAGCCAATGATATAGTGCGTGCCTGATCGGAAGCGCATGTATGGAGCGTAGACGGAGGGGGATTCCCGCTCTCCCCTGCTGTAGGACAATAGTCATGAATATTCAGGACCAAGTTATGGAAGGGCATGGGACCTATCCACCCAGCATCAGGACCGCTCGTGAAAATATCTCTCTCGAAGAACAAGAGCTTATGCGGACTGATTGCCTGAATCCTTGGAATCAAGCCTATACGTGGATCGTTTGGGGGACAGCTGATAGGGGCTTTCGAGTTGGAGAGATGACCTGTGAACTCCTTGCCAGCATAAAAGCATTGGAGTAGGGAATCAAAGGGAGCATTGAAGGTACTCCCTTCGGAGAGGTTGGTCAGTAGCGTACGGTCATACGGTTCGTTGAAAAGATCGTATCCCAGTACCCACGGGTTACCACGAAAGTATTCAGCCACTACCTGCCAAACTTTGTCATAGTTCCCCTGAAGGTTGCCCACTACGGAGTTATGCCAAAAGTTGGAATAAGCAGCCCCTACGGCGGGCTGTGCATAATTGAGGCTCCAGTCGGGCGAGAGCTTGGTAACCTCAAGTCCATCGGTACATACTGCCCACGCTGGCGCTCCCTCTCCTCCAAATATTTGATTGTAAACATCCTGATGCATGTCGATGAGTGAGTAGATTCCATATTTAGCCAATAAAGAAACCGTTTTACCTATGCGCTCCAGATACCTCTCTGCCACTGAGGCATTGTATTGATGAGCATGAGTGGGTTTGCCAGGAGTGCAGATAGTAGGATTGTTCGGCCCCAGCGTACCCGGTTCCAGTCCCTGCCAAAGAATACCCAGGCGAACCACGTCAAAACCGAGAGATGCTATCTCCTTGGCATCTGCAGCAGAGAAGTTATATGGTTTCCCAGGTGCACTGATCAACTCATATGGTGGCCGTTTATAGACAGCATTTACACCATGCAAGATAACTACCCGCCCGTATCGATCATACAGGAATGGCCCTCCTGGAGCATCGAGCGGACCTGCAACAAGCAGTTTAGCGCTCCTGACAGGAGTCGGCAGGGCCGTTGAGTGGCCTCTGGACTTCAAGGAACTCGACGAGCAAGCGGATACCAGGATGGAGAAGGCCAAACCCACTACAACAGCTGTGCTCAAACGAGCAGCGTTCAAGCCCTTCATCAACTAAGCTCACTCGATAACTGTCTAATCAGCATGAATGAATATCTGATATCGGTAGCCAACCGAGCATCGACTCTTGAAGACAAGTTGACCATGAAAGTTAGCTTAACATAATTAACATCATAGAATAATATCGTTGTCGTGTTGTACTCGCTTCATACCAAAGTTGTCATGTTGCCGCGTACTGGCTACAGCGAGTTCAATACATCACGATCTCGTTATGCTCGCCTCATGGTAATAGATCCTCCAAGAGTGATGCCTTGGTTTCAGGAGAGAACTCGGTTTTGTAAGAATAAGCAGGGTGATCAATGAGAAGGTAGGCCTTGCGATCTCTGAAGCTGGCAATTTGATCTGGACTGAAGCTGAAATGCAGATAGTTGACTGCTGCCGTGGTGTCTTGGCGAGTCAGAACCTCTTCTTGAGCAGAATCAAGTTGCCCGGCTATGCGCTCTAGACCATCTCCATCTTCTGTGGGAACCACCTCTATGAACACCGATCTCTCGATACCAACCAACTTGGGCAACCACTCTCTCAAAGCCTCTGGTGTGGTGAGTTCAATCATCAAAGTAGCAGACAACTCTCCTGGTTCAGGAATCAAGGGGTTGTAGACATCAAGCTCTGCTTGAATGAGATCATCTGTCAACATGCGCTCAGCACGAGCCATCTCCTGTACTTGGAAGCGCACAGTCTCAGCATTCTCGAACACCAAGGTGACCAATGGACCCACCGATACGCGTCTAACACGCTTCAGGGCAATGATCCTCTCCCTAATGCTCTCTCGTTCCCTCTCGTAAGCACGCAGATCCAGAATGTCATCCAAGCCAAGGCGTCTTCTAGACGATGGACCGTGGCCGTCGAGTTTCGTTGAACCACTTTCAGCTACCACTGGGTACCTCCTTTATGCCGTATGCCTTGGCTAGCACCTGCATAGGATGCATCGGCTTGTTCCCGGTCTCTTGCTCGATAGCAGTATTAGCCAAATGGCAGTCTCCGCAAAGGACGTGGCCACCACTATTTCGCCCAGCACCAACCTGGTCGGCTTGGGCTTGAGCAATTGACAGCTCCACTGCCTTTTTGAGCGGTTGGGCAACTTGACGGGAGAGCTCATAGTTCTCGGATCGATACCCCCAAGTACCATCAATTCCGGAACACTCTTGAACCAACTGGACCTTGGCACCCGTAAGCTTCAATAAATCTCGACCTTTGATCCCTATGCCCTGAGCCTTCAAATGACAGGCAACGTGGTAAGAGATTGATTCAGGGACTTCACCTTTGAACTCTGTATCCAGTTCCTTGCTGTCATCGGAACGGAGTCTCATCAAGTACTCGGATGAGTCATAGGTATGCTCAGCAACTGTTCGCGCATCCTGACTATCCAAATAAAGTGGGTAGTCCTTTCGTAACACATATGCACAGGTCGGCTGAGCCACAATGACATCAGCTCCACCCCTGACCAACGGAGCTAGCGAGGCTACATTACGCTTTGCGGAACGAATGAACCGATCGATGTCTCCACTATGCAAGAAGGGAGCCCCACAGCACCGGGTTCCAACAGGTAGTGAGCACGAGATTCGATTGCGTTCGTATACCGCCACTAAGGCCTTACCTATAGCTGGGTTCATATACTCTATGAAACAAGTAGGGAAAACGGCAACTACTCCTTGGGGATCACGTATCTGAGTAGGCATCCGACGGCGATACCACGTTGTAAATCGCTGTTTGGCATAGGGAGGAAGCAAACGATGTTCGGCAATGCCACTTGCCTTCTCCATGATCCGACGAGGTAGGGAACCGGGCTTGCCTATCAGAGTATTGGACAGTGGCTCGAGCGCCACTGCTGCCTTCCCGACTAGATCTGTCTGACCGAGAACCTGGTTGGTTAATCTTTCTTTCAAGGCAAGGATTCCTTTGACCGGCTGTGCATGCCTTTGAGCATGATGACGCATCATCAATCGAGGAAAGTCCAGTTCCCATTCGTGCGGAGGTATGTAAGGGCATTTGAGATAGCACAACTTGCATTGGTAGCACTCATCGACTACACGTTGCTTGGCAACCTCGCCAATGGCTGCAACTTTCCCATCCTGAGCATCTATCGAGTCGAACAAAGTCTTGAACGAAGGACATAGGTTAAAACACAACCGACAACCATGACATATCTCAAACACCCGTTCCGTTTCTGAAGCAAGATCGGAGCTGTCGAGATACCTCGGATCTGCGGGATTATAGATTGCCGTCATAGGAGTGCTCCTTGGTATGTAGTAAACTTCGACTCTACAACTTACCTAGCCTAGACATACAGAGCGGTGGGCTTCTAACCCACCGCTCTGTATCCACATATAAAATAAAAATAACTTGTGATCAGGAAATATTAGCTAATCCTTGATTGAATCTGCCCGCATGGCTCTTCTCAGCCTTTGCCAAGGTTTCGAACCACTCAGCTATGGCATCGAACCCTTCTTCGCGAGCTGTGCGAGCAAAACCTGGGTACATCTCCGTGTATTCATAAGTTTCACCCTCTATGGCCGAACGAAGGTTGTTCTCCGTGGATCCGACCGGCGCTCCTGTAACTGGATCACCTACTTCGGCCAAGAAGTCGAAGTGCCCAAAGGCATGACCTGTCTCGCCTTCTCCTACCGAGCGGAACAAAGCGGCTATATCCGGATATCCCTCAACATCTGCCTTCTGGGCAAAGTACAGATACCGCCTATTGGCCTGGCTTTCACCGGCAAAAGCTGCCTTCAAATTCTCCTCTGTCTTGGTTCCTTTAAGTGCTGGCATTTTATCTCTCCTTCATATTCTATGCATTTCACGCTTACTAGTTCTCTTGTTGCTCTAATGCTTACTAGTTCTCTGATGGGTTGCTCTCAGCTGTCTCCTTCCACCTCTACTTCACCCGCATGACCGTGTACGAAGCGACTGTCCTCTACAGAACGGTCAGAAAAGTAGTCACGGCTAAGTGGTCTTGAAGGGCTCCCAAGCAAATTGATGCTCTTACGCCTATGAGCACCACGCTCACTCATCTCGGTACGACCTGAAGCACAGGAAGAACATAGACCACGGAACACAACTTGTGCTTCCTCGATCAGGAAGCCTTGATCGGCTCCCTCTGGAACATCTGGTAGCCCGATGTGCATGTTCAAGTCACGAACCATACCGCATGATCTGCACACCAAATGATGGTGAGCAGTCTCCACATTGGGATCGAATCGTGCTGTGCCTGTACCGAGATCCAACAAGGAGATCTCCCCCATCTCTGCAAGCTCATTGAGAATCTGATAAACGGTCTTCAACGAGATGGTGCTCATCGTTGCTCTTGCTGCTTGATAAACCTCTTCAGCAGAGGGATGACTCGTATTGCCCTCCAGAATCCGGAAAATGCACTGACGTTGAGCAGTCACTCTATGGCCATGCTCTCTTAATAAGGTGGTCAACTGCTCAGGCGTATGCATTACATTCATAACTATAGCGGTTATGGTAACTATCGTCAAGCAATGTTATTTAACAATCTATTACGATTTCTTTTTGCCAAGAATAGGGGGCCTTGTGAACTTCCCCGGCTGCTAGGAGGTTGGGGGTTGGAACTCCTTCCCGACAATAAGGGCCACTTGAAATATTCTTCCAGTTCTGCCTGCCAGGGCTTCTCCTCACCTCCCGGGAGTAACGGTTATCAGCTGCTAGGACAGGCTACGACGGAGTCGATGCAAGACAGTACTTGCATTGGCTAAGCAAGTGCTAGATATGGCAAGCTTAGTAAAAGTGCATGAGATCCATACGTCTATCCACATGCTGAGCAACGTACAGCTATACCCAGAGAGCAATCGAACCTATGGCCGTAGATTCACTACTGCAAAC
>JAMDDE010000016.1:0-9568 GCA_023489235.1 Actinomycetota bacterium | reverse complement strand
CAATCGAACCTATGGCCGTAGATTCACTACTGCAAACTCTGCTATGGATGGAAAGAAAAAATGAGTACAGAAAGGGCTCTGTACAGTTTTGATCGCCATAGTTCTCTTGCGAGAATGGAGGATGACCACTTCGATGTCCTAATAATTGGAGGAGGAATAACTGGCGCTGGGGTAGCCTTGGAAGCAGCCACTAGAGGACTAAAGGTAGCTCTGGCAGAAGCTGCAGATTTCGCCTCAGGCACTTCCTCCAAGTCATCAAAGCTGATCCACGGAGGGCTTAGATATCTACAACAAGGTGATGTCCTGTTAGTTCATGAAAGCCTTACTGAACGACAGCGTCTCATCAAAAATGCCCCCCACTTGGTTCATCCCCTTGCCTTTATCGTTCCCATCTACACGAATGGCAAGATACCCGCGGCAGCTGTAGATCTAACAGTAAGCACCGCTCTGTGGACCTATGACCTCATGGGAGGAGCACGGGGAGAGGAGTTCCACCGTAAACTCACTTCGTCTGAGATCTCAGGGCACTTCCCGACTCTCCGAACAAACCACCTGAAAGGTGGTTACCTCTACTACGATGCACAAGCTGACGATGCTCGCCTCACATTGGCACTCTTGCGTACAGCAGCTTTGCGTTTCGGGGTTGATATCGCCAACTACGCCCCTGTTCGTTCACTGCTCAAGACAACCTCCAACAAATTGAAGGGTGCTGTAGTAGAGGTACTTGATCCTCACAGGCCACATACTCCCACTGGGACCACTATAGAAGTCAATGCTAACTGCATAGTGAATGCCACAGGGGTATGGGTAGATACAGTACAGGCGATGAACTCAAGCTCTGGGACACCCCTCATCCAACCGGCCAAGGGAGTCCACATAAGCTTTCCGCGTCAACTAATCCCCTGTGATACCGCCTGCGTCCTGCAAGTACCCGGTGACCTACGCAGTATCTTCGTTATTCCCTGGGGCGCATATGTCTACATCGGCACAACTGATACCAGCTACTCAGGACCTCTAGATAATCCCCCCTGGGAGATCTCTGACATATCCTACCTGCTGGATACCGTCAACTACTATCTAGGGTCCACTCTGACCTTGGATCAGATAACGGGTTGTTGGGCAGGAATCAGGCCCTTGTTGGCCGAATCGCATGAAAACGCCAGGATGACCAGGCGCACCTCTGACCTGTCAAGGCGACACAAAGTGACTCTCTCGCCATCAGGCCTAGTGACAGTAACCGGAGGTAAGCTGACCACCTACCGTAAGATGGCAGAAGACACTGTAGATGCTGTAGTAGGATACCTTGGAACAGGTGGAGCAAGAAGCATTACCCCGACGCTCCCTTTACTAGGGGCAGATATGGAGAGAGGCCCCATCATTCCGACGAAAACGAGTGCTTCACCAGAGCTAAGAGCTCATCTAATTAGCCGTTATGGATCAGAAGCAGCCAAGGTGTGGGATCTAGCCCAGTCCTCACCTGAACTCATGCTTCCAGTAGCAAACGGCTTCCCCGAGATAGCAGCAGAAGCAGTATTTGCTGTTCGTCATGAAATGGCTCAAACCATCGAAGATGTATTGGCCAGACGTATGCGTATCGCCCTTCTGGACACACACAAAGCAGTAGAGATGGCAGAGACCATCGCTCTCCTCCTATCCAATGAATGGGGGGTATCCAAAGAACAAGCTCATCTAGAAGCCATTCGTTTCCAAAATTCTCAAATGCAAAGCTGGGTTGATGGTGGACTTGTCTGGTAGGTACCCATCACTAGCCCAGTTGAGCTACCATCTTGGCAACTTGGCCGAGTTGTTGCGAGCCGAGGTAGGTGGATACTGGTAGGCAAGGATGATGAACCAAGGTGAACCTCGAGAACATACCAAGAGTGAAACTCGCATCTATTGACGGACTTATTGGATGAACCGCGAAGATCATTTGATAGCCCAGCTGAGCAACGTATGCGATATCGTGGAAACCGATACCTCCGTGTTGCAAGCAAAAACTCTGGATTTCTGGCCTTTCGCCATGCTCGAAGCTGGTGCATCCGAGCGATACCCCGCTCCAACTGCCGTAGTGAAACCAACCAATACAAACGAAGTGGCAGCCGTATTGTCGCTACTCAACTCAGTTGGAGTACCAGTAGTAGCTCAAGGAGGCAGAAGTGGAGTCTGTGGGGGGAGTGTCCCCATATTCGGAGGTGTCTGTATGGATCTCACCGCCATGAAAGGCATAGTCTCCCTGGACAAGGACTCTTGCGTGGCAGAGGTAAAAGCGGGGACGTTCGGGAATGACCTGGAGCAAGAGCTCGAGGAAAAGGCCGGGATGACCTTGGGACATTGGCCGCAGTCAATAGAGATCTCCACGGTAGGAGGATGGGTAGCCTGCCGTTCCAGTGGCCAGTACTCTACTCGCTACGGGAAGATCGAAGACATGATCACTGGCTTGGAGGTAGTGTTAGCTGATGGAACCATAGTACATACAGGAAACAATGCACCCCGATCTGCCATGGGGGGAGACCTAACTCAGCTATTCGTAGGGAGTGAAGGTACTCTCGGAGTGATAACTAAAGCGGAGCTCCGAATTTGGCACTTGCCCAAGAGCGAATGGAGAAGAGCATACTTATGGCCCAGTTTCGAAGAAGGACTGGATGCCTGCCGACGAATACTGCAACGCCATGCCACTCCAGCTGTACTACGACTATACGACAAGACGGAATCATCCTTCCATTTCTCGTTGTCCGACAGATGTCTCCTCCTCGCCCTCGACGAAGGAGATCCCGCCATCGTCTCCGCCACTATGCAAGTAGTGGAGGAGGAATGCTCATCTGCGGAGAGGGCGGAAGAGTCCTTGGTAGCCAGGTGGTTGGAGAATCGCAACGACATCTCAGCCATGGCCAAGTGGTTGGAGGCAGGAATGATGGTGGATACCATAGAGATAGCCGCTAGGTGGTCCGCCCTCCCTCGAATCCACCGGAAAATAACCTCGAGATTGGCATCCTTGAACGGGGTACTGAGTACATCAGCTCATCAGTCGCATGCATATCCTGATGGTGCTTGCATCTACTACACGATCATTGGGAAAAGGAACGAATACAGTGATGATCAGCCGAGCGCGATCAGGGTTGATCGCACATTCTCATCGCCCAATCAGGTACTCTATATCGAGATATGGGACACAGTGATGAATACGGTATTGGAGGAAAGGGGAGCCATCAGCCATCATCATGGCATTGGCCTGAATCGTGCTCGCTTCATGCGCTCTGCCCTTGGTGAGGGATTCAACGTGCTCACCCGTCTGAAAAGCTCTCTCGACCCTCGAGGTATCCTCAACCCTGGCAAGTTAGGGCTTCCTAGTCCATTCGGTGAACCTGCATGGCCATTCTAGTCATAGATGTGGGTACCTCTGGGGTGCGAGTCTCTGCGCTCAACTCCGATGGGGCCATAGTAGCCCATAGATATCGCCAGTCTTTGCCTACTTCACCTGCTCCAGGGTTGATCGAGTTCGACGCTGCTTCGATGGCAGATATGGTAATAGAGCTGGCTAATGAGATGATCACGCAAGTGGGTAAGGTCGAAGGAATTGGGATAGCCAACCAACGTGCATCCACTGTGGTTTGGGAACGCTCAACCAGGAAACCAATAGGACCAGGTATAGGATGGCAAGATTTGAGGGGAGTGCTCACCTGCCTACAACTCAGAGATCAGGGCATACGATTGAGTCCTAACGAATCCGCTACCAAGATCGCGGCTCTGCTGGAACTAGCAGATCCAAAGCGTGAAAAGGACCTGTGTTGTGGGACCATAGACTCCTGGCTGTGTGCAGTGCTATCAGCTGGAAAACTGCATGTGACCGATGCATCCAATGCTGGAGTAACCGGATTGCTTGATCCCACCGGAACCAGATGGGATGACCAAATTCTGAGAGCTCTTGATATACCCTTTGCCATGCTGCCTCGGATAGTTGATTCCACTTCGGTAATAGGGGAGGCTACAGTGCTTCGAGGATCTCCGGTGATATGCGGAATAGCAGGAGACCAGCAAGCCTCTCTAATTGGTCAGAGCTGCACCAGGCCAGGACTAGCTAAAGCAACATTCGGTACTGGAGCAATGCTTGATCTGTATACGGGAGTGAACAGGCCTTTTGCACCTATAGCTGCCGTCTCGACAACCAAGGAAGTGCTTCAACGAAACCAATCCGATCAACAAGACTACCAGGAAAAAGCCACAGGCAATCCCAGTTCACCTGAAGGGAACTGGCCTAGGCGAGGTCCTCACGGCACCATTCCTATAATTGCTTGGCGACGATCCTCACAGTTGCATTGGGGCACAGAGGCATTGATGCTCTCCGCCGGAGCAGCCGTTGACTGGTTGCAAAACGAAGTGGGACTCATCGACAAGGTCAGCGACTCCGATGAAATAGCGAGTTCGGTAAGCAATAGCGGCGGCGTATGGTTTGTTCCTGCTCTAGCAGGAATAGGGACTCCCGTATGGGACTTCGGTGCTCGAGGAGGCTTCATAGGTATATCTTCAGGAACGACTAGAGCTCAGATGGTACGAGCTGTACTTGAGGGAGTAGCCAACAGAGCAGCCGACCTAGTCGAAGCTTCCGAGAAGGATTCAGGATGGACTTTAGGTGCTCTACGAGTAGACGGGGGTATGTCTGCCAACGAGACATTCCTCAAGATACTGGCCAATGCCATCAACAAGCCTGTAGAAGTATCTCCGGTAGTGGAAGCAACCACACTAGGAGCTGGTTATCTAGCTGGGCTCGCATTAGGGACATGGAAGAGCGAGGAGGAGATAGCCAGCCTCTGGTCGCCCAAGAAGATTGTCGAGCCGACAACGCGTACTCAATCTTCGTGGGAGGCATCAAGAAGTAGTTGGTTGACCGTCAGAGAACGTGTTCTCAGGGTGGTTCCTGAGCTATCAGAGCTAGACTTCTTCTGAGGGAACCAACGCTCAGACGGCCATATCAGGGTTTGATGTTCTTGAACGGTTGTTCAACGAGCATACTGAGCGCTTCCTTCGAAGGAACGGCTGGAGAATAAATGAATCCTTGACCGAGGTCGCAGTCCAGTCCGGTTAGAAACCTTAACTGCGTGCGAGTTTCAATCCCTTCAGCTACGACCATCGCATCCAAGGAGTGTCCTAGTGAAATCATGACATTCACCAAGTGACTAGCATGCTCTCCTTCTACCGAGGATCTTATGAAAGAACGATCAATTTTGATGATGTCAGGATGAAGCTGGTCAAGATAGGAAAGAGAGGAATACCCCGTCCCAAAGTCGTCCAAGGCTATAGAGATACCCAAGTTGTTCAAGCTTTTGATAACGGTCATAGCTGTATCCACATCGACCAGGGCCACACTCTCGGTAATTTCCAGTACCAGCTGGCTAGGCTGGATTCCGCTAGCATCCAACACCTCCTCTATCCTATCGATGAGAGCCGGATCGTGAAACTGTCGCACAGAGAGATTCACCGATATATAAGGGTGCCTCTTTCCAGCGATAGCGCTACCCCAAGAAGCGAGTTCCTCGGTTGCTTGTTGCAAGGCTAGAGCGCCCAGTTCGACGATGAGCTCGCTTTGCTCTGCTACGGGAATGAAGATGTCGGGACCTACCCATCCGCGTTGTCCATGCTCCCAACGCATCAACGCCTCGAAACCCACTATCTCAGAGGTAGCAAGATTTACGATTGGTTGATAATGCATGATCAGCTCATTGGCGTCAATAGCGTGGCGCAGCTCCTGAGCAAGTTCAAAGCGTTTAGCTGCCTCATACCTGAGCTCAGGGTGAAAAAGCGCATAACGACCCTTTCCTTGTCGCTTGGCCTCATAAAGAGCGGTGTCCACATCCCTCATGATCATGCTGGGATCCTTTCCGCACCTGTACTCGGCTCTGTCGTCATTCGTACAACAAACCAGGCCAATGCTTCCTCTCTGGTCGAGCCGTAGTCCAGCTATGAAAAAAGGCTGTTCGATAACGTGCAAAAAACGTTCTGCCAACCAAATGGCCTCTTCAGGGTCGGTGAGACCCTCGGCCAGATACAAGAATTCATCCCCTCCAAATCGAGAGAGCGTATCCCCAGGACGACTCAGACTACTGAGCCGTCCAGCCAACTCTACAAGGACCTGGTCACCTACTTGATGGCCCAATGTGTCATTAACTCCCTTGAAGTCATCAAGATCGATGAAGAACACCGCCAGGCAGTTGCACTCATCGGATGGTCGACCAAGCGCTTTTTCCAGTTGTTCCTCGAAAAGCAAGCGATTGGCCAACCCTGTAAGTGAGTCATGAGTTGCTTGATGAACAAGTCGTTGGGAGAGCAGATGTTCCTCGGTGACATCGCGCACGGATGCAACGAGATAAGCTATTCTCCCCTGTTCTATGCAGGCACATGACTTGGAAACCTCAGCAAAGATCACCCGACCATCCCGATGGATGTACCGCTTGGTGTAGCTTACTTGCTCTGCGTTCCCAGACAAGAGCTGCTTGTGTGCCTCGGCTGTCAGGTACTGATCATCTGGATGGCTGATTACCGATGAGTTCTTGCCTATCAGCTCTTCCCGCCCATACCCCACCATCTTGCAGAAGGCATCGTTCACAGCCAAGAAGTTGTCCTCTAGGTCCAGCAACAGCATGCCATCCATGTTGTGCTCGAAGGCAAGCCGAAATCGCTGCTCACTTTCTGCCCTAGCCAACTCTGCCTGCCTGCGAGCGGTCTCATCACGAACCATGGCTAGAACCCATGAACGACCTTCCAGGTCGAGTGGTGCCAAGGCTATGTCCACTGCCAGTTCACTGGAGTCCTTCCTCCACAACTTGAGACCGAGGTCACTCCCTAAGGTCCTTGACTGTAAATTGCTCATGAATTGCATGCGCTCCAATAGGTGAGTTTGGCGGCTGCTAGGAGGGACGAGCATCTCGATGGATTTTCCCAGTAACTCCTCCTTGTAAAAGCCGCTTAACTGGGCCAAACGATCATTGACATAACGAATGCTCCCGTCCTCAGCTACGAAAACCACTCCATCGGGAATCATCTCCACCAAGTGTTTCCAGGACAGAGGATGGCCCTCTAAATAGTTGACGAGGCGCTCCCGCTCCTCGGAGAGGAGACGGCCTCTCAGGTAGCGTTCTTTTTCATACCGCTCGCCTAGAAGCACGGCCACTACTATCACCATGGCAAGTATGCTCCACGCTCCCCACAGTTCTATGCTGCTATGTCTCACTAGCAGCTCAGAGGGAGCCAAGATCACCGCCCCTTCAATAGTCACCGAGAGCGATCCCACCAGCCCAAAGGTGGTACCTGCATAGACGACAGGTATGAACAACAAAAGGATCCACACGAATCCGGGGACAGGAATCATGCCACGATCTTGGGCAATGTCGAGGACTAGGTGGATCAAGAAAACAACCACTACCATTGCCTGCAATAACCAGAAACGGCGATTCCTCAGAGGAGGATGAGCTAGATTGATCAACAAACTCTTGTAGCTGTGACTTTGGTTACTGCCTGCCTCGCTATGTGAGCGAAAGGGGAGCGCTGCATCACTGAACCTGCTTCGGTTCTCACCGTCTCCCAATTGGTCGATCATGGAAACTCTACCCTTAATCCTTGAGTGATCCTCTGCAACACCGTCCCTGGTGCCCTGCTCCAGCCCTACCGTTTTCGATCACCCAACGAGATGTGGCCATCTTGGCCGATAAAATCATAGAAGTCTCACTGGATGCACGATAGATGGACTTATAACTATGATCGACAGAATTCAGCTAACGCTTTAATGAGCCAGTTAGGAAGCTGATCGACTCATTTATCACAAACCAGGCCTTATCTCTGTACTGAAATCTAGGGATGCAGAGCGATCTAGTTGGGGGAGGATCAAAGGGAGAACGAATATACGAGATAGCCTGGGTTGAGATAACGGTGCTAGGTCGGGAGGATAGACGAGGGACTGCAGGCATGAAGCCCGAGAGGTGCCTGCCAATCAGCAAGAGCCTCCTGAGCAGTGAGCGCTCCGACCGAGACCAAACGACCAAGGACATACTTCTCCACCTGACGGGCCAGAGATAGATGGACGAACGGATCGTATAAGGCGGGGGCTTGGATGATGCCAGCTAACATGCTTGCTTGTCCCCAAGTGAGCTGTGATGGTGCCTTGCAGAAATAACCTTCAGCAGCTGCTTCGTACCCATAGAGATGATTTCCGTAGTACGCAGCGTTCATGTACATCTCCAGAATTTGTTCCCTTGGGTAAGCAAGATCCAGCTTGATACCAAGACCGATATCCGCCAAAGTAGCTCCCCAACCTTGCTGGGATGGATGGTACAAGAGCTTAGCTACCTGCTGGTCTATGGTACTCCCTCCCGGATCCTCGTTAGGATGGCGTAGAAGATGGTAAAAGGCTTGGCCAATTCCCCATCCCATATCAATGGCGTAGTTGGACCAGAAGTGCGAATCCTCTGCAGCCACCATGGCACGAGCCAAGCGGGAAGGCAGAGGAAGGTGTCCGACTGGGTCATGGTGATCACGCAACATCCCAATTACCCGAGAACGTGCTCCACTCACGGAGGGTAGGCTTGCCACGTATGCAGTCCCGGCCACTCCTGCTGCCACTACTAGTGCAACTAGTACGACCAAGACCCGCCAAAGGCTAGGAACTCTTGGTGCAGTTGGTTCAGCGCCCAAATGCTGATAGCCACCTTTGGAGATTGCCGAAGTGGAAGACATAGTTGTGCTCCCTGGTTACGCCCATGAGCTCTGTTTCCTGAGGAGAGTACCTATGCCCGGGATACACCTGCGTATCATCTGAAATCCGAGCGAGACGTCCTGTTATGCTCTCATATAGAGCCTCTGGATCTCCTCCTGGTAAGTCCACTCGACCACAGCCATCTAGAAATAGAGTATCCCCGGTGATGAGTTTCCCATCCACTAATATGCACTGACTTCCAGGGGTGTGTCCTGGCGTATGGATCAGCTCCAGGTGCACCTCGCCTACCTCTACGATATCCCCACTGTGATGTGCCACTAAACTATTGCGATCCAACTCCGTGTAATCAACAATCCACTCCACTTCATCGATTGCCACATGCACCGGAACGTCGTTGACCGACAACAGCTCTGCCACTCCTTCGATCCTGTGGCCGAAAAGATCTCCACCTATGTGATCAGGGTGAAAGTGAGTAGCTACCACCCCTACCACTTCCATACCATCTCCTTCAACGGCACCCTGCAGACCAGCTATATCATAGGAAGGGTCTACTAAAACTACCTGTCTAGTTTTGAGATCTCCTACGACATAGGTAAAGTTGACCATCTGTGAAGCGATACGATCGCCACGAGCAAAATCTCTACCAGAGAGTAGTTGCTTGAAGTACAGTCTTCCATTGCTGTTACGATCTGGCATGTTGTTTTTGTTTCCCTGTGCTAGATGACATCAACTATGTTATCCGCTCACCTAAAATCTAACCGTTCATCCCTGGATACTCAGCGGTAGCCTTCATGTCCACACATCCTCGTTCACATCGTCTAGTGCTTTGAGCCGTTCATCCCTGGATACTCAGCGGTAGCCTTCATG
>JAMDDE010000010.1 GCA_023489235.1 Actinomycetota bacterium | reverse complement strand
ATTGGCTGCCACCATTTTGCCTTTCAAGCCGCTGGCTCCTCGGCGGAATTTCAGTTGGACAGTTTAACCGACATCCTCCCCATGGATATAAGCCAGCGGCTTGCAGTGCGCGTTTGGTCAATGCGAAGTGGAAGTGTTAGAAGCTGTACTAACCGGTACTTCTCGGGGGACTTTAGCGATGGCTATTGCTTGTGGACCATTTCCAACCGCGATTGGTGCAGATGGTGTATTGGTTGCCAGATTGATGATGGTAATGGCATTCGAGCCAGAGTCGACTACATAGGCATGTTGACCATTTGGTCCTATAACTATTTGTTGTGGCCCGTCACCTACGGTAATAGGCTTACCAGTTTTTCCGGTAGCCAGGTTGACTGGTACAACCTCTCCAGGCGCAGATGGGCCAGCGCCTACCAAGGTTACATAAGCAAAGGTTCCGTTTGGGGTGATCGCTATGGAAAGCGGCCCATTTCCGACAGGAATGGATGGACCAACAATGCCACTTACCAAATTGACCTGAGTTATGCTTCCTGAGTCCAAATTGGTTACATAGGCGTATACGCCACCGGGAGAAAGTGCAATTCCTGCCGGGCCATTGCCAACGGTTATAGGTTTTCCAGGAGTTCTAGTTGCAAGATCGATAGGGGTGATGGTATTGCCAATAGGACCGCTTTGACCGGTAACGATGGCACCTGCATCAGCGACGTAAGCCATCTTCCCATTGGAGGTGATCGCAATGCCTTGAGGTCCTGGACCTACTTGTATTGGAGGCTCCGCTTTGTTGGTCGCAAGGTCAATGGGGGTAACCGTGTCACCCAGCGAGTTGGACTGTCCAGCATCGGTTACATAAGCAGTCTTTCCGTTGGGGGCAATGACGATATCAGCAGGGCCATTACCAACTGGAATAGGTCGTCCAGCCTTGCCGGTCACCAAGTTCACAGGAGTGACCTCGTTGTTGTCGTAGCTAGCGACGTAAGCCATCTTCCCAGATGGAGCTACTGCTATGGAGTCTGGATAGGTCCCTACGGTGATAGGTAATTCTGCCAGCTTTGTACCGAGGTTCATAGGTACCACTGTGTCGCCAGCACCGGGAGGGGAGCCAGCGAGAGCGATAATGGCCTCCGTAGTTAGCTGCACCTTTATCGGTACAGAGGTTGATTTATGAGAAGACGTAGAGGCACATCCCGCCAGCAAGGGGGCAACTATCAACAGCACTGCCAAAGCTCGGTAAGGCGCGGATATGAATTTAAATTTTTTGATCATCTCTGACACGCTTACCACCTCGGAGTTTCATATCTGCTGGTCGCCTAAGCAGCCTAAGCAAAGGTGATCCTACGGATTGCAATATGAGTCTATGCCAGTTAGCGGGATACTTTTAGTCAGGGTAGGCAAATGCGTAAATTTCTGAGGCCTAGATCCTCACCGATGTTGTAGCGAGCGCTCAGAGTTCGCTTTTGTAGACAAATGCATAAATTTCCACAGCCTAGATCCTCTGCATAAAGCACTACTTAGGGTATTTTCTTTTGTGGCTGTTCTCCATACGGGATGAGCCTAAAGTTTGGCCATATTGGCAAAGCGAGTGTAGTGATCGACGAAGGCTAGTTGAACCGAGCCGGTAGGGCCATTGCGGTGCTTGGCAACTATGATCTCTGCAGTACCTTTGTTCTCTGAGTCAGGGTTATACACCTCGTCGCGATAGATGAACATGACTACGTCGGCATCTTGCTCCAAGCTTCCCGATTCCCGCAGATCAGCCAAGACCGGGCGTTTGTCAGACCGCATCTCCAAGTTGCGAGAGAGCTGAGATAGCGCTACCACCGGGACGTTCAGTTCCCTGGCTAGTATTTTGAGTCCCCTGGATATCTCTGAAACCTCCACCTGTCTGTTCTCTGCTGAGGTTCGCCCTGACATCAACTGGAGGTAGTCAACTACTATGAGCCCTAAATTCTCCTTTGCCTTTAGGCGTCTCGACTTGGCCCGGATATCCATGACGGTTAGGTTGGGGTTGTCGTCTATGTATATAGGGGCCTCTCCGAGAACAGCGATACCATTGGTGATCTTCGGCCAATCTGTCTCCAATAGCTTACCGTTCCGCAGCCGGGTGGCATCTACACGAGAACGTGCACAGAGCAGTCGTTGAGTAACCTCGAGATGGCTCATTTCGAGAGAGAAGAACACCACAGGAATATGGTGGTCAACGGCAGCGTGTTCAACGATGCCCAGAGCAAAGCTGGTCTTGCCCATAGCAGGGCGAGCTCCTACGATTATGAGGTTGGATGGTTGAAGCCCTTGTAGCTGTTCGTCGAGGTCTCTGTATCCCGTGGGTACTCCAGTTATCGTTTCTCCACGGTCATACAACTGGCTGAGGCGATCAAGGCTTTGTTCGAGCAGATATTTGAGGGGAGTGAGGGTGTCAGCTATCCTATCCTGGCCTACTTGGAAGATCATTGCCTCTGCTTTGTCCACTAAGCCAGGGATGTCTTCGGGTACCTCTTCTCCAAGCTCTTGTATCTTGCGTCCCGTCTCTATCAGCTTCCTTAGCAGTGAGTGGTCTGCAACAATGGCAGCATACCTGCTGGCATTGGATATAGAGGGGGTATTTGCTTGCAAGGAGACCAGCACAGGCAATCCTCCCACGGCATCCAAGAGACCTCGCCGGTTTAGTTCTTCTGCCACTGTGACCGGATCGACCGGTTGTCCCTTGCTGTACAGAGCACACATAGAGTCGAAGAGGTGACCGTGAGCCTTGGAGTAGAAGTCTTCGCTCTTCAATATCTCTACGCACTCTGCAATTGCATCCTGACTCAGTAACATTGCACCGAGCAGAGAGCGTTCAGCATCAAGGTTGTGTGGAGGTATCCGCGCAGCTGGATAAGGAATTGTGCCACGTTGTCTACGGCTTACGTCTTCCAGGGACTTGATCATTATCACCTTACTTTGACAGATTCGACTTGTGTGCTGCTATAGGGAAAACCCTCTCATTCCTGTGAATCTCCACTGAATAACCTCTGATTAACCACCCTTTCTCTGTGGATAAGTTATGAAATACCTTTGTTAACTGGCAATTTGGCATGTTCGAGTTACTATCATTTCTCATAGTTGTCCGATAACTACAATACTGTAAGCATGTATCAATCAGTTTGTTCTTGTAGGCGCTTGATCCATGTCAAGTTGTTCCATGTTGCCCTGTCCAAGGTGCTTCTTTCTAGAGCAATGGGCATTGAGCTGGCTTTTTGCTCACGGAGGTCGTTTGCCCCTACGGTTCTATCCGAACAACCTGAATCCTGAATATTTGGCCAGAAGTCACCGTGTTGCTCTTCATGTAGATCACCGGATACCTTTGGCAATGATCAAGTACTTGGGTTCGAAGCGTCGTCTCGTCCCGATCTTGGGAGAGCTGCTTGTGCGCTCTGGCGCAGAAACGGCACTGGATCTGTTCACAGGGACGACTAGAGTGGCTCAGGAGTTCAAACGCCGTGGCGCTTATGTCACAGCAGTGGATATAGCCTCTTACTCCGAGGTCTTTGCACAGTGT
This sequence comes from Actinomycetota bacterium, assembly GCA_023489235.1. GTDB lineage: Bacteria > Actinomycetota > Acidimicrobiia > Acidimicrobiales > JAMDDE01 > JAMDDE01. The sequence continues at coordinate 2,823 of JAMDDE010000010.1, read as the reverse complement.
CATATATCGATCGATGCAGATAAGGTTCGAAAGGACGAGCTTGTCCAGGCATTGGAGTACCTGAATCATCTACCTGGAACCCCGGGGTACTTCACTGAGGTTTTCTGTGTTCGCTCGCGATTTTTTCAGCCACACAATGGTGAGCGCATCGATGCAATCCGCGACTGCATAGAAAAAGAGTTCAAAGACAGCGCTCTGTATCCAATCCTGCTTACTAGTCTTGTTTATGCAGCCGACAAGGTAGATTCCACTACAGGGGTTCAAATGGCATATGTCAAGAGGTGGGCACCGAGATCCTATGGATCACTTGAACTACGAGTTCCTGAACTGTACCCAGGCACTGGACGTGCTATTAGAGCAGATGCTTACAGTATCGCAAAGGACTTGCCCAAGGTGGATCTCGCTTATTTGGACCCTCCCTACAATCAGCATCGTTATTACACCAACTATCACATATGGGAGACACTCATTAGATGGGATGCCCCTGAATTCTATGGCGTGGCATGCAAAAGAGCCGATAGCAAGAGCCCAGTGACCAAGAGCGTCTTCAACATGGCCAGAAAGATGCCTCAAGCCCTTCGTCAGGTAATAGCTGATGTGCAGAGCGAGGTTATCATCCTTTCTTACAACAACGAGTCATGGGTGAGCTTGGAAGATTTGGTTGAGATGTGCTCCATTCGGGGAGAAACAATTGTTCTTTCCTTCGAACAGAGAAGATATGTTGGAGCACAGATCGGTGTCTACGATCCGAATGGGAGAAAAGTGGGTCAGGTGTCGCACCTGCACAATGTCGAATATCTCATAATCGCTGGTCCGAAAGGTATAGTTTCTTCAATGACTCGCTCGTTGGCCCGTAACCTTGTTCGGCTTTGATTAGTTAACCTGGTAAGGGTGGACGAAGAACTCTTTGGAAGTCCAAGTTTGTACGCGCTCTCCTTTCAAGAGCTGGAAGAGCTCATGAAGGACGAATCCCGATATCGGTCCCGTCAGGTTTGGGGACATTTGTATTCGAAAATGGATCTTCCCGAGGAGATGACCGATCTTCCGCTTTCCTTGAGGGCTCGGCTGAAAGTGCTCCTACCCCCAGCTCTCGCAGAGGTAGCTCGAGTCGACAGTGACGCCGGTGAGACTACCAAGTGGAGCTGGGAGTTGAGGGACGGAGCGAGGATCGAGACGGTTCTCATGAGGTATCGGGATCGTGCAACCGTTTGCGTTTCCACTCAGGCAGGCTGTGCCATGGGCTGTCCCTTTTGTGCGACTGGTCAAGGAGGGTTCAAGCGAAACCTCTTGTGCGAGGAGATATTGGAGCAGGTAGCCAGGGCTTGGCGTGACTTGCGTCCTGAGCGGTTGACCAACGTTGTCTTCATGGGCATGGGGGAGCCTCTTGCTAATTACTCAAGAGTTGTGGAGTCCATAAGACGCCTTCGCGACGACTTCCACTTGAGTCCCAGGCGCCAGAGCATCTCTACTGTAGGTATCGTGCCTGGGATACTTCGATTGGCTACAGAGGGTTTGCCTGTTACCTTGGCTGTATCGTTGCATGCTGCCAATGACGAGCTGCGAAATCGCCTGGTTCCGATGAACAAGCGCTACCCTTTGGCAAGCGTGATTAATGCTTGTGAGCGCTGGGTGGAGGAGACGGGCAGGAGACTCACCTTTGAGTGGGCAATGATCGATGGAGTCAACGATCGCCCACAGGATGCCTCCGAACTGGCCACCCTCGCTAAGCCTCTGGGGGCACATGTTAACTGCATTTCACTCAACCCTACTCCAGGATTCGGGTTATCCCCAAGCCCCCCTAGAGCAATTAAGATTTTTTGCGAGAAGCTTCGTTCCCTGGGCGTCAATGTTACCGTACGTTCTACGCGAGGTGCTGGGGGTCATGCAGCATGTGGCCAGCTCTCTGTATAGGTTTATCCTACGGTAATTTTTATATAGACAGCTTGCTCGTGGCAATTAACCAAAGCGACACGTAGTTGACCGCCAATACATCTGTACCAGTGTCGCCCTGTTCTTTCCTATGTTAAATGCCGCAAGGGGTGTCGACACCTCCGACCCGGTTGTCCCCGACGAACTGCCATGGAGCATACTGGTCGGCTCCAAGGGAGATAAGTGTAGAGTGGCGCCCTGAGGGTCCCAGCCTTTTATGGACGAGAGCAGCTCGGTCGAATGGCCTCACCCATGAGGACACATAGTGCAGTGTGCGACCTCCCGGGTAGTAGAGCTCCAGGATGAGCCGTGCCCGACACCCACTGATCGTAACCTGCTCCACAGTTGCGCTGGTGTAAAGCGCTTCAGGGTTGGTTCCTTTGGCGAGATCACGGGTGAACATGGCCACGACGTGGGACTGAGGAGAGACGACCGGAGTGAGGGGGGCGACCGAACGGGTGGCGTACACGGCGAGCACCGCGGAGGAGAAATTGGCGTAAGCGTCGACGACCGACCATTGTTCGGTGTTGAGTGCCTGTCGGGAGGTGAAGCGTACCCAATGTCCAGCTATGTACTCCTCCATCGCCGTCGTCTTGGCAGAAAGGTTCGCGCTTCGAGTGGAACTAGAGGATGTCGACGCGGTGATGCCCCATGCCGCTCCGACCCCAATGAGTGCTACCAGCGCCACGACCGCCAACGTGTTTGCCCGAAGCCAAGTCTGCCACGAGGTTGCTCTCTGCGAAGCTGCCATGGTTTTCAAATATATACCCGTATCTACGAATATGTAGAGCAGCCAGGAGGCCATCGTTCATGAGTCCGGATGGGCGGATCCATCGTTAGATATTGTCGACCGTGGTTCAACAGCATGGTTGTACAGCAGCCGTGGTACGAGCG
>JAMDDE010000032.1 GCA_023489235.1 Actinomycetota bacterium | reverse complement strand
CCTCAGCTACTTGCTCTGGTGTAAGGACCCAGGGGTCCAGATTGTTCTTCATAAGCTGAACATGGGTGGGCGGGCTGGACTACGGAATACTCGGCGTCATCTCCTGTAATCTTTAGAGTTCACCAGTAGCGAGTGCGTGAGAGGTGGGGCCGTCTTGTACTGTATGCCTCCCAGCGCACTCGGCGGAGCATCTGATACTTCGTGCAAACACTCAGTGCTCCTTACTTCTTGCTGCTAGTGACTTCCGCCGTAGGGTGCTTTGCCCCCACCTTGACCCCACCTAGCTAGGACAATGCCTTCGTCGTTAGGTCAGATACAGTCTCTAACCTTGACTTTCTGGTGGAGGCGAGGGGACTCGAACCCCCGAACCTCTTGACTGCCAGTCAAGCGCTCTACCAGCTGAGCTACGCCCCCAGAACTCTTCTCTTCCAAGAATCGTATAGGTACAAGGATCGCATGGAACTACTAACTCTTACCAACACTATCAGCATGAGTGACCTCATGTGCAACGAATAGCTGAATACTGGATATCCAGAGTCTTACTCTTATCTAGCAGTCCAAACTAGTAATACTCTATCTGACTGGTCTCTTCACAGTAGTTAAGCTGATTAGATGAGGATTGCTCTGTTAACTCGCTTTACCCTGCTGTTTGCTGTCTGCACCTCATTGGCCCTGCTAACCTCTGCTTGCAGTTCCTCGCCGACAGCTCCTTCTGTCAAAGATACGTTAGTACCAATATATCCCCATGTAACTCCTACTGAAGAGGTCCTCATCTCTTCTACGAAGACTTTGCTGTCAGGCAGCTTCGACTCATTGATCTCTATCCAACTCTCCCGTCTCCCCTTCCCAGAGACCGATGCTGTTATCAAAGTAGCGAGTGCGGTGTCGCCTGCCTACGGGACAGCGGTGTCTCTTGTCGATCTGCCTGGCTTGCCTGGAGAGGTGCTAGGACCGGTCAGCAATCTAGGAGTTCAACTCGATGGCTATCAGGTGCACGTTCACAACCCAGATCCAGCGCTGTTTGGTAGAGGCCATCCTTGGCTCTCGCTGAGCCTTAGTCAGCTGAGCTTGCTGTCCGGAGTGCATTTGGGATCCCTATTCTCTCCCTTGGAGGTTGGCGACCCTATTCCCCTTCTCGACGTGGAGAAGGCCGTGAACGAGCCGGTGAAAGTAGTAAGCCATACTAAATTGTCTGGAGTTTCGGTTACGGAGTACAGCTTTTCCGTAACCCTATCCCAGATTGCCAGATTTGAGGAGAGGAAGGTGCCTCATGATCCAGCATTGATAGGTCAGATGAGGGACGAGGAGCGGCTCTTCACCTCTGGTTCGTTGCTGTTTAAGGAGTGGGTTGACTCGGTAGGATTTGTGCGCAAACTGTCCATAACTGCTGGACTGCACAGTTCCGCATTGCTGGAGCCCCATGCAGCTCATTCGAGCTCGAACTCAACTGTTGTAGGGTTGCATATAAATGTGAGCTTTGATGGATTTGGTTCTTCTCTGCCCCCACTCACCAAAGTACCTGTTGGCCAAAGTGCAAGTTTTCCCGGTTGAGCCTAGAGGTTGCTAAAGCTATTGTCAACAATCCGGTCGAGGTATGGAAGTTGCAAAAATCATCTCCCCATACGAGGTAGCATCCTTTTTCATGGCACGTGCCTATGATGTTCAAGCAGTTGAAAAACGATGGCAGGAGAGATGGGCATCGTCGGGCTTTTATCAAGTGGATGCCTCGGATCCTCGTCCAGCTCAGTATGTGCTCTGTATGTACCCATATCCAAGTGGTCCAGCCCATCAAGGACATGTCCGTAACTACACCTTTGGAGACCTTATAGTGCGGTATCGAACCATGACCGGGTTCGCGGTGCTGTCTCCTATTGGTTTCGATTCATTTGGACTGCCAGCAGAGAATGCAGCTATAGCCACTGGGGTGCATCCGCGTATCTTCACGGATCAACGTATTGAAGAACTTAAAGCGAGTCTTCGGGGACTGGGGGCTGTATACGATTGGCGCAGGGAGATAAGGAGCCACGATCCCTCCTATATCCGTTGGAATCAAGTGATCTTCAAGCGGTTCTATGAAGCAGGTCTTGCCTATAGGGCAGAGGCTCCGGTCAACTGGTGCCCTGGTTGTCAAACAGTACTAGCCAACGAGCAGGTGCTCGCTGATGGAACCTGTGAACGTTCAGGGGATGTGGTGGAGAAGAGGAATCTGAAGCAATGGTTCTTCCGTATCACGGCTTATGCAGACGAACTGCTCAATGCTCTCCCAACTCTTGACTGGCCCGAGAGGGTCAAAGTTATGCAACGCAACTGGATTGGCAGATCTGAAGGGGCAGAGTTCGACCTAGAGGTGCAGGGACGTCCTGACCTCAAGGTAAGAGTCTTTACTACCAGGCCAGACACCAGCTTTGGTATGACCTATGCCGTTCTTGCTCCAGAGCATCCTCTTGTCGATCTCTTGGTCACACCTGAGCACAGACAAGAAGTTGATGAACTCCTCCAACGAGTAAAGACAGCATCGGAACTAGAGCGTTCTTCTTCAGGGGGTGCATTGGAGAAGAGGGGGGCATTCACTGGTAGCTATGTCATCAATCCATTCAACAAACAAGCCGTTCCTGTATATGTAGCCGACTATGTGCTCATGAGCTATGGAACTGGCGCAGTTATGGCAGTGCCTGCCGAGGATCAACGTGACTTTGACTTCGCCAAGGTTCATGGCCTGCCGATCGTCCGTACAGTCCAGCCACCGGAGGATTTTACTGGAGAGGCCTATACCGGGGAGGGCAAGAAGATAAATAGCGAGTGGCTCGATGGCTTGGAGATCGCAGAGGCTAAAGAACGAGCCATCGCCTGGCTGGAAGCCAACGGCATTGGCGAGAGGAAGGTGAACTATCGTTTACGGGACTGGCTCGTTAGTCGCCAGCGGTATTGGGGATGCCCAATACCGATAATTTACTGTCCTCGGTGCGGAATGTTGACTGTTCCCGATGAAGATCTTCCAGTTCTGGCTCCGGACGATGTGGAGTTCAAGCCTACAGGTGAGTCCCCACTTGCTTTGCACGAAGGCTTCATAAACACCACCTGTCCTAGCTGTGGGGGGCCTGCTACCCGAGAGACCGATACGATGGATACCTTCGTAGACTCTTCGTGGTACTTCCTGAGGTTCTGTGATCCGTGGTCTACAGACGTCCCCTTCAACCCAGAGCTGGCTCGTCACTGGATGCCGGTGGATCAGTACATAGGTGGTATCGAGCACGCCATACTGCATCTCATGTATGCTCGCTTTTTCTCCAAAGCTCTCGTAGATCTTGGAATTGCCCCAACGGAGGCAAGGGAACCGTTCTCCCGGCTCTTCACCCAAGGGATGATTCGCATGGGGGGAACCAAGATGTCCAAGTCCAAGGGTAATCTAGTGGCCCCTTCCCGTTACTTCGAAACCGTAGGCGCAGATGCTCTCCGGCTTTTCCATCTCTCTGTAGGTCCTCCAGCAGACGATGTCGACTGGACCGATCAGACCGATGAGATCATAGAAGGTGCCGCCCGCTTTCTTGATCGGCTCTGGCGATTGGCGGTCGCCCCAGAGGAGGTATTGGATCGATCGGCGAGAGTTGAAACCTCTGGTTCGACCAAGGCTGCTTCGGTATATCGTCAACAGGATGAGATCACAGAAGCGGACATGGAGGTGAAGCGGGCAACCCATCGCTTGATAGTCAGGGTAACAGAGGACTTCGATAGATGGTCATACAACACGGCAGTAGCTGCATGTAGGGAGTTCGCCAACATGCTTCAGCGATATCTTGTGCAAGGGGCCCATCGAGTCGTGTACGACGAAGCCATCGATACATTACTATTAGTGATGGCTCCCATGATTCCCCACTTGACTGCCGAGGCATGGGAAATTCGCCATGGCGACCATATACACGAGCGCCCTTGGCCTGTGGCCGATCCCGAACTAGCCAAGGAACAGACTGTGACTATGGTCGTCCAGGTCAACGGCAAGGTAAAAGAGCGTGTAGAGGTACCTGTAACTATTGGCGAGGCAGAAGCCGAAAGCATGGCCTTGAGCATGCCCAAGGTTGTCCATGCACTAGGAGGTGACAAACCAAAAAAGGTGATCATTAGGGTTCCGAGACTGGTGAATGTAGTCATATGATGTTTTCCAGCCAACCACTGCTCTGCTTACAGCTATGAATCGTCTCACCTCATCGGTAAGTAGCATTTGGCTATGAGCACTTTTCCTGAACGATCTTCCATTCTCTCCACTGTTCATGGATTTCCTCGGATTGGGAGGAATCGGGAGTTGAAGAGGATGACAGAGGCGTACTGGTCCGGAAGACTTGATTTCGATGGACTGGCGTCACAAGCTACCCAACTGAAGCAGTCGGCATGGATGTTGATGCGGGACAAGGGAATCGACCTCATACCTAGCGGGGATTTCTCCTTTTACGACCACGTGCTGGACATGGCTCTTCTACTAGGGGTCATACCAGAACGGTATCGTCAAGCAGGCTATATGCCCCACGGCGAGAATGACTTGAGTGGCGCAGAGGGCATAGAGCTGTATTTCGCTATGGCACGAGGGAGCACCGGGGGTGGTGGTAGAACTCCGGTTCCTGCTTTGGAGATGACAAAGTGGTACGACACCAACTACCACTACATCGTACCAGAGATAACGCCTGCTACCTCTTTCAAACTCTTCCCCGAGAGGTTGTCCAACTATGTCACGGAATCGGCTGTGTTGGGCATAAAGACCAAGCCAGTACTCCTAGGGCCATTCACCTTCCTGTCCCTCGCCAAGCCACCCTCGGACTCTCCGGCAGGTTTTCGTCCTCTTGACCTTCTCGAGGAGCTTACTTCGGTTTATTCGGAGGTACTCGAGCATCTAGCCTCTTGGGGTGTCGAGTGGGTACAGCTGGATGAACCAAGTTTGTGTGCGGACATCTCGAGCGAGGACATCGATGCACTAGTTGAGTGCTACGGAAGTCTTGGATCGTCTCCTTCGCGCCCCAACGTATGCCTATCCACTTACTTCGGTCATGTTGGTGAGACCATGCATGCATTGGTCGATCTGCCTATCGAAGGGATTGGACTTGATTTCTGCGCAGGCCCTCGCAATTTGTCGCTGCTCGAAGAGGCCGGTGGATTAGGAGAGAAAAAGCTCTTTGCGGGAGTTGTCGATGGTAGGAACATCTGGGTGAACGATCTACGCGCATCGTTGCATCTGTTGAATCGTCTACGCCCGCTGGCTGGTAGTCTTGCCGTGTCTACTTCTTGCTCGCTCATGCATGTCCCCGTGTCATTGGACGACCCTGACCTGGAGCCTTATATCGATCCCGAGCTGCGTTCCTGCCTTGCCTTTGCTACGGAAAAGATCCAGGAAGTAGTCACCTTGCAGGCTGGCATGTTAAATGGAGAGGACTCGATCGAGGATGTGTTGGAGCAACGCAGCTTGACCATTGCGAACTGGCGAAAGTCGCCCAGGGTGGTGGATGAGGCTGTGAGGCACCGTACAGCTCACATAGACGGTGACGCCTTGAAGAGGCGATCCCCTTACAGCGTTCGTAGGAAGATTCAGGCGAATAGATTGAAGTTGCCCAGCTTCCCCACAACGACCATTGGTTCGTTCCCCCAGACCCCCCGTCTACGTTCCATGAGAGCAGCTCGCTCAAGAGGAGAGCTGGACGAGTCCGCCTACGAGGAAGAGATGCGCAAGGAGATAGAAGAGGTCATCAGGGTGCAAGAGCGGATAGGACTGGATGTTCTCGTGCACGGAGAGCCTGAACGTGACGATATGGTGAGGTACTTTGCAAGTCAGCTGAATGGGTTTGCTTTAACAGTCAATGGCTGGGTTCAATCATTTGGGACTCGCTATGTCCGTCCACCTATCATTTACGGGGACGTGAGCCGTCCTCATCCTATAACTGTGGGTTGGGCAACCTATGCTCAGTCTTTGACCGAGAAGCCGGTGAAGGGGATGCTTACCGGACCACTCACCATGCTGTTTTGGTCCTTTCCTCGTCAAGACTTGAAGCTGTCCGAGATAGCCGAACAAATTGCACTAGCGATTAGGGACGAGCTGCACGATCTGGAAGAGGCTGGAATAGCAGTTATCCAAGTGGACGAGCCTGCTTTCAGGGAAGGGTTGCCGCTACGAAGAGAGGAATGGCAACCCTATCTCGATTGGGCGGTACGCTCGTTCAAGTTGGCTACTTCTGGTGCAGCAGACTCCACTCAGGTACATACCCATATGTGCTATGCCGAGTTCGGGGATGTCATGGAAGCAATCTCTGAGTTGGATGCCGATGTAATCTCCATGGAAGCAGCACGCTCCAGTATGGAAGTAGTAGGTGAACTTTCGGAGGCGGGTTACGAGAGAGAGGTTGGCCCAGGAGTGTACGATATCCACTCTCCAAGGGTGCCGTCGAGAGAGGAGATACGCTCTTTGTTGGAGAAAGCGGCAGCGTTCATTAGCAGAGATCAGTTATGGGTCAATCCAGACTGTGGCTTGAAGACCCGTTCCTATAGCGAAGTGATTCCGGCCTTGGAGAACATGGTCAAGGCAGCCCAGGATCTTCGGATGGAAGGAGTAGTTGGTGAAAGGACCAATCGATGAGCATATTGGGTAACAAGGTGCATAGAATCGAGGATCCTCGTCTTCTCACTACTGGCGGGACATACATAGCCGATTTACAACTCGATAATGCCCTGGTCATGCATTTTGTGTGCTCTGACATAGCACATGCAAGGATAAAGCACGTAGATGTCACCGCAGCTACGAAGGTTCCAGGGATTGTAGGGGCATTCACTGCTAACGATATAAGGCTTCCGCCTATGGTGCCCACACTGCCTTTGATCAACAAGGATATGAAAAGACCTCATCTAGCCCATGAGGTAGTGCGCTTTGTCGGAGAACCAGTTGTATGCATAGTGGGGGAGAGTCCTGAGACTTGCGAGGATGCCTCGGAACTGGTTGCCATCGACTACGATCCTTTGCCTGTTCTGGTCGATCCTGAACAAGCGTTGAGCTCCAATACGGTGATACATGAAGTAGCTGGTACGAACCTAGTCCTGGAAATTGGAGCTCATCCCGACCCATCTTTTTTCGATGGTTGCGAGGTGGTCGTCAAGCAGAGGATGCTCAACCAGCGCCTGGCTCCTTGTCCATTGGAGACAAGAGGGGCAGCGGCTTATCGGGAAGGGGGGAGGCTCATCTTTCACGTTTCCACTCAGGCACCCCATGCAGTGAAAGAGATCTTGAAAGGCATGCTGGGATTGCCGGATGATCAGGTGAGAGTGATCGCCTCAGATGTTGGCGGAGGGTTCGGTTCCAAGGCCACCGTGTATCCGGAGGAGTTGTTGGTTGCATGGATGGCAATCCATTTTGATCGTCCAGTTCGGTGGGTAGAGAGTCGCTCGGAGAGCATGGTCGGTTTGGGACATGGAAGAGGGCAGATACAGCAGGTTTCCATAGGGGGGAACAAAGATGGGAAGATCATCGCTTATGCCTTGGAGATTGTACAAGATGCAGGAGCGTATCCTGCCATTGGTTCATTCTTGCCTCAGCTTACCCATATGATGGCCCCTGGAACATACGCCATTGAACGTACAGCTTTTTGGGCCGCTTCCGTAACGACCAATACCGTTCCAGTAGTTGCCTATAGGGGGGCGGGACGTCCGGAGGCAGCTGCTGCTATCGAAAGAGCGGTAGATATGTTTGCTCATGAGATCGGGATGGATCCAGCTGAAGTACGACGTCGCAACTTCATAGACCCGTCCTCGTTCCCTTACACATCCTCTGTAGGAACTACCTATGACAGCGGGAACTACGAGGAAGCATTGGATAAAGTGCTCGAAATCGGAGGCTATCGAGCATTGAGGGAGGAGCAGGCTCGCAGACGGGTCAGAAGTAGCAGGCTTCAACTGGGGATAGGGCTATCCACCTATGTGGAGATAACCAACGGCCTACCCTCCTCGGAGTTCGGTGCGGTAGAAGTATTGCCGGATGGCTCCGTACTGGTGAGGGCAGGTACCTCTCCTCATGGCCAAGGTCATCATACAGCATTTGCCATGATAGCCAGTGAGGTGCTGGGAGTTCCGCTCGATTCGATCAAAGTGATAACCGGTGACACTGATATTGTTCCGAGAGGGGTGGGTACGTTCGGCTCTCGCTCATTGCAGACCGGAGGGGTAGCCGTGGAGATGGCTTCTGTCAAGGTTGTGGAACAAGCCAAGGAGCTCGCTGCAAATTTGTTGGAGGCAGATCCAGCAGATGTTCTTCTCGGACGTGGAGGGTTCCATGTAGCTGGCGCCCCTGCAGTCAAATTCTCTTTGAAGGAGATTGCCTCGTTGCAAGCTCAGCGTGGAGAAAGACTTCTCGCTGAGGTGGACTTTCGACCAGACGGTCCTACTTTTCCCTTTGGTGCGCATCTTGCAGTGGTCGAAGTTGACGTTGAGACTGGCAAAGTAGTACTCAAGGCCTTCTTTGCTGTCGACGATGCCGGCAGGATACTCAACCCTCTTCTGGCCGAAGGACAGGTGCATGGTGGCATAGCCCAGGGGGTAGCCCAAGCTCTCTTCGAAGAGATGGTCTACGATGAGAGTGGCAACCCACTCACTTCGACACTGGCAGAGTATCCTTTCCCGTCCGCAGTAGAGCTGCCCAGTTTCGTCCTCGCCGAGACGGAGACGCCTAGTCCAGTAAATCCACTTGGAGTGAAGGGCATTGGCGAATCCGGGACCATAGGATCTACTCCAGCAGTGCAGAATGCCGTAGTTGATGCACTTGCTCATCTAGGAGTTCGCCATCTGGATATGCCGATGACGCCCGAGCGATTGTGGTCAGTTCTTCGCTATAGTTAAGTGGAAACTAGTTGGGTGGAAGTAGTGACGATATTCGAGTAAGACTGTCTATGACGGTCTATGGTGGCGAGGACGTCGGGAGCCATTGTGATCTCGAGATGAGTCACAGGCGATTTGGAAAGGGGGAAGCCTTATGAGGGTCAGTGTAAAGGTCAACGGCAGACTCTACGAGAACGAGGTCGAAGGGAGGACGCTCCTCGTTCACTATCTACGAGGGGTACTTGGGCTTACCGGTACCAATATAGGGTGCGATACATCTTCCTGTGGGGCATGCACAGTCTTGATGGACGGCGAGTCAGTGAAGTCCTGTACTGTACTGGCTGTACAAGCAGATGGGGCCGAGATCACTACCATCGAGGGGATGGCCCAACCAGACGGTAGTCTGCACCCGATACAGAAGGCGTTTTGGGACAATCATGGACTTCAGTGCGGGTATTGTACTCCGGGAATGGTCATGGCAACAGCCTCATTGCTCAAAGAGAATCCTCATCCTAGCGAGGAAGAGGTCCGCATGGGGCTCGAAGGCAATCTCTGTCGATGCACGGGATATCATAACATCGTCAAGTCGGTGCTTGCCGCGGCGGCTACGATGGATGGGCAAACAGAGGCGGTGAGGTCATGACCGTCACTGAGCAATCCACCAATACAGTCCTGGGCCAGCGGCTGGTTCGCAAGGAAGATCCGGCGCTTCTCTCTGGTGAGGCGCAGTTCGTTCATGACATCCAGCTTCCTGGTGCTCTGTACATGGCTATAGTGCGCAGTCCCTATGCACACGCGAGAATTCGGTCTATCGATCTGTCTCGTGCTCTCGCCTCCCCGGGAGTAGTAGCTGCCTTTACGGGAAGTGATCTCCAAGGGGAATGGGCGCAGCCAATGCCTTGCGCCTGGCCAGTTACCAAGGACATGCGGAATCCGGCTCACTACCCATTAGCTGTCGATCAAGTTTGTTATGTGGGTGATGCTGTAGCCGTGGTGCTGGCCACCAGTAATGCTCTGGCGCAGGATGCCCGGGAAGCGGTAGAGGTAGACTACGAAGAACTAGAGGCAGTAGTCGACTTGGAGGATGCTGCATCTGACAGGGTTGTGATCCACCCCGAGTTGTCCACCAACATCTCCTATGTGTGGGAGCTCTCCCCGGACAAAGAGGCTGTCGATCGGGCATTCTCCTCTGCCGCTCACATAGTATCGGAGCGCTATGTACAGCAAAGGCTGATCGCTTCTGCCATGGAGCCACGAGGTGTGCTAGCCGTGCCTCATCCCTTTGGAGGAGAGTACACGCTTTACTCGGCTACGCAAATCCCCCATATACTGCGAGTGATGTTGGGCGTGACTCTGGGCATTCCCGAGAGCAAACTTCGGGTGGTAGCTCCTGCCGTTGGTGGTGGTTTCGGCTCCAAGCTCAATGTGTATGCAGAGGAGTTACTAGCCATGGCCCTTGCTAGGCGGATCCGCAGGCCCATCCGTTGGCATGAGGAACGCAGCGAAGGGGCTCTCTCTACCGTCCAGGGCCGTGGGATGATACAGAATATCGAGTTGGCGGCTGATGCAGATGGCAAAGTAACTGCTGTGAGGGTGTCGCTCCTTGCTGATATGGGTGCTTATCTGCAGTTGGTCACCCCTGGGGTTCCGTTGCTGGGAGGCTTCCTTTATCACGGCGTCTACGATGTCCCTGCCTACTCCTTCAAGTGCACAGGGGTGTTCACCACCAAGACACCTACCGATGCTTACCGAGGAGCAGGTAGGCCAGAGGCTACTTATGCTATCGAGAGGGCCATGGATGCACTTGCGCGCAAGGTTGGAGTAGACCCTGTTGAGATCAGAAGGCGCAACTATATTCCCTCCGACAAGTTTCCCTACAGCTCTGCTGCTGGCCTGGTGTTCGATTCTGGTAACTACAGCAATGCACTGGACAAGGCCCTATCTCTTGTGGGCTACGATGAGTTGAGGGCTGAGCAGGCCAGGAGACGTTCTTCGTCTTCAACCAAGCACTTGGGCATTGGTATCTCTTCATATGTAGAGATGTGTGGGTTGGCACCGTCAAGAGTGCTCGCATCTCTTGATTACTCAGCTGGAGGGTGGGAGTCGGCTACCGTACGCGTATTGCCTACAGGCAAGGTGCAGGTGGTTACCGGTACCTCACCACATGGGCAAGGCCATGAAACTAGCTGGTCCATGATAGTTGCAGAAAAGCTGGGAGTTAGTTTCGATGATGTGGAGGTACTTCACTCGGATACAGCTGTCTCGCCTAACGGGATGGATACCTATGGATCTAGGTCTTTGTCGGTGGGAGGCACTGCAGTTTGGCTGGCCAGTGAACGAGTATTGGACAAGGCGCGAGCCATTGCTGCCCATCAACTAGAAGTTGCCGAGGAAGACCTGGAGTTCAAAGACGGATCCTTTGCAGTGCGAGGAACGCCCGATAGGTCAATGCCTCTAGCGGCCGTTGCCTTCGAGGCCTTTACAGCTCACAATCTTCCTGATGGTATGGAACCAACATTGGAGGCTTCGGTCACTTGGGATCCTCCCAACTTCACCTTCCCCTTTGGCACTCACATAGCAGTTGTCGAGGTGGACGAAGAGACAGGGAAGGTGCAACTGCTCAGATATATCGCCGTTGACGACTGTGGCAATCAGATCAATCCGCTCATAGTGGAAGGCCAGCTCGAAGGAGGAATTGCCCAAGGAGCGGCACAGGCACTGTGGGAAGAGGCTGTTTACGATGATCGAGGAAACCTCCTTACCACTACCTTTGCTGATTACTTGGTACCTTCGGCCGCAGAACTGCCTAGCATGGAGATGGCAAGCACCGTGACTCCTAGTCCGACCAATCCTTTAGGGGTGAAGGGAGTTGGAGAGGCGGGAACCATTGGTTCCACCCCAGCGGTTATGAATGCCGTGGTGGATGCTTTGTCTCATATAGGCGTGAGCAACCTGGATATGCCCGCCTCCCCTCAAAGGGTGTGGCAGGCAATAGCAGCAGCACGTAGCGGATCCGGATCCGAGGGGAGGATGTAGAGAGATGATTCCAGCTGCGTTTGAATACAAGAGGGCGGGCAGTGTCGATGAAGCTCTCAGTTTGCTTCGGGAATATGGAGATGACGCCAAGGTATTGGCTGGGGGTCATTCTCTGCTTCCTTTGATGAAGTTGAGGCTGGCCACCCCATCGGTGCTCGTAGATGTAGGCCGTATCGGCGAGCTCTCCTATATTTCCCTGGATGGAAATGAGGTGGCGATTGGAGCTCTTAGTCGACACAGGGACCTACAGACATCAGAGTTATTGATCTCTCGGGTACCTATCCTGGCTCATGTAGCAGGTCTTATAGGAGATCCTCAAGTGCGTCATCGTGGCACGATAGGAGGATCCCTTTCCCATGGAGATCCTGCCTCCGATCTTCCTGCAGTCATACTTGCCCTGGGAGGCACTCTTGTCGTGCGAAGTGCAGCCAGGGGAGAGCGCAGGATCGAGGCGGGGAATTTCTGGAGAGGATTCCTCGAGACAGCTTTGGAACCCGACGAGCTGCTCTGTGAGATCAGAGTGCCGATACCGGAAGGAGCATTCTCGTATCAGAAGTTCAACCGGAGGGCCCAGGACTGGGCCATAGTTGGAGTTGCTGCACAGGCAAATCACTCTGTAGCAGTATCATTGGTAAATATGGCAGCAACTCCCGTACGTGCCAGAGCAGTGGAAGAGGCGCTCAGTCAGGGAGCGTCCCCAGCGGATGCAGCAAGTCTAGCGGCGGTTGATCTTGATCCCCCCAGTGATATCAATGGATCCAGCGAGTACAGGCGACACCTGGCTACGGTCCTAGTTCGTAGGTCATTGGAGGAGATATTGGGAGGGTGACCGAATTCATCCTTTATTGACCGAGAAGCGTCGAGCAGTACTCAGTGGTAGCTCAGTCTTTTCGACTGAGCTACCTGGAGCGCGAGCACTCCCTTGGTCGTTCAGGACCGGGAGGAGACCAAATAACTAAGTTGAACCAAATCTCTGTAGCCAATCCCGTCGAGGTGCAAGCTGGACTTGCGAGTAATGGATACTTGGCAGATGAGGGTGTTTCCACTGCGGTCTTCTTGGCTATCGTTTTGCAACGACCCCTTTTCCTGGAAGGTGATGCCGGCGTAGGTAAGACTGAGCTGGCCAAAGCCATATCACGTTGGACTGGCGGCGAATTGCTCCGTCTGCAGTGCTACGAGGGCATAGACGTGGGTCAGGCTCTATATGAATGGGACTATACACGGCAGCTGTTGCATTTGCGTACTGCCGAGGCAAGGAGCGTCACTGGAGGCGGAAAGGTAGGTCCAGAGATAGAGGAGGAGCTGTATTCGGAACGGTTCCTCATTCGACGGCCACTTCTTTCTGCCATAGCCCCAGTTGGAGAGTCGAGAGTCCCGCCTGTTCTATTGATCGACGAGATCGACAGAGCAGACGACGAGTTCGAGGCGTTCTTGTTGGAGGTGCTCTCTGATTACTCGGTTACCATCCCAGAGCTAGGTACCTATCGTGCAGTAGTTCCTCCAATCGTGGTCATGACCTCTAATCGAACAAGGGATGTACACGATGCCTTGAAAAGAAGGTGCTTGTACCATTGGGTCGACCATCCCGACTTCGAGCGAGAAGTACGGATAGTACTCATGAAGACCGAGGGAGTTGGCGAACCGTTAGCACGACAGGTAGCTGGAGCGGTGGAATATCTGAGACAGCTGGGATTGTACAAGCCTCCAGGAGTGGCAGAGACCATTGATTGGGCACAAGCCATAGCAGCTCTGCAGAAAACCAGCCTGGATGAGCACACTGTGGAGGTAACCTTGGGAAGTGTGCTCAAGTACAGAGAGGACGCCATGAGAGTAATGAATGGAGGAGTTGGAGAGCTGTTACGCCAGGCGTTGGCGAGGTAGTTGGGATAATGCCTGAGGCAGGGATCTCTCATGTGCACAACGAGCAGTTGGTCGATGGTTTTGGACAGGACAAACTGGCTCGTTTGGCAGTGGTGTTCGTCAGGATCCTGAAGAGAGCAGGTGTCGCAGTCCCCGGGGGTGCCTCGATAGACTACGCTCGAGCCCTGTCGTCGGTAGGACTATCCAATCGAGCATGGGTGTATTGGGCGGGCAGAACCACGCTTCTAAGGCGCCAGGAGGACATAGCTACCTATGACCATGTTTTCGATGCCTTTTGGAGCGGGGGTCAACTGATTGTCTCACCCATGGTCGAGGTAGAGGTTCCCGTATCCTTGGTGGACGGAGAGGATGACCAAGTTGTTCCAGATACCGATGAGGTCAGCTCTTCCATCGATACCAAAGAGATGGTGGTGTACAGTCCAGCGGAAGTGCTCAGAGAGAAGGACTTTCGTCAATGTTCTCAAAAAGAGCTGGAGGAAGCCTATAAACTGATGGAACGCATTTCCGTCGGCGGAGCTGTACGGAAAAGTAGAAGGATGGTTCCCTCCAAACACGATAGACGACATCCTGATCTGCGTCGTAGTACCTCTCTAGCTATGAGGATGGCCGGGGAACCGCTGCGCCAGGCATGGTTGAGTCATTCTTTGACGACCAGGCGGGTAGTGCTTCTCTGTGATGTGAGCGGTTCCATGGAACCATACCACCGAGCGTTGCTTCGATTTCTGCATGTTGCAGTGTCTGCACGGTCTAAAGTTGAAGCTTTCGCCCTGGGTACTCGGCTGACGCGTGTTACCAGAGAACTGCTTTGTCATGATCCAGACGCAGCTTTACGTCGTGCAGCCAGTGCCATTCTCGATCGTTCTGGAGGAACGAGGTTAGGCGAGGGGCTCAAATCTTTCAATGACTCATTTGGAGTAAGAGGTATAGCACGTGGTGCAGTAGTGGTGATCATGTCAGATGGGTGGGATAGAGGAGACCCCGCTCAACTTGCTCGAGAGATGGCACGGCTTAAGCGAGTTGCCTACAAGATCATCTGGGTCAATCCTTTGAAGGCCACACCTGGCTATGCACCTCTAGCTAGAGGCATGGCTGCTGCTCTGCCTTATACCGATGCCTTCCTGGAAGGACATTCAGTCGCATCGTTGGAGAACTTGGCGAGAGTTATCCAATCGTTCTCATGAAGTTAGCTCCCTTGTCCTGAGGATTCCTTGTCCTGAGGACAAAGGGGTTGTTGCTGGTGGAGTGGGTGGTTATCCAGGGATTAGAAGTCTTGCTCCAGCGTTGATCACTGGATTGGTCAAGCTCATAGGCGATCCGTCACTTTAGAAGCATTGAATCAAGTATGTTTGGTATAAAGGGGAAAAAATGAGAGAGATGAAGGATTTCTTACGCGTGTTGTGGTCCATGTCTCAATGTGGCCAGCGCAAGAGAGGGGAGAGATGAAGGAAGTTTTGCAAGATATAGAGCGTTGGCGGAAAGCGGGGCTACGTGTAGCCACTGCACGGGTGGTTGGTGTCGAAGGTTCAGGGCCAAGGGATCCTGGAGCTACGATGGTGGTGAACGAGAACGGCGAGGTGGCTGGATCTGTCTCTGGGGGGTGTGTTGAAGGTGCCGTAGTAGAGGAGGCCATGGATTCCATCTACAACCAGAGACCAGCTCATGTATGCACCTTTGGCTACTCTGATGAACAAGCTTTTGCTGTAGGTCTTACCTGTGGGGGTACACTGCATGTGCTGGTAAGCCCAGATCTACCCTCTGTCTACGACGAGCTCAGAGAGGAGTTGATGGCTTCCAGGCCGGTTGCCCTGGTAACCGTCTGCGGGGTGGAGCCGACTGCACCTACTTCCGTGCCTGCCGATGTCCTTCTTTCCCCTTCTAATTCTCCGTCTGCTTTGGATGGAGGAGAGGTTGTGGTAGGGGCAAGCATGCTGGTCTACGAACACGGCCAACAACTTGGATCTCTTGGAGACGAACTTCTGGACGAGGTAGTTGCCCGAGACGCCCACGGAGCATTGATGAATGGCATGAGCGGCACTCGGCACTATGGGCGCCACGGGGAGAGTCGTCAGAGGGCCGTAGAGGTTTTCATCGAATCGTTTGTTCCACCACCTCGCATGGTAATACTTGGTGCCGTTGACTTTACTGCTGCCCTTGCCAAGATGGCTAAAGTTCTCGGTTATCACGTGATCGTCTGCGACGCCAGAAAGGTTTTTGCCACCAAGGTCCGCTTTCCTATGGCAGACGAGGTGGTTGTTGATTGGCCGGATAGGTACATAAACTCCATTACTCCACCGCTCTCAGCAAGAGATGCTATATGCATATTGACTCATGATCCCAAGTTTGATGTTCCCGCGGTCATTGCTTCGCTAGGAACTGAGGTAGGCTACATAGGAGCGATGGGCTCCCGTCGTACCCACGAAGAACGACTCGCCAAACTACGCGAGGCTGGGGTCAAAGAAGAGGAACTTTCCAGGATCATGGCTCCTATTGGGTTGGATATCGGTTCTCGTACTCCAGAGGAGACAGCAGTGTCGATCTGTGCTGAGATCATATGGTTGCGCTCCGGGGCGCGTCCTATAGCCTCCCTGCGGGATACCGAAGGTCCAGTGCATCGTAGTACGACATTGATCGGGGGTTCTCTACGACCGTAGCCGCTATAGTGTTGGCAGCTGGAGGATCCAAACGGTACAAGGGGGATACCAATAAACTTTTGGTTCCCTTCAAGGGTAAACCATTGGTTTCCTGGGCAGTAGAGGCAGCTCTTCAAGCTGGACTAGATGAAACCGTAGTAGTCAGTGGAGCAGCCGACCTCTCCCACCTGCTTCCCTATGATGTAACCTTGCTGCGGAATGATAGCTGGGAGAGGGGGATGGCTAGTTCACTGGCTGGTGCTCTGCATTGGTGTGAGTTCAGAGAACACCAAGCTGTAGTTGTGGGCCTCGCCGACCAACCACTCATCCCTGCTTCGGCATGGATCAAAGTGGCATCGGCCGGTTCCTCTGCTAGCGTCCCAATCGTGGTAGCAACTTATGCTGGCAGAAGAAGGAACCCGGTGTTCCTGGACAAGTCGGTCTGGCCATTGCTGCCCTCTTCAGGGGATGTCGGTGCTCGTGACCTGATGGCAAAGCGTCCGGAGCTAGTTGCCGAAGTGGCTTGTAATGGGAGCCCTCTTGATGTGGATACCGAAGAGGATATAAGGAGGCTGCGGCAGCAAAGGTACCTATTGGATCGCCTCTAGACTTTGTTATCGCTTGAATGCTGCAATGATTGGCCTCCATCGTTCGGGGTCTACCTGGTAGGGGGTGTAAAAGCTAAAGCGATCCACTATATCTCCGTAGCGCTCGATGACCACTCTAGGTACGTCCTCTGGCTCTGCTATGACTGCGAACGCCTTCAATACCTCATCGTCTACTAGCTCTCCCATCTTTGTCCATTCACCCTGCTTCGAAAGCGTGTTGAGTTCGGTTTGCAACTCTCCCCAGCCATGCACCTCCAATACTGGGCGGTACGCTGGGGTGGACCCGTAGAAGGCAATTTGTTCCTTGACTGCTTTGGTTGCCGCAGCCATCTCCTCCTCGGTGGTACCGGTGACGACGAAGCCCGGATAGGAGATTTGGAAGTCATTCCTGCTCCGTTTCGCCTTGGAGAGCCCTTTCTGCAAAGAGGGTAGCGTTACCTCACGCAAGTAACGCTCAGTGGTGAACCCATGAACCAACAACCCATCAGCAACCTCTCCAGCCACCTCGGTCATGGTGGGACCTACCGCGGCAAGGAATACCTTAGGAGCTCCATAAGGGCTGGGTCCAGGATCAAAAAAGGGTGTCATCAGGGTATGGGTGTAGAAGTCGCCGCGAAAATCTAGCTTAGTGCGGTTGTGCCATGCGCTCCAAATAGCTCGCATGGCAAGGATAAGCTCTCTCATTCGTGGTGCCGGATGAGACCAGGGCATGGAGAAACGCTTTGTTATGTGCGGCTTTATCTGAGAGCCAAGTCCAAGCATGAACCTGCCTTTGGAGTAAATTTGCAAGTCGTTGCCGAGCGATGCCAATGTCATGGGATTTCTGGCAAAGGCTACAGCTATACCTGTTCCCAACTCCAGATGGGTAGTGTGCTCGGCTGCCAACATCAAGGGAAGGAATGGATCATGACCAGTTTCAGGAGACCACACTCCGTCATATCCGATATCCTCAGCTTGTCTAGCAGTGGTCCCTACGTCATTGGGATCGAATCCAATTGCACCGTCTACACGCATGAGACCACCATAGCATTGACATCCTCTCCAGGATGAAGGCCAGGGCCCGTGTCAGCTCGTTGATCGCTCAGCAGCGTTCATCGGCGACCAGGAAGAGGGAGGAGTTTTAAAGGAGGTAGCAAAGAGGATCAGTACAGCTCAAACGGAGGTTGGGTCTTCTCCTCCACCCAAGCCATCTCCTCGCAGGAAGCGTTCCAACTCAGCAGCTATCTCATCCCCTGATGGTATGTGATCCATGCCGAGGCCAGCAGAGGTAGTCGGTTCCTCGGATTGTTCCTCTAGAGTGTCCAGTGCTTCCTCCAGTCGACGTACCATGGTTAGGTGATCTTCGCTCTTGCTGATCAGCTCATCAATACGTTTGCTGGTTTCCTCTGCCGCACTCCTCAGGGAGGAGACATCTATCTCCAAACCCGTCAAGGAGGAAAGGGTTTCAAGCAAGGTAAGACTTGCTGCAGGATAAGGCATATTGGCTACGTAGTGAGGAACTCTCGCCCATAGGCCCAGAGATGGAATTCCCATGTCCGAGTAGGCCGCCTCTAAAGCACTGTAGATTCCGGCTGCAACGTCCATGCTGCCGTGTACGAAACCAACCTGATTAGCCAGATCGGCTGCTCCAGGTGAAGATGTGGCCACTAGCTTAACCGGTCGTGTATGCGGAACAGGAGCAGGAAACGCTCCCAGACCAACCACCAGCCGAGCCCTTATCGTGGTGGTTAGCTCGATTACTGCATCAATGAAGCTTCTCCAGTGATAGTCAGGCTCTACTCCTATCAAGAGTGCTACCGTTCTCCCCTGGTGGTCCTTGCCGAACAGTAGCTTGATCTCCGGCCAACGAAGTTCGGTAACAAGTCCATCGGTTATTCGGGCTATTGGTCGACGAGCTCTTTGATCCAGTAGTTCATCGGTGGCGAAACTGGCGTACAAGTCAGTTTCCACGCTTTCCAGCAGGGTCGTTACAGCCGTAGCAGCTGCAAGTCCTGCATCCACCCACCCTTCGAGTGCCACTACAAGAACTGGATTACCTAGGTCAGTGTCTGTATGCAGTTTGTAAAGTTCCATAGAAACTCTCTCTTCGCACTCTTTACAGTAGTTGTTGCAGTAGTTGCGCCTTCGTACCGTAACACTGTATGAGCTTACAACCGACTTTTGGATTATTGCTCATGATGGCGACCATCCTTCGGATTCAAGCTACAAGGCAGCTTACATCGTTTCTAGCAACTACACTTTGTAACAATTCGACACAACAATTTGGCAATTGGCACAAGATACCACTTCGACATAGTCTGCTGGGAGGATGCCAGTGAAAATTCTACCGGTATGTGCTGCAAGCTCCTGTCCGCAGGCGAGGAACGGTCAACCTCGTCGAACGCAACGGTACTTCGTAACAATCCTGGTAAGGTCTAGACGATGATTGATGTTACAGATGCCACATTCGAAACCGAAGTTCTCAAGCGCTCCGAGCAAGTGCCGGTGATCGTTGATCTGTGGGCCCCTTGGTGCGGTCCGTGCAAGACTCTCAGTCCCATCATCGAGAGGGTGGTGGCCAGTAAGAATGGAGCTGTGGAACTAGCCAAGGTGAATGTGGATGAGAATCCAGGAATAGCGACGGCCTTTCGGGTTCAATCCATCCCCTCTGTCTATGTCGTACGCAATCGAGAGGTAGTGGACGGCTTCATTGGCGCTCTCCCCGAGAAGGCTGTTCAGGAGTTCGTGGATCGCTTTGCTGACAAGCCTCCTAGTGAGGTTGACATCCTCATAGCATCAGGAGACGAAGATTCCATCAGACGAGCCTTGGAGCTAGATCCAGACAATGAAAAAGCCGTAGTAGCACTAGCCAAAATACTTGTGGAACGAGGAGAAGGCTCTGAAGCCCTCGAGCTCTTGGCCAAGGTTCCTGAGACTCCGGAGACTCGAAGGATTGCTGCTATGGTCAGATTGGGCGATAATTCGGGATCACTCGAGGATGCCGAGGAACGTTTGAATACCTTGCTGGATAGGGTCAAACAAGACGAGAAGGCGCGACAAGAGTTCTTGGATATCCTGGAGATGCTAGGTCCTGACGACGAGAGGACGAATCATTACAGGAGGGCTCTCGCCACTCGCCTGTATTGATCGTTCTCCGAGGCAACTTTGCGAGGGACAGATCGGCTATGTCGTATAGTTGTGTTCGCCCAAGATAAGGCAACGCTACGGTAGTGTTGATAGGGATGGCAAGCCAGGCTGTGGGTGCGCACTTTACGAACGACTCATCAAGTAATTACCGAGGATCAAGGCAGCAACTGCGCCTGGGAAATACAGTATATGATATTACTCATCAGGCACTGGTCATGGGTATCCTGAACAGGACCCCAGATTCTTTTTTCGACCATGGAGCCTACTTCCAGTTGGATGCTTTCCTCGATCGGGCTGAGCAGTTGGTGATGGAGGGGGCGGATATCTTGGATGTAGGTGGTGTCAAGGCAGGTGCTGGTGATGAAGTGAGCTTGCAGGAAGAGCTGGATAGGGTGGTACCTGCCATCGAGGCATTGAAGAGTCGTTTTGACCTACCCATTTCCGTGGACACATGGCGTTCCGAGGTTCTGTTGGAGGCCTGCAGGGCGGGAGCAGTGGTCGGTAACGACATCAGTGGCTTCGCCGATCCATCGTACCTAGCTGTAGCTGCTGCTTCTGGAGCAAGCGTAGTGGCAACCCATATCCGCCTCGCCCCTAGGGTGCCCGATCCCAATCCAGTGTACGAAAACGTAGTAAAGGAGGTCTCTACCTTCTTACTGGAACGAGCTCGATGGGCAGAAGCAGCAGGTATTTCAGCCGACCGCATCATGGTAGATGCAGGGTTGGATTTGGGCAAGACAACCAGACATTCATTGGTGTTGCTGAGGGACTCCTCTGTGCTAGCAGCTCTTGGCTATCCTTTGTTTCTGTCTGTTTCCAACAAAGATTTTCTCGGGGAAGTGCTTAACTTAAGGGTGCATGAGAGGCGAGATCCTACCTTGTCAGCAGTTGCCTGGGGGGTTGCCAGAGGAGCACGGGTTGTTCGAGTGCACGATGTCTTGGGGGCCAAACGAGTCTGTACCGTACTGTCTGCAATCCTGGAGACCCAGGCAATTCGCCCAGGCCTCGATGGCCAAATCTCGCTCTCTCCAACTAGCAACTCTTCGAGCAGCTCTCGGAGTTCGTTGAATGCTCCTCTGGAAGACGAGAGTATCTCCAAAGCAAAGCTCAAACTGGCCAATTCGGATGGTTCGGATACCTCTGAAGTACTTGCACCTCGCCCAAGGGAGGCGAGATAGCCTATCATGGCCAGGAGGGAGAGCAGCTCTGAGCAGCACGAACTACCGACCGACGATAAGAAGAAGAATGTATACCTCTTCAGAGGTGACGACTCGAGCATCGTAGATCAGGCGGCTCATGATCTTATTGGTCAGCTGCTCGATGGAGGTGATCCTGCTCTCAGTGTAGAGGAATTTCAAGTTGGAGGAGAGACCGATGTTGTTTCTCTTGCTATAGATGCCTGCCGCACCCCTCCATTCTTCAGTGATAAACGCATAGTGGTGCTTCGGAACATAGGGAAGGCATCGGCATCTGATCTGACTGCCTTAGAGGACTATCTACGCTCTCCTTCTTCTACTAGTTGTCTGGTGCTGACAGCCAGTAGTGGCAAATTGCCTGCAACGGTGGTGGCAGCTGTTCGAGAGAACGGTGTTATTGAGGAGCTGAACCAGTCCAACTTCAGATGGCGGAAGGAATGGATCAACAAAAAGGTGACCGCTTCCTCTGTTCGCTTGGATCGAGAGGCACTTGAGCAACTGGAAGAGCACATAGGTACTGATTTGAATAGACTAGAAAGCTTGCTTGACACCTTGACGGTTGTCTATGGAGACAAGGCCAAGTTGTCGGTGGAAGAAATTGTCCCATTTCTCGGGAGGGCAGGCAGCACCGAGCCTTGGAGGTTGACTGACAGGATCGATGCTGGAGATGTATCTCAAGCATTAGCGGTACTGAACAGGTTGCTCATCAATGGGCAGTTTCATCCATTGGCGGTGTTGGCGATACTCTACAAGCACTATGAGTCCCTGCTGAAGCTCGATGGGTTGCCGTTGAAAGGGGCTGTAGATGCTCAGAAGGTTTTAGGTCTTTCCAACGAACTACCTGCAAAGAAATTATTGGTGATGAGCCGTAAGCTAGGTTCCGGGAGGCTCAGGGAGGCCATTGTCTTGCTCGGCAGGGCCGACCTCGACTTGCGTGGAGCTACGAATCTCAGTCCTCAAATTGTTCTGGAGATCCTAGTAGCCCGCTTGACTCGTCTATCTCGTCTAGCAGACCAGACCAATAGGACCAAACAGGCACTCAGGAGCTCTGCTCGGAAACGATACGTGCCACCCGGTGCATGAGGCGAGACTTGTACCTAGCTGCAGCATTACGATGAATCACACCTTTGGTCACAGCCTTGTCTATACGTTTGAGCGCCAGGCGAAGCAAGGCTTCAGCGTTCTCATCTCCGGTACCGGCCGCGGCTGTGGCAGTCTTAATGCGTGTCTTTACTTCGGATCGCACTGCTTTGTTGCGCAATCGACGTCGTTCGTTCTGCTTGTTTCGTTTTATCTGACTAGCGATGTTGGCCATTTCTTCCTCTATAGTCCTTGTTCAAGTTCCTTGCCTGGGCGAGCGCACTTAGCCTCAGGAGCGCATACCATCAATTGCAGAGAAAGGTTACCATGCTTAGCGACATGAACATGAACAGTTGCGTAATACGTTGGCGTGTCCAGTGCTATCTGCTTTTTTATCCTTCTCGTTGCCCATCTCTGCTGAAGTCACAAAGGTGAGTAAATCAAGGTGATCCAGAAAAACCTTATCAGGAACTTTTCCATAATAAGCCATGTAGATCATGGAAAGTCAACGCTATCGGATCGTATCTTGGAGCTCACCGAAGCAGTTGATCCGCGTGAGATGCGTGAGCAGTTCCTGGATTCGATGGACATAGAGCGAGAACGAGGCATAACCATCAAAGCTCAATGCGTGCGAGTCAAGTGGAAGAACAATATTTTGCACTTGATCGACACCCCGGGACATGTGGACTTCAGCTATGAGGTAAGCAGGTCTTTAGCTGCTTGTGAAGGTGCAGTGTTGCTAGTCGATGCTTCCCAAGGTATTCAAGCTCAGACTTTAGCCAACTGTTATCAAGCGATGGAGCATGATTTAGAGATCATTGCAGCTTTGAACAAGATAGATCTGCCGGCAGCAGATCCCGATCGTTGTGCTGAAGAGATAGAGAATGTCTTGGGGCTGGATCCCGACAAGATCTTACGCATATCCGCCAAAACTGGTAAGGGGGTCGACGAGTTGTTGGATGCCATAGTCGAACGAGTACCCCCTCCTGCAGGTGACGAAGAGGCACCTTTGCAGGCTCTTGTATTCGATTCTTACTACGACCAGTACAGAGGGGTTGTTAGTTCGATAAGGGTAGTGAATGGTGTATTGGCTACCGACATGCAAATCAAATTCGTACAGGCTGGAACCGTTCACGAGGTAGAAGAGCTCGGTGTACGCACGCCAAATCCTACCAAGGTAACCACTTTGGGTCCTGGCGAGGTTGGTTACTTGATCGCCTCGGTGCGGGATGTTAGTGAAGCTCGTGCTGGAGAGACAGTTACTGGGGCTGCCAAGCCAGCCGAGGCTCTCCCTGGATACAGAGAACCAAAGCCAATGGTGTTTTGTGGCCTGTATCCTATCGATGGAGATCAGCTCCCTGATCTTCGAGACGCTTTGGAGAAGCTGCGATTGAACGATGCTAGCTTCAGTTATGAACCAGAGTCCTCCGGTGCTCTGGGTTTCGGTTTTCGCTGCGGTTTCCTGGGTTTGCTGCACATGGACATCATCCGTGAGCGGTTGGAAAGGGAGTTCGGTCTATCGCTTGTGGCAACGGCCCCATCAGTTGCCTACAAGGCCTGCTTGCGAAGTGGTGACACCGTATTCGTGCAGAACCCTAGTGAGTTGCCCGATGGATCCTACTTGGATCACATAGAGGAGCCAATGCTATCTGCCACCATTATCATGCCTGCAGAGTACACCGGGGCGATCATGGAGCTTTGCCAAGGACGTCGTGGCGAGATGTCCCATATGTCTTATCTGTCCCCAGAACGAGTAGAACTTGTTTATCGGATACCCCTTGCCGAGGTGGTGATGGACTTTTTCGATCAGTTGAAGAGCAGGACGAAGGGGTATGCAAGCTTGGATTACGAGCATGCTGGGTATGCAACATCCGATCTGGTCAAGGTGGATATTCTCTTGGCCGGTGTAGCTGTTGATGCCTTTTCAGCAATTGTTCACCGGAGCAAGGCAGCGGGATACGGTCGGAAGATAGCAGAGAAGCTTAGAGAGATGATCCCTCGGCAGCTATTCGACGTCCCAATTCAAGCAGCAGTAGGGGGAAGGATCATTGCCAGGGAGACCGTCAAGGCTCGAAGGAAGGATGTGATAGCTAAGTGTTATGGCGGGGATGTGACTCGTAAGCGCAAGCTTTTGGAGAAGCAGAAAGAAGGAAAGAAGCGCATGAAGAACATTGGCAGAGTAGAAGTACCCCAGGAAGCCTTCATAACTGCTTTGCGGGTAGACCGTTGACTTATTGCTGTCGCCTACCCCTTTCTCCACCAACCTTGTCTGAAGAGTGTGCGGCAGGTACAACGGTATGTAGCAGCTCTCTCTGACACTGGGTAGAATTACATCTTAGGACTGCAATGATAATGACGAGTACTCAACACCTAAACGCTATGCAAGGTTCTTTGCAGCGTGAGGCATTTAACCGTGAGCAGCTTGATTGAAGATATCGAGGGTAATTGTATCAAGAGCGCGAACAAGGATGACATGCGAAGATGATGTGCATGGATGGAGACGTGTTGTCAGGCGATCTTTGCGTTGCCACTACTGAAACGGCTGTTGCTCCCGAAACAGTTAGGGACGAGGAGGACTACTCTGCTCGTCAACCGAGTTCGTCTCCGGCCGATATAGCCACCGAAGAAAGAACTTTTCCAAAGAGGTCAACAGCAACTGCTACTACCAGGACGACAGTACGGACAACCAGGAAAAAGGTGACAAGAGATAGAAAGGATGCATCCGAAGAAGTCAATGGTCATTCAAAGCTTGGTCCACGAACAGCAGCTATCCTGACTGCAGTGGTAAGCGAGTATATAGAGACTGCTCAACCGGTTGGCTCTCATCATATAAGTGTTATCTCTGACATAGGAGTATCTCCAGCAACAGTTAGAAGCGAGATGGCGCAACTAGAGCAGTTAGGCTATCTGATGCAACCTCATGTGAGCGCAGGCAGGGTCCCAACGGACAAAGGTTATAGGTTCTTCGTGGATCAGCTTGCCCCTCGGCTGGATGTTACCAGGTTGGATATGAACCTACTTCGCAAGGTTCAGGCGTTCTTTGCCGCATCCCATGGAGAGATGGAGCAGATTTTGCACGATACCTCTCGATTGCTCTCTGCTCTTACCGACTATGCTGCGGTGGTAGTTGCTCCGCCATCAGAGGCAGCCACGATCCGCTCCGTGCAACTGGTCGGCTTGAATCCTCGTTCAGGCCTACTTGTGCTGGTACTATCCAATGGGGTCGTAGAAAAAAGGGCTATCGAATTTCCTGCTGAATTCTCCGACGAGCTGCTTGGAATGGCTAGTGCTCATCTGATGAACAACTTGAAGTCGTCTACATTGCATGGCAGTTACTCCATCCCAGCTACTGGGCATCCGGGGGTGGACACTCTCGTACAGATCTGCACTGACGAGCTTGCCCAGCTCTCCTCATTGGACAAGGCAGATTATGTGTTCGTGGATGGCGCTTCGCGCGTTGCAGAGGCATTTGACGCAGTGGAGACGGTAAGATCAGTTCTGTCCATGCTGGAGGAACACTACGCTATGGTTGCACTGCTGAACCAATTGATGAAAAGAGGGCTTACTGTAGCAATTGGGAAAGAACACGGCGTGGAGCCTTTGTCGGAGTGTGCCGTTGTAGTTGCTCCCTATGAGGTGGGTGATCCCCAGTCGGTATACCGTGGCACTATAGGAGTGCTCGGTCCTACGAGGATGCACTATCAGGAGGCGTTGGCAGCAGTGACGCTTGTAGGTCAACGCCTATCCAAGCGCTTGACGGACATGAGCGGAGCATGACGCGATGAGTACCAATACCGATTACTACGCCCTCCTAGGAGTGGATAGGGATGCAACTCAGGACGAGCTGAAGCGCGCTTATCGTCGAAAAGCCCGGGAGCTGCATCCGGATGCAAATGGAGGCGATCCACAGGCAGAAGCCCTTTTCAAAGAGGTAACCAGGGCATACGAGACACTCCGTGATCCTGAACGGCGACGCAGATACGATATGTTCGGCACAGACGAAGATGTTCTGGATGGCCAGCGGATGTCTGCGGGTTCCTTTTTCGGTGGGGGACTAGGTGATCTAATAGACAGTTTCTTCGGCGGCGGATTCCAATCAGGATATGGTCGCCAAACAAGATCCATGCAGGGAAGCGATGTAGAGGTCACTTTAGAGCTTGACTTCGAAGAGGCGATATTTGGAACCAAGCGGGAAGTGACCGTATCGGTACCGGTCGTCTGCTCTACATGTGCTGGTAGTGGGGCACGACCAGGTACTTCACCAGTTAGCTGTCCTGATTGTCGAGGAAGTGGAGAAATTCGTCAAGTAAGGCAGTCGTTCTTGGGTCAAATGGTCACTGCCACGGCTTGTCGTCGTTGCAAAGGCACTGGAGAGGTGGTCATGAGCCCTTGTCCTGAGTGTCACGGCGAAGGGCGGACGACCGAGGAACGTGTTTGGATGGTGGATATTCCCGCGGGGGTGGACTCTGGTTCTACACTTCGTTTAGCTGGGCGTGGAAGTGCTGGATTGCGTGGTGGCCCTCCCGGGGATCTTTATGTGCACTTGACTGTGAAACCTGATGAGCGTTTTACTAGGTCAGGTGATGAGTTGCACTACAAGTTGCGATTGCCCATGACCAGGGCGGCGCTGGGGACCAAGATTACTTTGGATACCTTCGACAAGAGCGAGGAGCTGGTCATTCCCCCTGGTACTCAAAGTGGGGAGGTATTCAGGTTGAGAGGAAGGGGCGTTCCTCATCTGAAAGGCAGAGGTAGAGGTGATTTGCTGGTCCATGTCATTGTAGAGACGCCTAGGTCTTTGACCAAGAGCCAGGAGGAGCTATTACGTCAATTTGCGGCTGAGCGAGGCGAGGATGTACCGGAAAGCCACGAAGGGTTGTTTCACAAGATACGATCCGCATTTAGTTGACCATCGACACGGTTGATCATCGAACATCACTCTCCGGCTCAAGAAGATGCGGTCATCATGGTTTTCGTGGACGACCTGGATGACCCGTTACTTGACTTAGATGACCAACGGCACCTCATGAGATCGTTGCGCTTGAGGCCAGGTGAGCGTGTGCTGGTCTCCAATGGAAGGGGACAGTGGAGGAGGTGCGTTTACCGTGGGGAGCGAAGCGGATCCAGAGAACTTTGCATAGACAGCCAGATCTTTGTTGAACAGCGCAAGCAGCCAGAGGTTGACATAGGGTTCGCACTGCTCAAAGGTGGTCGTACAGAGTGGGCGGTACAGAAATTGGTTGAAGTTGGCGTGGACCGGATCATCCCCTTTACCTCCAATAGGTCAGTGGCCAAAGGAGATGGGCCAGACAAGGGAATCGTATCCCGGTTGAGGCGGGTAGCCATTCAAGCTGCAATGCAATCCAGGCACGCCTGGTTGCCCATAGTCGAGGAAGTGGCTCCATTCCCTGAAGTCGTAGGTGGGCATATAGCTGGAGGGCGCCTAGCTCTGGCTCATCCCGAGGGGAGGCCCCTGAACCTCGACTATCCAACTGTGCTCATTGGGCCGGAAGGTGGTTTCGACGAAACAGAGATGAGCCTGTGTCCCCAGAAAGTAAAATTGGCCGATCATATTCTCAGATCCGAGACTGCAGCAGTGGTTGCTGGTGCTATCCTCTGTGCCATGCGTTCTCGCTTGCTTGCTCCTCTATGAGCTA
>JAMDDE010000074.1 GCA_023489235.1 Actinomycetota bacterium | reverse complement strand
CCTAGGGTATCTCCTGCATAGGTGGAGGGATCGGTAGCGCCACTCCTGGTGTCCACGATCCGATAGGGGGTAAGTGGAGTATAGACACTCCCCTGGGTGGAGGATGAGTTGATAGGGGTAGTGCTTATTTGTTCAGTGTTCTTCACCGTTACGGAGTTGGCAGTTACCCTATCTGGCCTAGCACGGATAAGCGTGGAGTTGATGGGAGTGATGATTAGTACTAGCAGAATGGAAAAGATCGACCAACGATGCGTAGACCAACGATGCATACGAGCCACGACCACTCCTCCTCGAATATCATTCAACCCCTAGTCCACTGCTAGGCCGTCCTCCACTGTGCCAAGAGGGTGTATCACTCACTCGTTCCACTTGCTCCTCATTCAAGCCATGCCATGCTCCTTGTGACTGCTTTTTCCCAAAATCGTAAGTATCGTTCCCTGGTTTCTGAATCGATACGAGGCTCAAAGCGCTCACCTTCTTCCCAGTGTGAGCTGAGTTCATCAAAGCTGTCCCAGAAACCAACTGCTAGTCCAGCTGCAAAAGCAGCGCCTAATGAGGTAGTTTCAAGGTTGGAAGGTCGAACTACATCAATATCCAAGATGTTGGCCAAGATTTGCATTGCTAGGTTGCTATTGGCCATGCCGCCATCTACCTTAAGGGTAGCGATATCCGTGTTGCTATCTTGCTCGATAGCGGATATGAGCTTCTGTGTCTGAAAGGCAGCTGCTTCCAATGTCGCTCTGGCGATATGCCCCTTGTTTGCATAACCAGTCAACCCAGCTATGAGACCTCTTGCCTGTGGATCCCAGTAAGGGGCAAACAGTCCTGAAAAGGCTGGTACAAAGTACACGCCACCATTGTCGTTGACCGATTCTGCTAACTCGTCCAATTCCTTGGAGGTGGATACCAATCCTAGGTTGTCACGTAACCAACTGATCGAGGCACCAGCTGCAGGTACGGATCCTTCCAGGCAGTAGACGGCTGGTTGTGAACCTATCCTGTAGGCGAGCGTAGTAAGCAGGCCCTGGTCTGACCAATTTGGTTCCTCTCCGGTGTTCATCAGTATGAATAACCCTGTACCATACGTGGCTTTTATCTCACCCTTATCGAAACAGGCCTGTCCCAGCAGAGCTGCTTGTTGGTCGCCAATGGCTGAGGCAAGAGGAACCCCAGCTAGAGCACCTTTGGCCTCAGCGTATATTTCACTGGATGAATGAATCTCGGGTAGCACACCTCGGGGAACAGCCATTGCATCCAGCAGCTCCTCATCCCAGTCGAGGGTGTTGATGTTCATGAGCGAGGTGCGGCTGGCATTGGTCACATCGGTTATATGCATACCACCCTTGCTTCCCCCACTGAAGTTCCAGATCAACCAGGAGTCGATGGTTCCACAGATCAGGTCACCATCTGCTACTGCTTTTTCAAGCAGGGGATAGTTGTTGAACAGCCAGGTTATCTTGGGTCCGGAAAAGTAGGTGGCTATTGGTAGTCCTGTCTTTGTTCGGAAGCGATTCGTTCCTCTCTCGCCTGCAAGTTGTTCACATATTCTGGCAGTACGGGTGTCCTGCCAGGATATGGCGGTATACATTGGCTTCCCAGTGAGGCGATTCCAGGCCACAATTGTCTCACGTTGATTGGTTACTCCCAGTGCCGCTAGGTCGTCTGGAACAAGGTCAGCTTGTCCGAGGGCAGTCGAGATGGCCCACTCAGCATTGTCCAGTATCTCGGTCGGGTCATGTTCTACCCAGCCAGGTTGAGGAGTTATCTGCCTGTGCTGACGCGAAGCAAAGCTGATGACTCGTCCGTGACTGTCGAAGATCATACAGCGGGTACTGCTTGTACCTTGATCAAGAGAGGCTATGTATTTGGGCATAGGGAGCAACGAATAGTGGGCCAACCTGTTCCTCTGGATCCCCCCTGGATTCCCTTGGAGCGTCTTCTGGCCATGAGATGAGTCAAGTTACTGGTTGGATTGCTGAACCGAGTTCATCTGTAGCCATAAGGTACATCCTGCTGTAGATGGGTCACGAACATCCATATCAGCAAGTTGGAGAAAACCAGTCCCTTTGGCAAGACCATCTGCTATGCCCCTGTGGAGCTTGCACACCTTGGTTGGATTGATCTTTGCCACAGCTTTGAATGGGCAGTTGTTCAATACAATTGCAACCTTGTTCGTCTCTACAGGGTTAGCCTCCGCAGTGTCCAATCCCTCTCGAAGAGTGGGATGGAAACCCAGCTGGGCCAGGTGTGCCTTGAAGGCAGATAACGCCTCTTTGACATCGTTGACAGGCATAGAAGAGGATGCCAACTTCAGTCCTGAGTTGGCCCCTACTTGTGTTAGTGAGTCGTTGTCGCCTAGAGCTTCGACAAGTAGGGCGGCTAAGTACTCGTAAGGATCCTTCAAGCCCCAGTGAATAGCTTGTTCAAGGTTTGGCTCATATAGAAGGCGGGGCCTGCCCGGACGTCCTCGAGTCTCGGCACGTTCGAACAAGAACTCTGCTTTGGTGAGGACTGCCAAGTGCTGACGGACAGCGTTGTGATTCAATTGGACATAAGAGGTCAGCTCTGCAACACCAACCGGATGGTCGGCCTCCAGTACGTAGCGAAATATCCTATAACGAGTAGGATCGCCTAATGCACGAGCACGGAGCTGGACTTGTGGATCATATGTAGGCATGTCATATGCAGAGCACATGATTCAATGATAATCCATTGTGGAATGGATATATTGTGCAATGACCAAGACAATCACATTTGCTGTGCGCAATTGACCTAGTTGGCTCAGCGATGCTGGCACCCTCTTCCAAGCTGATCCCGAGCTGAAGCCACGGCTTACTAGCCCTCTTGATCAGTGGTATGCATCGCTTGGCTGTAAAAAGTTCACCCAGCTGAAGCTGGAGCTTACGGAACCGTCTTGATCAGTGCTGTACTGGTGCATTGCCACGCAAGGATGCAATTTGAACGGCCCTGGATATATCAGACGGAGATATGATACCAAGTAGACGGCCTGTGTGGTCAATAACCAATGCTCTTCCGTCACGATGGCCGGCCATTCGCTCCAACAAGTCGGGCAATGACTCTTGTGGGTGCGCCAAAGGGACTTTGTTTATTGGATTGGCTAGCTCTCCGAGGGTTACATAAGCGTGCTGGTGCCTAGGTACGTGTCTTATTCGATCGAGAGTGACGAGCCCAGTCAACTGACCGGTTGCATCGGCTACAGGGTAGGAGGAGAAACGGTGCGAGAGGAGGTAGGTGTTGGTGAACTCGTCAACGGTTATGGATGCAGGAACGACAGTAGGGTTGACGGACATCAAGTCTTTCACCTTGTAGCCGGTTAGCGCTCCTCGCAGGAGGGCCGCGCTTTCTTCGCTTCGCGCCGCTACTAGCAAGAACCATCCGAGGAATGCAGGCCATAGTCCGGAGAGGTCTCCGAAAGCGAACTCCAATATACCTAGCCCTATCAGTATGTAGCCGAATGCCCGTCCTGCACGTGCAGCAGTTATGGTTGCTTTAGTTCGATTGCCGTTGTGACGCCATAGAGCTGCACGGAGTATACGCCCACCATCCAATGGAGCTGCGGGTACAAGATTGAAACCAGCTAGCAAGAAGTTGATCCACCCGAGCCAACTTGTTGTCCCCGCTATCAACTCCGGGACGGAGAGTAGCTTGAAGATGAATCCCATGAGGACGAACACTGCCCCTAACAGGATACTTATCATAGGACCGGCTGCAGCAATGCGAAAGTCTGCTCCAGGAGTGAGGGCTTCTTTCTCTAGCTCGGATACCCCACCAAACAGCCAGAGGGTTATCTCGGATACTCCGACACCATTGCGTTTCGCGAGGATGGAGTGGCCTAACTCATGAGCGAGCAGTGAAGCAAAGAAAATGATGGATGCCACTGCAGCGGCAATCCAGTAATCCGCCCTCGAGTACCCGGGGTAATCAGCAGGCAGTAAACTTGCCGCTAGCCCCCACATGAGAAGCCAAAAAATAACCAGTACGCTCCAGTTGATCCCTACAGGTATGCCGGCAATCCTCCCGAGTTTTATGCTCTGGTGCATTTGCTCCATGTCCCTCTTCTGTGGCTAGCTTTCCTGTTCGGCTGTAGCCCAGTTGCTGAAAGCATCCCAGAAGGGGTCTAGTCCCGGATGGGCCAAAGGGATCCTCTCGCCGCCTGACTCCAATATCATACCCTCGGACCTAGGCAATATCTCACCTACAATGGCAGATTCGATGCCTGCATCAGCAAGAGCAGATACAAATTCTCGAGCACGTGATGGTACCACCGTAGCGATCAAGGTTCCTTCAGAGATGGAGGTATAGGGGTCAATGCCTATGTGACTGCAAACAGCATCTACCTCAGGTCTTAGTGGAATAGCCTCTTTAACGATTCGTATGCCTACTTCCGAGGCATTGGCCAGCTCTACCAATCCGCCGAACACCCCTCCCTCGGTAGCATCGTGCATGGATGTCACTCCTTGATCTCGCAGTCCGAAACTGGATGCAATGGAGGCTTCTTTCACTACGCTCATCTGCTTGAACAGGCTCTCTGCCGAGGATTGCACCTGATTACCGAGGGCTTGACGTAGACGATCCGGGAAGGTGGCTGCGAACAAGGCAGTTGCTTCGATGGCTGCACCTTTGGTGATCACTACTTGATGTCCTGGCATTGCCATAGCAGGGGTTACATAAGAAGACTCGTCTCCCACGGCCAAACAAGTGGCTCCTCCTACCATCGGCCAGTTGCACCCATCGTAACGAGCGGTATGTCCTGCTACAACCGAGATACCTATATCGCTACAAGCATTCGAGAAGGCTTCCCATAGGGTTGATAGATCGTTGTCGGATATCTCAGGTGGGAGGTTGAGATCTACAGTCATCCATTTGAGGGGGAGTCCAGATGTTGCCGCATCCGAAGCAAGTATGTGGACAGCGAACCATGCAGCTCTTTCCCATCCATATGCTGGAACCACGAATACAGGATCTGTGGTAAGTGCCATCGCTCTTCCTTCTGCCACTCTCACCACGCCTACGTCTACTCCGTGACGTGGTCCAACTAGTACATCGGAGTCCTTTGCACCTAGCTTGCGGTATATGATCTTCTCGAAGAGCTCAGGCGTGACCTTCCCGGTCAACTGTCTTGAATCCGTTTCTTCTGTATGGCTATAACCTTCCATTCACTGTCCCTCTTGTATAGGTTCCTGTATTGCTGATACTTCAGCTGATGAAGGTATTCCTATCTTGGATACCCTGGCTTATCCTACCTGTCCCTGCCCTCATCCAGTTCTACTTGATTACTGCTTCGATACCTCTTCAAGGCATCCACCAGCCGAGCAGTGGCCCTCACCGGATCATCAGCTGCTGCCACCGCGGATATGACAGCTACGGTCCACACCCCACAAGCGAGTACCTCGTCTATATTTGTGTTGTTTATTCCTCCGAGAGCCACTACCGGTAAGGGTACTTCCCTGACCAGCTCGGCAATTCTGGTTAAACCCAAAGGTTTAGCCTCTGGCTTCGTAGAGCTAGAGAAAACGGTAGCTCCTAGATAGGATGCTCCGAAGTCCAGGGCAAGGCGAGCTTCTTCTAAGCTGTTCACGCTAATGCCCAGTACTTTGTTGTTACCTAGAGCAGCTCTAGCCGAAGTTGGATCGTCTTGTTGCCCTAGATGCACCCCGTCTGCTCCAGATTCCAAGGCTATGGGTATATCGTTGTTGATGATGGACAGCACCTTTGCTTGTCGGCATAGCTCCACCATCGAGCTGGCCAGTTCCAGTCTCTCTTCATAGCTAGCTTCTGGTGCCCTCAGCTGCAAGGTTGTTGCTCCACCTTCGATAGCGGCTCTGGCGATGTCCAGATGGGTTCTCCCTTGTGCCATCCCTGAAGCAGTTATCACGTATAGGCCATTGGGAATGGGTGTTTCATCTATCATCTGTGCCTACTAGCATAGACCAGCCTTTGTTGGATAAAGGATCGTTGCCTCTATCAGCACAGTGATGCTTACATATTTTTTATTCAACCTCCTTGATATTTAACCGTAGGTTCATACTCAGTACACCTCCGTGTTACATACGACCTGCATAATGAAGTCATGGAGAATAGAGGTCGTGGGACACGTGCAGAGTATTGGAGGTACAGAAAAGAGGAGGAACTGGCTCGAGCTGAAGAATCAGCCAGGACAATTGCTCTCATAGCTCACGATAACAAAAAGCAGGACCTTTGCGATTGGGCGAGAGAGCACAGAGAGACGCTTGCTCACTACAGACTTTGTGGTACAGGAAGTACAGCCAAACTAGTTTCCTCTGATCTCGGACTTGATGTAGCTGCTCTCCAACATGGTCCTTTGGGTGGTGATGTGCAGATAGGGGCCATGATCGTCGATGGTTTGGTCGATGCAGTGGTATTTTTCTGGGATCCACTCGAGCCTCAGCCGCATGATCCAGATGTAAAAGCTCTAATTCGTTTGGCTACTGTATGGGATGTGCCAACAGCGTGCAATCGTTCTACTGCAGACGCTGTCTTACTCAGTTTGGAGGCCGAGACAAGACGTGTTTGGGATCTCAACCCAGAGACAGAGGTTGCTTGAAGCAAGAAGAGGATGCGAACTTAGGAAGGTACGCCCCAGGAAGTGAACACTAGGCTCCTCTCATAGTACTAGGAGGGGACAACTCGGTTATGGCAACAAGCTTAG
>JAMDDE010000003.1:22554-86070 GCA_023489235.1 Actinomycetota bacterium | reverse complement strand
GATCCTTACTCTAAAGAGCTAGAATACGAACATATCGTCAAGTAACATACTTGACCTGGTTCGAGGTCAGCTGGCCCATAACATATAAACTCACTGTGGTAGGTGGCTTTTCTAGGGGGGCGGCATGGTTATCCGATGATACGAACTACTAAGATCATCAACATCTCCAACAAAGATTCAGGCCAGTTGCTGCAGTCAGCAGGGGGATTAGGAGTTGCATTCGGTCTAGCCTTTGGTCCAGGAGTGGCGATAGGATTGGCGCGGTTCGCTTATGCACTCTTGTTGCCATCCATGAAACATGCACTACATTGGTCATTTGCTGTAGCGGGAGCTATGAACACTGCCAATGCGGTTGGTTATCTTGTCGGAGCGTTGATCGCTGCAATGACAGCCAACCGGATCGGTATCAACAGGGCCTTTCTCACCTCCACAGCGGTAGTAGTGATCAGCTTATTTGCATCGGCTGCTTCAGCCAATACAGTCATCCTGCTGCTTCTTCGTTTTGTAGCCGGGGCTAGTGGAGCGGTAAGTTTCATAGCGGGAGCTGGGCTGGCTGCTCAGTGGGGTCGCTACGTCTCTCCAGGTCGAGCTAGCCTATTGCTGGGGGTGTACTTCAGCGGCGGAGGACTGGGTATCGTCATTTCTGGACTTCTCGTGCCAGCACTTCTCAACTTAGGGGGAACGGGAGATGGTTGGCGGATTGGATGGCTAGCCTTAGGCTTCCTAGGAGCAATCAGCTTCATATTCCTGGCCAAGGCCTCTTCTCTCTGTCGTGCCACTGAAGCAGCACTCCCGAGCAGCCATCAAAGACCCTCTTTCAGCAACATTGTCCCTACATTGTTTGCCTATGCTCTCTTTGGCGCTGGCTATATAGCATACATGACCTTTATCGTTGCTTTCTTGGTGCACTACGGAGCAACTACCCTGGAAATCACCCTCTTTTGGACTACTTTGGGGATGGCTGGATTTGCCTTTGCCTTTGCCTGGGGGCCACTACTTGGGCGCTTGCGATCAGGACGTGGAGTGGGACTTGTGCTAGGAGTTCTATCCGTGGGTGCCTCACTTCCGCTGCTGTCTCATCTTCCTCTAGCAGCATTCAGCTCGGCACTCCTCTTTGGTGCTTCTTTCTTGGCAGTTGTTACCGCAGTTACAACCGTAGCGAGACGCTCACTTCCACCTGACCACTGGACAGCGGGAATAGCCGCCCTTACTGTAGCCTTTGCCTTGGGTCAGTGCATCGGACCTATACTAGCGGGGATCCTTTCAGACACATCTGGAGGAATTCGTCTGGGACTTGGATTATCCGCTGGTCTGCTCGTCCTAGCGTTGTTCGTAGGTTTGGCTCAACGTCATCATGAGTACGAGCAAGCAGTGGTCGAGACGCAACAGGGTTTCTAGTTGAACAGGAGCAGTGTCACTGCATCAACAAAGCACGCACGTAACTACAGGGCGAGAGAGCCAATGCCTTTCGCTGCCATCATGGCGACAACAGCAGCGGCCAGCCGTGCCAGCGCAGGATCACTATCACCTCTAGCCATTCCACTTCTGGCCCTTGCGCTCACTCAAACTGTCGTACTCGCATTGGCTGGGGGATGGGCAGTTCTACTCAAATACCGACCATTTAACCTAACTTGGTTCTCAAGAGCCAAAGACCACTGGCCTATAGGGGGTAAATACGGCTTTGTATCAGCCTCTCTAGGCCCACGTCACGCCCGGTTTGGACTTTTCACGATCCCAATAGGATTGGCTGTGATCTCCATAGGATTGATCTCTTTGCATATAAGCACCGTAGGCGCTATTACTGCTCTAAGTGCCGCCTCGTTGGTCACTGTGATAGAGATGGCAGTCATACCGCTTGGTCGTTGGCTGTACCATCCTAAATCTTCTAATACTATTGACAACCGTATAGCCATATCCTCCGAGGCATCAGACAAACTCATTCCAAGGGATGCGAGAGCGGGACTCAACGACGAACCCAGAGATAACGAGAGATCCACGCCAACGACCGAGCCAGACGAGACAGCACATAGGGCAAACGGTAAATGGTTTCTCGCTCCAGCAGCATTGCTATCCATTGCTCTTGGACTATCGACTATCGCCAAAAGAGCATTGAAATCAGCTCATCCAGAAGTGGCTACTCTCGCTTTCTTGCTCTGGTTGCTAGGCGTATTGGGATACCTGTACTTGTTAGCGATATCCACCTTGCGCATCACGCGTTCTGGCCTCCCTCGGCGCCCTCTTTCTTCCTGGTGGATTGTTGCAGGTTGTGGTGGACTAGCTGCGGGAACAGGAGGATCTTTGCTTACTACCTCTTTGCATACCGCCCCAAATGTCAATCATATCGATGCTATTCGCTGGTTGGGGATTAACTCCATCCTGATTCGTATCAGTACAGATACAAGCATTGGTATATGGTGTATAGCCAGCCTAATCATGATACCTATTCTGTTGGTCAGCAGCGTCTGGATAGGTAAGAAAATACTGAACACTTCACAGTCGCTAATTATCAGCTTGCTGGGCAAGATGCGCATTGCTGCAATACCTAACGACTTTAATCATCCAAATCATTTGAACCATTCAAGTGAAATCGACTTGGCTAGCAACTCCCCGGATGAACAGTATGAGCCTCCACCTTGGCCTCCTACTTTCTCGATGGGAGTTTACGCTCTGGGCACTTCCATTATCGGGCATATCACTATGTCGAGTGGGATAAGGGGTCTAGGAAAAGTAGCCGATATCGCAACACTTTCACTATGGTTGATGAGCACTGCAATTGCCGTGATCAGATGGAGTCCTGCACTAAACAGCTACAAATACCGCTATTACAGATACCGCAACTGCGGATACCGCCAGGAATAACTACAACGTAATATGAGACATGCATTGAATCATCCAAGATCACGATGCTCGCTGCGCAACTTCTTTCCGGCAGCAATCACGAGTGGAGCAATGCCTTGTGCATTCAGTTCTTGTTCATTCAGTTCACCCAGAATACCGAGAAGAATGGATCGCATTGAAGGGGCCCAGAACATTTTCAAGTGATCCCTTACTGCCTCCACAGCCTTATCGAATGGATAGTGCTGGAAATTGGCGGCAATTTGATTGGCCATCCTCACAATGTCTGGACGGCTTGTACTAAGACTTGCACTTGCATCGATGCTTCCTCTCGGCACTCTCTCCTGTCGCCCAAGCATGAGCTCAGCAGGTGTAGGAACAGCTATAGGTTCGGATGAACTCACCTTTACTACTCTCACCGCAGTGACTTTGTACTCAGGACAGTTGGTTGCCCAGTCCGATAGCTCTGTAGTCAACGAGTTGGTGTTGGTTACCGGGTGATGAAAAGTAGTATAAACTACTCCAGGAGGAACCCTCTCAGTACACTGTGCACGAAGACGAGTCTTGTTTATCCTACTCTCTACGAGTACCAAGTCTCCATCTTTCACCCCGCGCTCTGCTGCATCAAGAGGATTGATTTGGAGGACGTCCTCAGGATACCAGCGTATGTTTTCAGTTCGACGGGTCTGGGTCCCCACGTTATATTGAACAAGGGTACGTCCTGTGGTCAGCAGTAGGGGATGCCCCTCAGCTGCTTTGGTTGTACGCTCCTCAGTGGGAACAAAGGGAGTTTCTACGAACTTACCTTTACCCCGCACAAACCCATTCACATGCATGATCGGTGTTCCTTTTGGTGCCGCATCGTTGCACGGCCACTGCAAACTACCGAGCTCGTCTAGCTTGGCGAAGGAGACTCCTGCAAAACTAGGTGTCAGTGCAGCGATCTCATCCATTATCTGACTTGCGTCATCGTAGCGCATAGGGTAACCCATAGCGGTGGCCAGCTCACAGACAATCTCCCACTCATGCTTACCACTCCTGGGCGGCATCACTGGCCTGACCCTGTTGATACGACGTTCGGCATTGGTGAACGTACCGTCTTTCTCCAGGAAAGAAGTTCCAGGCAAAAATACATGTGCAAAAGCCGACGTCTCATTCAGGAAAAGATCTTGAACTACGCACAGCTCCAAACTGGCTAGAGCCTCCCTCACATGGTGAGAGTTGGGATCGGACTGAGCGAGATCCTCTCCTTGGATGAACAGAGCTTTGAAACTCCCTTCGAGAGCAGCATCGAACATGTTCGGAATCCGCAGCCCGGGCTCAGGATCAAGCTCACGTCCCCATGCTCTCTCGAAAACACTCCGGACAGCCTCATCACCAACATGACGGTAACCAGGGAATTCGTGCGGGAAAGATCCCATGTCGCTTGATCCTTGAACATTGTTCTGGCCCCTAAGAGGATTAACGCCTACTCCTGCCCTTCCTATATTTCCCGTAGCCATAGCCAAATTGGCCAATCCGATGACCGTAGTAGACCCCTGGCTATGCTCAGTGACTCCTAAGCCATAGTAGATGGCACTATTGGTTGCAGTAGCGTACAATCTAGCTGCCTCGCGAACCTGATCAGCAGGCACCCCTGTAATTGCTTCAGTGACCTCTGGACTGTACTCATCAGAGGTTATGAACTGTCTCCACTTGACGAAGTCGTCCCAGTCGCAACGCTCTTCTATGAACGTCTTATCTACAAGCCCTTCGGTGACTACAACATGTGCCATCGAGTTGACAAGAGCCACATTGCTCCCCGGACGAAGCTGTAGATGGCAGCTAGCTTGGATGTGAGGACTTCTCACTAGATCAGTAGTTCGAGGATCTACCACGATCAACCTCGCTCCGCTGCGTAATCTCCGCTTTATCCTAGAAGCAAATACGGGGTGAGCTTCCGTTGGGTTGGCACCTATAACCATGATCAGATCGGCATATTCAACCGAGGCGAAATCTTGAGTCCCAGCCGAGGTGCCAAAGCTTTGTTTAAGTCCAAATCCTGTAGGGGAGTGGCATACTCGGGCGCAAGTATCCACATTGTTGTTGCCAAATGCCGCTCGTACTAATTTCTGTACAACGTATACCTCCTCATTCGTGCACCGAGAAGAGGTAATACCACCAATGGAACCCACACCATAACGCCCCTGGATATCCAGTAATCGTTTGGCTGTAAATTCGATGGCCTCTTCGAAAGAAACCTCCTGCCATGGATCGGTGATGTTCTCTCGTATGGCCGGTTTAAGGACTCTGTCTTTATGGTTGACATATCCCCATGCAAAACGACCCTTAACACAGGAGTGACCATTGTTGGCAGCACCATCTTTGTAGGGGACCATTCGTACGAGCTCATCTCCTTTGAGCTCAGCCTTGAACGAACAACCTACGCCGCAGTAGCCACAGGTCGTAACCACTGTCCTCTGAGGTATCCCGAGTTCAATCACTGATTTTTCTTCGAGGGAACCAGTTGGACAAGTCTGCACGCAAGCACCACAGGAAACACATTCAGAGTCGAAGAATTTCCCTTTCGGACCTGGAGAAACTCTCGAGGCAAAGCCCCTGTCCTTGAGTGCAAGGGCAAAACTGCCCTGTATCTCCTCGCAAGCGCGGATACAACGAGAACAAACTATGCACTTGCTCGGATCAAAGGTGAAGTATGGATTTGATTCATCTCTCTCATCGCCAAGGTGATTAGCTCCTGCATAGCCATAGCGGACCTCCCGAAGACCAACGGAACCAGCAACTCTCTGCAGCTCACAGTCGCCATTGGCGGCACAGGTCAAACAGTCAAGGGGGTGGTCAGAGATGTACAGTTCCATGACTTGGCGTCTGAGTCGAGCAAGCCGAGCGGTCTGCGTCTTAACCTTCATGCCAGGACGAACCGGAGTTGTACAGGATGCTGGAGTACCCGACAGGCCCTCGATCTCTACGAGGCACAGTCGACAAGAGCCAAAGGCCCTTAGGGTATCCGTAGCGCATAGCCTGGGGATATCAATACCTGCCAGAGCTGCAGC
Source organism: Actinomycetota bacterium (assembly GCA_023489235.1). Classification (GTDB taxonomy): domain Bacteria; phylum Actinomycetota; class Acidimicrobiia; order Acidimicrobiales; family JAMDDE01; genus JAMDDE01. The sequence continues at coordinate 80,182 of JAMDDE010000003.1, read as the reverse complement.
TCTTAGAACAGAGGTACCTTGAGCAACAACGACAGATATCCCATCTATCTCTACAGCAACATCTTCCAATGGCTCACCGAAATGTGACTCAGGCGCTGGAGTAGCTAGATCTATTTCTTTCCATAGTCCCCCCACTCTTGTCATCACTGCTTTGCGGTCCCCACCCTTGGTCATCACCCAAGATCTCCTCTTGAAGCCCCGTCCCTGGAAGCCCCGTTATGTAAACTTTCTGGAAAGTACCTGAGGATACTTTTTATTGGCATAGGAGTCAGTGCCCCCATGGCACAAAGCGAAGCCTCCGCCATCGTTTCGCAGAGATCATCCAGCAGAGCAAAGTTGGCCTCTTGATCTTCTCCTCTGCCGATCCGGTCCAGGACCTCCATTCCGCGCACGGATCCAACTCTGCACGGAGTGCACTTACCACACGACTCTTCAGCGCAGAACTCCATGGCAAAGCGAGCCATCCTTCCCAGCTCTACCGTATCGTCGAAAACCACGAGACCTCCATGGCCGAGCATGCCACCAGCAGCAACCAACGACTCGTAGTCCATGGGTAGATCGAACTTGCTCGGCGGGAGGTAAGCACCCAGTGGCCCACCAATTTGAACTGCACCAATTGGTCGACCACTAGCCGTACCGTTACCGTAACCCTCGACCAGCTCCCCAAGGGTGATACCAAAGGGAATCTCCACGATCCCTCCATGTCGTACATTGCCCGATAACTGGAAGACTTGCGTTCCAGACGAACGCTCCGTTCCAAGGTCGCGATAGGCCTCGTGACCATTGGCGATGATCCAAGGTACTGCAGCCAATGAGAGCACATTGTTGACTACCGTTGGACAACCAAAAAGACCTTGCACCGCTGGTACTGGGGGCTTGGTGCGCACCATCCCTCGTCGCCCCTCGATGCTCTCCAACATAGCTGTTTCTTCTCCGCATACGTAGGAACCTGAGCCAACCCGGATCTCCAGATCGAAGGAGAACGAGGAGCCAAGCACGGAATCTCCCAACAAACCTGCCTCATAAGCTACCTGGACAGCTGATTTCATCATTGACACTGCACGGGGGTACTCCGAACGGATGTAGACGAATCCCTTCTCCGCCCCAACAGCTATGCCGGCGATCACCATGCCCTCGATTAGCAAGAGCGGATCTCCCTCCATGAGCATGCGATCGGCGTATGTCCCGCTATCCCCTTCGTCAGCATTGCAGCACACGTACTTGAACTGTGAAGACACATCGAGCACCGTCTTCCATTTGATCCCTGTTGGGAAACCAGCACCCCCGCGCCCTCGGAGGCCTGACTTGGTTATCTCGGTGACTATATCCTCCTGGCTCATCTCCAGGGCAGATGTGAGCCCTGTCAGACCACCGTGTGCTGCAAACTCTTCGAATGACAACGGATCGTTCACTCCCACCCGACCAAAGCTGATGCGGGTCTGGTTGGCCAGGAATGGAAGCTCATCCGGTGAGCCCAAGCAGAGTCGATGGTTTCGAGCACCTTCAAGAAATCCGGAGCTCAGTAAAGTGGGAACATCACTTACAGCAACTGGCCCATAAGCAATGCGACCTGCTTCTGTCATGACTTCGACCAATGGCTCGAGCCATAGCATTCCTCGTGATCCAGTGCGTACGATCTTTACGTTTTCTCCCGTAGCTGAAGCTAACTTCTCGATAGCTGTAGCTACCTCGTCAGCGCCCATTGAACACGCGGCGCTGTCAGATGGGATGAACACCTCGATCGGCTCTGAAGATTCACTCCCTGATCTAATGGCAAGCTCCGTCAGAACAGCAATCTTGCTACTTACCGAAGCTGAAAGCTGTGACAAGTATCGGTCAAGGCCATCTGGTGTTCTAGAGCGGAGATTCCCTGGTATCGATGGTTGCCGTGACAGACGTGCTAGCAAGTGATCGAAGCGTTCCGGATCCACTCTGCCAATCACTCGCCCATCTATCATCACCGTTGGGGCCAAAGCGCAATTGCCAAGGCAAAATACCTGATCCAGACTAATTCGTCCATCTGAGGTCGTCTCCCCGAACTCTAAGCCCAGTGTGGCTTTGGCATGGGTTATCAAGGTCTCGGCACCCATGGATTGGCAAGCTTCAGCTCGACATATTCGTACGCGACAGTCCCCTCCAGGCTCTCTACGAAAGTCATTGTAGAAGGTAATGACACCGAACACCTCAGCTTGAGAAATGTTCAGATGATTGGCAATGAGCTCGATGGCTGGATCGTCAATATAACCAAACTCTCTTTGGACATCTTGAAGTAAGGGGAGTAATTGACTCTCTTTTTGGGGATATCGATTAACGATCTCGGCTAGCTGTTGATTCAGGTATGCATTGGAGTTATTTCGCTTTACCAAACTCTCCCCCCTGGCCGCAACTCAATCCCGATACTCTGAGATTATCGGAGAAAGTCGAGTTGTACAATACTGTATCCTAGAAAGCGCAAAGATAGGGGCTGCACTAAGATTGTATGTAAATACATAATATGCAAACAAAAGTACAAGCCCCCACTTTGCTCGTTACCGCTTTGCTTATCAAATTTATTGTATATTATTTTAATCTTACTTATAAACCAATTCTACATATTAAGCTTATTACAAATAGATGAAATTAGGAAAATTAAGCTTGATAAAATTCAAGAGATTAGCCTCCCCTCTATGAGTTCGAATACGCTTAGTAAATCATCTGCCTCTTTATCATGCCTATGCATACGTAATAACAATTCTGCACTCCAAAGGATCGTACAAGTGTTGAATACCTCTTGTTTGGTAAGAGAGATAAGTTCTCCAAACTTAGTGGATGATTCTGGAATATCAACCGGATATAGCTCATTGTTAAGAACAGATACTCCAGTGGATTCGGCTAATGTGGCTCTTCGCGTTCCGGCGTGGGTAGGCGCTAGATCGGTGACGCGCTCATAGGTATCCACCACTAGGGGGCCCTGCATCCCCAATTCTTGTTGTTACGAGCAACGAGAAACGAAAGGACGCAGGGCATAAGTTACCATAGTGAAGACCCAACCGCACTGCTTGGCATGGGGGGATTTCTCGTGTTATCCCAGACAAAAGAGGACGGTGAGGTGTGGATACTTCTGGAGACGAGTGCCGATGAGGCCAGCTGTCCTAGCTTCGAAGTCAAGGCACTGCGCATGGTAGAAGCGAAGTCCAGATAAGAGACCTGCCCTTTGGTAGAGCGCCAGTACGCCTTGTGTGGAAAAAGCGCCGGTGGATCTGTAGGAACCTTGACTGTGGGGCCAAGAGCTTCACCGAGGAGCACCCGAGGTAGAAGGGTCCCTCACCGCCAGGGCAGCGAAGGAGATCTGTCGCAGAGTGGGCGAGGATGGCCACAGTATCGCCCAGGTGGCCAAAGAGTTCGGGGTCAGCTGGGCATGTGCCATGGAATGTGTGCGACGTCACGGAAAGCCCCTAGTAGATGATTAAGGGCGCATCCAGGGGATAAGTGCCCTAGGCATCGACAGCCACAAGGTGGCCTCTGCCAGCAAGCACCACCACAGCCTCTATGCCAGAATTTTCCTCGACATCGCCACCGGAGAGCTCCTCGATGTCATGAGAGGAAGAACCGCAGACGAGGTTGCCTCCTGGCTTACCGAGAGACCCCCTGCCTGGCGCCAGCGGATCGAGGCAGTGGCCATAGATCCCCATATTGGGTACCTCCGAGGCATCCTTGGAGTCCTCCCCGACGTCACCGTTACCGTGGACCACTTCCACGCGCTAAGGCTTACCAAGCCATGGTGGATAATGTCGCTTAACAAGCTCCAGCCAGTCCGTACTGGGCCACCGGGGGCGCAAGCTTGACCCCCTTTATCGCACCAGACGTCTTATGTTAAGGGGGTGGGAGCGATTAACCGAGCGCCAAGTTGGAAAGCTCCTCGCCTGTCTTGTAAAAGGGGATCCAGACGGAGAGGTAGCAGCTTGTATCTTGGCCAAGAAACTCCTCTATGAGGTGTAGGTCGCAGAAACCCTGACAAAGGCATATTCCCGACTCCAAGAGTTTTACAGCTACGAGCTCAAGCAGACGTAGTTGAGCTCACCGCTTATCGAGGACTATCTCTCGCTGGGAGGAACAGATCCTCAACTTCCATGTGACCTAAATCTCAACTGGACCGCTTGAGGCCCAGAACCTCATCACTGAGAAAATCCGCAGAATAGGCCATGGATTTCGGAACTTCGACAACTATCGCGTAGGCCTTTTGCTGCATTCCGGAGTTAAATGGGAAACTCGTCAAACAACAAGAATACGGGGACGCTCCCCACGCCTGATCGCGTAGAGCCAGATATGCTCTCCAGGCTCATTTGGTGTTTACTCCCAAGTATCGCCCAAGGTATTCACGAATCCGATGCTCGAAACATGTGAAGCAACTATAAGAGAGGCCTGCGAAGAACAAGGAGGGCGACTACTAAAGTTCAATGGTGAGTCCGACCACCTACACGCACTAGTGGCGTTCCCACCATCTGTTCACTATCTTGCTTGGTCAACATGATGAAAGACGTAGCTCACGTTGCCTACGGCAACGCTTCCCCATTGAGATACGCAAGGCACGCATGGGGCGGCATCTTTGGTCACCTTCGTATTTCGTAGCGTACGTGGGTGGTGCTCCACTTGATGTTCTGAAACGATATATCGAGTCACAAGATCGACCCACTTGACATCGGGCCTTCGGCCCGACCGCCTATCCATCCCGGCCCTAAAGGGACGGGATGGATAGGCGGTGTTTGCTAAAAGTTACTGAAAAATCATCTTCATGGCTGATCGCTACTGGCCAACATCATTAGAGTGGCTCAACCAAGCTTCAAGCAGAACAGGAAGCCAACAAATGACTCAATAGTTCAGCACTCGCTGCAGCAATAGGACGGCGTCGCACAGCTAGATCACGGGTGATGAGTCCTCGCCCATTCGCATCAGCAACATGAGCCCCTGCCTCTCGGCAGATCAATAAGCCACCCATATAGTCCCAGATGGAAAGGGAGGTACGCTGTGCTACCACATAAGCATCCATAGCCCCCTCGGCCACAGCACATAGATCTAAAGCAGCAGCTCCTAGAGCTCGGAATTGACTCCACCCCATATAGTGATCGGGGTATCCGGAGAAGCCCACTATTGCCTCGTCCACCTTCGCGCAATGTGACGCTTCAATTGCTCGCCCATCTCTGAATGCACCCTGATCTCTGACAGCCTCATAACGTCGCCCCGTAGCTAGATTGACCACCAAAGATACCAATGGTCCACTGCTATCCATGGCACAAAGACTAATAGCATACCAGGGCAGGCCTCTTGAAGCATTGGTAGAGCCATCAAGGGGATCCAACACCACGACAATGTCGGCATCTGGGTTGTGAGCTCCAGATTCCTCGCTCAAGATTCCAAGGCCCCCGTTGAGAAGTATCTCACAAGCAACCTTATCGGCAACGAGATCGCTCTTGTATTGACCGGGACGAGTCCCAGCCAATCCCCAGTCCGTCAATTCCCCTAACGCAGTCTTTACAGCATCTGCCGCTCTGTTCAGCAGACCTCTTATCGCGGCAATATCCACACTTGCACGCTAGCAGAGACATGCCGTGCAATGTCTTGCACTACTTTAAGTTCTGTTTTGGGTTTACTGGATCCAAGTAACTAGGCTTAGATGTATGGCCGTAATAGATGTGGCTGGGTATGTGGCCGAGATCAAAGACCACGCTGTTGACCATGGTTTTCATGTGCATGATGAGAGGCATTTCGTAGAGACCTACTCTCTTCGTCAGGTCTGGGAGGTCGACCTTCATCCAGAAGAAGGATGTGGCGGGCCATTGGACTTGCACTTGGCTCTAGACGTAGATCCGAGAACACTGCTAGCTTTTGAAGACACTGTTATGGAGCTGCCCGATGACTCCGATCCACCAGACAAATTCTTCTTCCCTTTGACGTTCACCTGGGCTTTACCTCCACTGCCAAAAGGTCCGGACCTTCTGCTGCTAGCTGTTGACCTGGCAGGGATAGGAGGCATCGAACTTCCTCTGGAGGTTTCCGCAATAGACTCCTTTGCTTCTGCAACGGATGGACCGGAAAGGCGCCTCTCCATTGTTGCAAAGTTGCAAATCTCACTAGCCAAGGTGCTTGCTGGCGAAGCACTCCTCTGCGATGTGTTCGAACGTTGCCTTGCTGTGAGCAAGTACTTATTAGCCGCTGCACCAGAGTGGTTAGCTTAGTTCTCGAATAATCGTAATGCATCCCGCAAGCCTCTGACTTTAATCGTGGAAATGATGTCAAGCATCTAGAACGGCCTACTATTGAACCGGACGGCGTTCGCGTTTCTCGCTATGAGAGGCGAGGGCTCGCAGCGAAGGCCACTAGTAGTGCTGAATGATGCCCCATGATCTGGAGGTAAGTGGAATGTCTGTTGTTTGGGTAGGAGATGGGCTCATTGATGCAAACAAGGCCTGCATATCGGTGTTCGATCACGGTTTTCTAACAGGAGATGGGGTGTTCGAATCGTTGGCCGTACACAAGGGAAAACCATTTGCCCTGGATAGCCACCTTGCTCGATTAGTCAGATCAGCCGAGGGAATTGGCCTTGAGCCCATAGATGTAGATCTCGTGCGTCAAGCTTTGATGGCGGTCGTGGAAGCCAACCAGCTATCCGAGGCCGCAGTGAGAATAACGGTTACGGCAGGAGAAGGCCCTTTGTCTTCACCCCGGGGAGTGTCAAAGCCGTTGGTGATAGTAGCTCATACCCAGCTCCTCATCCCAAAGGATGCCTCGCGGGTGGCCATTGCTCCCTGGCCGAGGAACGAGAGAGGGGTTCTGGCTGGCCTCAAAACTACTTCCTATGCGGAGAATGTAGTGAGCTCGGCATGGGCCAGGCAGAGAGGGGCTGACGAAGCAGTCTTCCTCAACACAGCAGGAAATCTATGTGAAGGCACTGGGTCCAATATATTCGTGGTCATAGGCGGAGAGATTCTAACCCCTCCCCTGTCCAGTGGTTGCCTAGCCGGAGTCATTCGCGACCTGGTCATATCCCGTCATCCTGTCCGTCAAGAGGACATCCCAGGCAGCATCCTGCAAACAACAGGAGGAGAGCTGGAGGAAGCGTTTCTTACCTCCTCTCTCCGTTATGTCCAACCTATTTCTTCAATTGACGGCTGGGAAGTCCCTCGTTGTCCAGGAGAAGTCACGGAGCGGATACGGAAAGACATTATCTCCCTCATACCTCAGGATTGACTGAAGTTACCAACTCGGCAAGGTCTGCATCGAAGCGTTGCTCTGCCTCCATGAACGGAGAGTGACCTGCACCTGGATAGAAGGAAGCACTACCGTTTTGCAGGAGGGAGAGGTGGTGATCTGCAAGTGGCTTCAGGACGACATTGTCATCTTCTCCATGGCTTACCAGAACTGGAACGGATAGGTTGGCCAAGGTTGCATCGTGATTGACAGATCGCATGACCATGGCGGCCCTTACCTTGGGTGAAACAGCCATGTTGTAACCGAGAAGCAGATAGAACAGTTCATCGGGGAGCGCGGATGCAGTAAGCAAAGCAATGAGCTCCTTAACTCCCGAAGATGACCTAGTTACGTCATTGGAGAGAAGAGCAGGCATGACAGCCAAGAAAGGTGCACTCAGATATGGCATCAACGAGTCGCCGATCTCGGTATTGGCTCCTACCAAGTTGATGGCGGCTAATCTGTCTTCACCATAGGTGGCAATGTAATCACAGAGCACCAATCCACCATATGACCAGGCGACTGCAACGACCTTTTCCAGACCCAAGGCATCGATTACAGCCTTCAAATCGGATGCCCATGAAATAGCAGACTTGCAGCTGTCTTCGTCAGGAGTTTCAGAGTAGCCGTGGCCACGTAGATCGAAGGCTATCAGTCTGAACCTCGAAAGGAGTTCGGAGTTGAACTGTTTGAAAAAACAGAGATGATTCTGAGAATAGCCGTGAATGAAGAGAATCGGCATTCCATCGGGATTGCCACCCTCCAAGACATATAAACAGGTCCCATCATCGCTGTTTACCCTATGTACCTTTGTGCTCATGCGGTCGATGATCACTCTGCCCTCCTCGATGGTTCCAAGGCCACATTGACACTCCCCACGGTTAAAGCCAAGGGATCCCGACTATTGTCAGGCAACTGACAACTACTCTAGGTGCAACTCAATACAGTCTACGACCATGAGTTTACTTAGGAGGCATCCGTAGACCACCATCCAATCGGATGACATCAGCATTGAGATAGGGGTTCTCGCAAAGACTCACTACCAGCTGGGCATACTCAGCAGGGTAACCAAGTCGCTTTGGGAACAAAACTCCTGCGCCTAGAGCCTGACGCTGCTCCTCTGGCAAAAGCCCTAGCAATGGAGTATCCATTAGACCTGGTGCAATGGTAAGAACCCTTATGCCCACGGGAGACAAATCCCTGGCGGCAGGTACGGTCATGCCTACTATCCCTCCCTTGGAAGCAGAGTAGGCAATTTGCCCTATCTGTCCTTCAAAGGCAGCAACTGAAGCGGTATTGACGATCACACCACGCTCGCCGTCCTCCAAGGGGTCGGTTTTCGACATTGCTGCAGCAGCTAAACGCATCACATTGAAGGTACCGATGAGGTTCACGTTGATCACTTGACGGAACACCTCGAGATCATGGGGGGTACCATCTCTGTTGACCACGCGGCCAGCCCAGCCGATCCCAGCACAGTTAACTGCTATGCGCAATGCAGCACTGTTGGCAGCACGTTCTACCGCATCGGAAACCACTTCTGGGTCAGCCACATCACCAGCAAGAAATGTAGTTCCTCCACCTAGCTCCTCTGCCAGTGCTTTAGCCCGTTCTGCATCCCTATCCAATATGACGCAAACAGCTCCCTCCTCGTGAAGACGTCTGACCGTGGCAGCTCCTAGCCCAGAAGCACCTCCACTGACAATTGCTGCTACTCCATTTATCTGCATGCTCGCGAACATTAACTACAGAAAGCGATATCTGCCAACTGAAGGTATAACCCCAGCAAAAGACTGTAGAAAAGGCGAAGGGGTTTGTTCATGTCGCTATCTCTTGCAACAATCCCTTTCGACACCTCTGCTCGAGTGCTGCCTCAGTGGCCAACTTGTCCACCAACTCATTCATAGGATCGCCTGAATGTCCCTTCACCCAGCGAAATACCACTTGATCAAGTCCACGGGCCTCTACGAGCTCGATGAGGGGACGCCAGAGATCTTGGTTGGCAACTGGTTGTCCTTTCGCGTTTCGCCAACCACGTGCTTTCCAGCCAATCCACCAACGCTGACGAAAACAGTTGACCACATAGGCTGAATCGCTTACTATCACCACTCGTCCATCATGGGTTGACAATGCCTCCAGTACTGCTCGAACCTCCATGCGCTGGTTAGTAGTCATTTCTTCGAAACCAGAGGCAAACATGCCCTGGGGAGCCGCCCAGGCCCAGCCTCCTGGACCCGGGTTGCCAATGCAAGCCCCATCGGTGTAGACAGAGACTGCCCGAGAAGTGGATACTTGCTTACCGGTACTATTCGATGTGGACAAAGGTCTCTCCTCCAAGCACTCTGATCTATACCGTAATCGCTGCAACTGCTTGATGCTCGACGAGATGTCCGGGTTAATCGGAGTGGTTCATTGATGCGGATGGTGAATGAAAATAGTTAGCCTACCTACTGCACTTTAGTATCAGAACAATTCATTAAAACTTCTCCTATCGTTTACCTATAGTTCCACTGCAATTCAACTGCGTTTGCCAAGGTTATGTTGGTAAATGAACAGCAAGTATATGACAATAACTTGGAGAGAATTATGCAGATACTGTAGCAAGTATTACCTAGATGACTCATAGTAAAAATATGAAAAGGAGTTGCAATAATCATATGAAAAGGAGTTGCAATAATCAATGGAAAGTAATAATAGATCATCAATAGGGCGATCTACTATAAGTCAAGCTCTAGATGAAACACCTCTAAGTTTATTTCATCTACGTGCTATGATCACTGCTGGCATGGGATTTTTTACCGATGCCTACGATCTCTTCATCATAGGAACCGCTACAGTATTAATTACTAAACAATGGCATTTGACCAGTGCTGAAACTGGTTTGATTAACTCAATGACGCTTATATCAGCATTTGTAGGTGCCTTTTTATTTGGCAGAATAGCTGATATATTCGGAAGGAAGCGTATATACGGACTTGAAGCAGTACTGATGGTTATTGGTGCTGCAGCAAGTGCATTTTCTTGGAACTTTGCATCTCTAATTGCATTTCGCTTTTTGCTGGGTATAGGTATAGGTGGCGACTATCCAGTAAGTGCAGTGCTCATGAGTGAGTATGCCAATCGGAAAGATCGAGGCAAGCTAGTTGGCTTAGTTTTCTCCATGCAAGCTCTAGGGTTGGTTGCTGGCCCAATAGTAGGACTAATACTGTTATCCACGGGGATGCCTGCCAACATAGCCTGGCGACTGATGCTTGGCTTGGGTGCTCTCCCAGCTCTGTCGGTAGTCTATTTCCGCAGACGCATGCCGGAATCACCGCGATACGAGTCCAAAGTGAAAGGACGCGTGTCCAAGGCAATTACAGAATTGACCACTTACTCCGATGGTGCGGTCAGTCTGGATGAGGTCATAGCTGAAGTGCCGAGGCGTATGGGCCTCAAAGCATTCCTGGCCAACAAGCAGTATCTCCTCTACCTCATCGGGACTGCCGGCAGCTGGTTCCTCTTCGATTACGCATACTACGGCAATGCCGTATCCACTCCTTTGGTGGTAAAAAGTGTCCTTGGTGCAGGAAAGCACCCTCTGACCGAAACCCTCGCCCTCTCCCTGTTGGTATTCCTCATAGCAGCTGTTCCAGGATATTTTCTAGCTGCGTGGCTGATGGATCGTATCGGTCACCGTCGTTTGCAGCTCATAGGTTTCCCTCTAATGGGTCTAGCATTTCTCGTCATAGGAGTGGTCCCCAAGCTCACCACAGTTGTGGCTCCATTCCTCATCATCTACGGAATAAGCTATTTCTTCGCAGAGTTTGGACCCAATACAACTACATTCGTGCTCTCTGCCGAGGTATTCCCTACCAGCATGCGCACCACAGGTCATGGAATATCAGCTGGAGTGGCAAAAGTAGGAGCCTTTATCGGGGTTTACCTGTTCCCCATCCTCTCCAAGGACTTAGGACTGAGCGGAACCTTGATCATCACCGCGGTCTTCTCTGCCATTGGCTTCTTGGTCACTTTAGTCCTGCCTGAACCAGCAAGACGAGCAATGGGAGAGGTGTCCGCTGAGGACTCTCTGGCCCCATCTGCTACTTTAGCCGAAGCTAGCTTTGGATGAGCAGAAACAATGGCAACTTCCATCCCAAGGACAGGGCGGTTCACGAGTGAAGATGAGATAATGAGCAGTATACGACCAGCAGGCCGCCTCTAAGAGAAGAAACGAGATGAGCACAAAGGTGGGGCTCGGTACTTGGCTCCATCTTTGTGCTCCTGCCTTTCCTGGGAGAGACGCCTGGGGGGAGAAATTTAGAAAGAAAAGGCATGATTGGCAAGAGGCATGAAAGGCGCGATGATCCAAACGGTGAAGAAGGACTGGATTCGTTCCCAACAGTTCACGGCACCGAGATGACAACAATCCTACTAGAAGCTTCTGGCGATGCCGGCAAACCAAACATTCAAGAAATTGCCGATGCTCTATCTGCTGGTTCAGTCCTCCCTACACCAATTAGCCTACAGACTACTGTTTGTTTCTATGATACGACTAAGTTAGCTTTGACTTATCAGTGGCTAACTATTCTCTACCTTGATACTACAAGCGGATGGCACCTTTATACAGAAAAAATACCCAACTTGTTCAATGAAGGACCTCTTCATATTTATATAAAAAGCACGTTAGATCAATCTATTCCACGACATCCACCCGCTCAGTTCAATGATGCTTTAGCTGGCCGCATATTCAACGAGATGCTGAGGCCAATCTTTTGCATTACAAAGAAATCAGAACAAGTATACATACGTTTTAAAGGGAATAGAATATTCGTAGGTGCCTTGCAACTCGAGGCATATAACCATACCTCATCTAAGCTTATCTGGAGTGATGATCTTCTATATTTAACATGTGATTATCGCATATTAGAAGATATATCGACTGAACTAAACAATACTATTATTAAAACCAATTACCATCTACTACCTCTCGATACACTCCCAAAGAATGCCATTGACTCATCTTTTAACAAGCCGATATGGCAATTAATCAACAAACTCTGGAGTGACCCTTTACTCGTGCAAGTAATAAAGGATAAAAGGCTTGATAATAATACGCATAGTAAAGATTATTATATACTTCAAGAACTTAGATCAACTCTTCGAGCGTTTAAACAACTACCCAAAAATCTTATAGAGCCATTACCAGTAACCCAAAGAAAAGTAACATATCGCAAGGGACTCACCAAACAAGGGCAAAGTGGAGACCTGTACCCAACCTATCCAACCAAAGCCGATCACTTTGATGACAGGAAAGGGAGGTATAAAGGCCACGATCCTTCTATATCGGATGTTCTTGAATCAGCCTTAGCCACAGCAGCGCTCACCTTCCTGGCCAACGACATTGGCGTCCTCTATGACACTAATCCGGAACACTTGCACAAATGCCGTGTATCCTTGCGTCGCATACGCTCGACTGCTCGATTGCTCAAAGTCAGCGGATATACCGCTCCTATCAGGTCATCCTTGAGCACCCTACGGTGGTATGGAAGACAGTTGGGAGCAGTCCGGGATATCGACGTACTGATAACTCACCTTCAGGAGGATAGGGAAACAATTGCCGCAGAGGTGGACGGAGCTTTCGATCAAATAGTTCTTCCGTTCGAACATACGAGGGAAAACCTGCTACGGGCTTTGCGCAGAGCTCGCAACAGCGACCGCTTCCTTGAACTCCTGGAGATACTATGGACACTTGCAATGATCCACTCTCGGACGGAAACCCAAGGGCCCATTGGGTACAACCCAGGCGTCAGCGACCACTGGAACTCTCAGGAGGATGATGCTTTCGAACTACCAGTTCGAATAGACCGAGTACTATCAGCGGCCTGGCATGAGCTAGAGCACCTGGCCAAAGGTCTATCTGCTAACTCAGCCGACAACGAACTGCACAACCTCCGTATAGCAACCAAGAGATTCAGGTACTTGCTCGAAGCATGCGCTCCTTTGACCGCCCTCGACATGAAAAAAATCATCAAGATTGCTACCAAACTTCAGGATTCGTTGGGCGAACAACACGATTCAGTGGTAGCTCGGGCTCATCTGGCCGAAGCAGCCAAGGAGTATGGCCTTGATCCTGCTACTGCATCCCTTGCTCGCTTACTCCACCGACAAGAGGAAAAACGAGATCTCTCGGCACGAAAGAGATGGCCATCCATCTTCCATGATCTTCAAGTAACCTGGGAACAGATGAGAGTATGAGCATGAGAACCATCTACCTACTACGTCATGCCAAGGCAGTGGATAGAGAGAAGTGGCATGGCGAAGATATAGAGCGACCACTTACTCCTAAAGGGTTGAAACAGGCTCAGGGAGTTGCTGAGGCTTTGGCCAGTGCGAGCATCAAGGCTATCCTGTCTTCTCCTGCTTTGAGATGCCGTGATACAGTTGCTCCTCTGGCGAGGAAAACAAAGAGAGTACCTTTTGAAGTAGTATCTTTCTTGGCAGAGGGAAGCGATCCGCTTAAAGCTCTTCATGCATTGGTCAACTGGCAGAATGCAACTCAAGAAAGAAACGGTCAAGAGCTGACAGAAGGTGAAAGTCGTTCTCTCTCTGTCGTTGCTTGTAGTCATGGAGACGTGATAACTGGGATGCTAACCGAGCTAGCTCAATCCAAGGTCATCACGTTCAGCCAGATATTGAGCGCCAAAGGCTCACTATGGATTCTAAAGACAAAGGGCGCAGAGGTAGTCGAAGCTATGTATATAGAAGAGCCTGGATCAACGTTCGGTCGAAGTGCGATTCGTTCAGTCGGAATATGACTTGAGAACGCGTTTTAGGTGATCTCGTACGAGTTCAAGTGCCTTGATGTGTTCCACGGTATCCCTCTCGATCCACTCTACGAGCAAAGGCCACAAAGTCACTTCCCGGACAGAGCGGAGGTCCTTTCGTAAGCGCACAAGCTTGTCAACCTCCTCCTTCTCTCCAAAGATGAATTCCTCGGTCTTGTCCAACAAGGATTTAATGGCATCGAGTTCCCTGCGCTCCAAGACGCCCCACTCTACTCGGGGTACGACTGGAGAGATGGGCTCCCAGGTAATATCCGCCTGCAAGGCATTGGACATCTCCAAAAAGATCTTATGGTGACGGGCTTCATCCTCCAAGATGAGCCTCAATACATAGCTTATGAACGGGGGTGCCTTATCAGCTAACTCTCTGTAAGCCTGTAGGAACTCCTTCTCTTCACGCACATGCTCAGCAAACTCTGCAGCAAGAGCTTCTTCCCACTGACTAGCGCCGGGAAATAACGGCTCATCAGGCACATTATCAGCGACCTCTTTAGCCATTGTCTAAATGTTCCCATTAAAGAGGATAAAGGAGGCGACATCTACATTCACGATCGTCTTGAACCTTCCATCCTGGCCAGCACTTATGATAGTTATTTGTCTAAGGAGAGTATAGACGATATCCAACCTCTTACAATAAGAGGGCGACTCCGTGAACATAGAGACAGCTTCTCCGGAGGACAAGATGGGCAATCACCAACCTCTTGCGATCCACTCAGTGAGATGAGGGCGTTCCGTACCTATAGTTGTATGTACACCGTGTCCTGGAAGAACAAGTGTGCTTTCTGGCATTCTGGCAAATAGACGGGTTCGTATGGATTCAATAATTGTCGCGAAGTCCCCACCCGCTAGAGATGTGTTGCCCGGACCTCCTGGGAAAAGGGTATCTCCACTGAAGAGTATGTCCGCTGCCCTCTGTCCGTCAACGAGCAAAAAGCATAGGGATCCTGGCGTATGGCCAGGGGTATGGATAGCCTCCAACTCTACTCCTCCCCCAATGTCGATCAACTCGCCATCATCAATGATCCAATCGTGCTCATTCGGCAGCCTGTCTGCATCACCTGAACCAATACCAACCCGGAAGCCTGCCCTACGTAGCTCTGGGACTGCTTGGATATGATCTGCATGCCCATGAGTCTGTAATACAGCAGTTACCCTCAGGTCGCGACAGATGTCCACAAGTCGCTTAGGTTCAGCTGCAGCATCAATAAGTACGCTTCCCCCGCTGACCTTACTTTGGACTACATACACGTTATTGTCAAAAGGGCCAACTACGAACTTGTAGACAAGCACCGCGGGGGAGCTATGAAAGACGGCATCTTCGTACTGCATCGCTGACCTTCCTCAACTATCAGTTCTTAACGGAGCAACCTGACTACCATCGTATAGCTCTTAGCTGTGCCGACATACACTACTGAGTAACATGAAATAAGGAGGCATTCATGAATTTCACCTTTAGTGACGAACAAGAGGAGCTCAGGCGATCCATCCATCGGTTCTTCGAAGACAAATCCCCTCCACAAGAGGTGCGCAGGTTGATGGAAGACGAAAGGGGATACAACCTTGAGGTCTGGAACCAAATGGCAAATCAGCTAGGACTCCAGTCCATGATCATCCCCGAAGAGTACGGAGGAGCTGGATTCGGTTATGCAGAGCTCACCATAGTCTTCGAAGAGATGGGGAGGGTGCTTCTCTGTGCTCCTTACTTCTCTACCGTAGCCCTTGCCGCTAATGCCTTGCTGGCAAGCAATGATGACAACGCCAAGTCAACCTATCTCCCAGGCATTGCGGCAGGAAGTACTATAGCCACTTTGGCATTTTGTGAGGATAGTGGCGACTGGAATCCCAGTCGTATTTCTACACAAGCTCACCACTACCACGACCACTATGTCTTGAACGGACACAAGAACTTCGTGATAGATGGCCATACAGCCGATCTTCTCCTGGTAACTGCGCTTACTCCGGTGGGTGTCAGTTTGTTCGCCGTGGACAGCAGTGCTCCAGGGCTGAGAAGAACCCCTTTGGCAACCATGGATCAAACCAGGAAACAAGCACGACTGGAGTTCTCGGAAACTCCTGCATATCTAATCGGCAATGAGGGCGCTGGGGAGGCCATCCTGGAACAGACGTTGCAGTTGGCTGCTATTGCCCTCTCTGCAGAGCAAGTAGGAGGAGCCCAACGTTGCTTGGAGATGAGCGTAGAATACGCCAAGACTCGCGTTCAGTTTGGTAGACCCATAGGAAGTTTCCAGGCAATAAAGCACAAATGTGCAGATATGCTGCTCCGAGTCGAGTCGGCTCGATCCGCTGCCTACTACGCTGGTTGGTGTGCCGCTGAGGACTCCCCAGAACTACCCGTAGCAGCAAGCTTAGCAAAAGCATACTGTTCGGAAGCTTATTTCAGTGCCGCTGCAGACAACATCCAAATTCATGGAGGTATCGGATTCACTTGGGAACATGATGCTCATCTCTACTACAAACGCGCCAAATCATCCGAGCTGCTCTTGGGTAATCCTACTTACCATCGAGAGCTTATAGCCCAACACATAGGCATATAAGCATCGAGTATCCCGCAACCTTCATGAATGCGAGATACTAACTTCTGTGGCTTCTTCTACGTCTGAGGGTCCTTCCAACGGTCCGCGTGCCTCTGATGCCGACAGGGAATGGTTCATCTCCCTGCTCCATGAACACTTCGCCCAAGGAAGGCTGAGCTTCGAGGAGCTGACCGAAAGGGTGAAGCGGGCACTTGCAGCACAAGGATTAACTGAACTGTATTCACTGATCAATGACCTCCCTCATCTGGTTGCTCCTTTAGAGAGAAAGACTCCCTCGGAACAGTTCAGAGGTAATGGAGCCCCTAGCAAACGGCATGGCCCACGACGTAAATGGTGGAGAAGGTCCAAAGATACCTAATGATCGTTGATTAACCAGGGAATCATCTCGACACACCTTGGACAACCTAGGTCCTCGTTGCTATCAGGTATATGTATCAGTGATGCCAAAGAAACATATCTCTGTGCTTTAGATAACACCTGCACCTTGGATAACACCTAAAGTGATAGGCCATCTATAGATGTGAACTACATTATCCCTAATATGAGGGGAGTATTTAAAGATATTTGCAAAAATAGCTTGCAACAATAAATGAAATAGTTTACTCTTCTAAGTATCGTTGTGTGACAAACAATTTGAGTTGGAGTATGTTATCGGTTTTTGCACCATCTGTTGGATTCAATGCTGCAGGTGGTGCATGTAGAAGAAATACCGTACATATTTTCACATGTCCAAGGAGTTGATGTGGCCCTGATGTGGAACCGCTCCGTCGAGTGGGATGCTGATGATTGGCGTCAGTTAGCAGCCTGTAAGAGCACTCAGCCAGATCTTTTCTTCCCTGTAGGCACTACGGGTCCAGCTATAGAACAGATCGAGGCAGCTAAGGGTGTATGCAAATCCTGCGAAGCTCAAGTACCTTGTCTTGAGTTCGCTCTAGCCACTAACCAAGAATCAGGCATATGGGGAGGAACCTCTGAGGAAGAGAGGCGCAAGATCAGGAAAGCTCGTTTGTCCCAGCAAAGACAGGCCTCACGAGCCTCATAGGATCTTGCAACTAATGATCCGGCGTGCACTATAAGTCGTCGTTTTGCGAACCTGAAAATATTTTATTACTTATTTTGTTACTTTTGGGAAAGGGTATCCCATCCGTAAAAGTACGAGATCACTCTACGGGAGGTTCATCTTGCATCTAATGTAGGAGTAGACAGTATTGGTAAGCAGGTTGTTTCGATTGATACGTCATATCCATCTACGAGAAAGCTTCATGCTCTAGCGGTACGCTGATCCTGACTTTTGTTCCGGAAGCATGCTCCTGTTTGGAACACATTTCTATCTTCCCCCCTAGCTGGCTGGAGACCAAGTCCCTGACTATGGACAGGCCCAGGCTTTTCGAAGTGGCTATATCGAAGTCTGGGGGCAATCCTATCCCGTCATCCTCAACCAACAAGATGAGAGTATCGTCCTCTCTATCCAAGAGGACATCTACATGTCCTATGAAATCTCTTGCTGCAAGCGCCTCATCTGTGTCATGGGAACTAGACGATCCCTGAATATCCTGGTTCCCCGTACCTGTCCCACTTGCATCGTGTCCGTTCCTTACCGGAAAAGCATGTTCTATAGCATTCTGGATCAGTTCAGCAACCACAAGGGCCAACGGAGTTGCTATATCGGCATCAAGCTCCCCGGCCGTACCATGCACTCGAATTGCAATAGCATCCGAGGACACTATGCTGTCTTCAGCCATTTTGACCAGTGAAGCAACAATTTCATCAAAGGGCACTTGTTCGCCTGGATCTCGCGAAAGGATTTCATGAACAAGAGCAATTGAGCGAACACGTCTTTCTGCCTCTCGCAGAGCTTCCTTGCCTTCCCCGGGGCTCAAGCGACGGGCCTGCAAACTGAGCAAGGAGGAGATGGTTTGCAAGTTATTCTTCACTCTATGATGCACCTCTCGAATTGCTGCATCCTTGGAGAGCAACAGCCGACCTAAGCGCCGCAGATCGGTGACGTCACGCAACAGCACGAGAGCACCTGTCACTTCATGATGACTGATAAGTGGTATACAGTGCAAGAGGACTATGACCCCTCGCTTGCGCTCCACCTCCTCTATGACCGGCAGGCCCGCGTTCAAGGAGCGTTGAACAGCAGCATCTTCGACACCAAGTTCGGAAAGTCTTTTGCCGGTTATGTCACTGTAAACACCTAAGCGATGCAGAGCGTTAACCGCATTAGGCGATGCATAGCTGGCTCGTCCAAATCTGTCGACCACGACCAGCCCATCCCCGACCCTCGGAGCTTCCTCTACCGGCACATCCTCGATGGGAAAGGGGAACACGCCATCAGCTACCATAGCTATGAGCTTCTCGGAAAGATCCTGATAGACACGCTCCAGCCGTCCTTCACGGCGTCCTAACGCCACCGAACGCAACAACCTGGAGGTGCCACTATCCCCGCCGTCCTCGCTGGGCCTGGAGGCGAGCGGGAGAACTCGGGCAAGAACTGCGATTGGGCTACCTCGGAACCTTACGGGAATCATCTGGGCGTAAACGTCTTCGTCCCCTCTCGGCAGGCGGAGCGAACATTCACACAAACTACCAGCACCGAGTGCCTCCACTGCCGCATCCCACCCTTCCCCTTCGACTTCGTCTCCAACTAGATCATCAGGGATTACGGTTTGGGAGGTGGACGGCCTTATCTGGCCAAGTACCAATAGACGCTTGTTGGCAGTCCCTCTCACTGGCACCAGCAAAACCAGATCAGCGAAGGAGAGATCGGCAAGTATGCCCCACGACCCCATAAGGCGTTGTAGATGACCTATGGCTCGAGTATCTAGATCAGTCCGATCCAGCGCCATTTCTCCAGGCAAGGTCCTCTACCTCTTCTCCAAAGATGCAGCTTCCAAAGGTACAGCTAGAGGTGAACGTCGACGAAAGGTATTCTCATGGGTATATCCCGCCCCCTCGAGTAGTCGAAAGAGCTTGTCGAAGCCATGGCCGACCACGGAGGGATCATGAGCATCCGAAGCAGTGGTCACTGGCACTCCTTTCTCTGCCAACAACTCGAGCAGAGATGAGCACGGATACTGTTCGGCAATTGGCTTCCTCCATCCAGCAGAGGACACCTCTACGGTCATCCCATTCATAAAGGCTGCGTCCGCCAGACGATTGTGCACCCAAGACAGATCCTCGGGAACTCTGGCTGTGACTTTTATCAAATCGAGATGAGCAAGTACATCACAGACATGGCTGGAAGCAAGCTCTTCAACTGCCGCCACATATCTCTCGTATGCCTCGTCCAACTGAACATGATCCCATACGTCCATGGACAACTTGCTGTCCAAGTCGTCGAAACGCCACGAACCTAGCCAGTGAACGGAACCGAGCAGGACGTCGAAGGGATATCCGGAGAGGAGTTCACCTACCGCATCCATCAGAGCAGGATAGTAGTCCACCTCCAGCCCCAAGAGGACAGGCATTCCTCTGGCTTTGGCCATCTCTACTGCAGTTACGTAGGCATCCAAATCAGCTGTGGCATGTGTACGCCAATAGGTATGCATGTCCTCCAAGAGAGGAGAGGGTTCCTCTGCAGTCCAGGCTCGCTCCAGGAGAGGAATGGCTTGCACGAAGCGAAACAAGTGCTCGGTAATTGCCAACTCTTCAATCCCAACTGCAGCAGCTTGCTCACAGTACTTCTCCAGGGTCTTCTCCACAGGAAAGCTGGTTCCACTTCCATGAGGCCAGATATGAACATGACAATCGATCATGATGGACAACGCTCACCGATCAAAAAGACGTTCACCGAGCCGAGCAAGCCCAGCTAAATCAAATATATCGGTATCGAAAAACGGCACAGAAGCAATGATATCCGAATAGTTCCCAAGTCCTTCTTTCTGTGCCGCCTCTCTATACGCAACGATAGAGAAGTTGGAGAAACTCTCCGCCACCTCGGTAAGCACCCTATCGGCATGCTCTGCATAACCAACCGGCAAGGAAAGCTTGGCAGCCAAGGTAGGAGCATCGCGCCTCATGCGTTCAGCGATCTTGTTGGCATGCGGATCACGCAAATAACTGGGTAGAACTTTGTTCAAGACAACCGCCCCTAGATCCAGCTCTCGTCTGGAAAGTTCTTGGACGAACAGCTCAGCCTCCCTCGCTGGCGCTGGCTCCAAGGTGCTTACTACTATGAAAGTAGTCCGGTCATCCTTGAGTAACTTCTTGACCGCCTCTGCTCGCTGTACGAATCCCTCATACATCGCTTGGAAAAGCATGAAGAACTCTGATATGTCCGAGAGGAACTGGGTACCCAGAACACGATCCGCTACCTGGTAAAAGGGACGTGAAGCAATATTCAACAAGCGAGAACGATAGGGTATCACCAGCCAACGTAGGAATCGACTGGAAAAGAAATCTGCCATCCTTTGAGGAGCAGAAAGGAAATCGAGTGCGTTACGACTTGGGGGGGTGTCGATAACGATGAGATCGTACCTGCCTTCCAAGTGAATGTCGTAAAGCCTTTCCATGGCTATGTAATCATGGCTCTGTACGAACTGACCGGAGATATTTTGGTACAAGGGATTAGCAAGTATCCTTGATGCTGTCTTCTCGTCAGGGGCGTAGCGATGGACCAAGGAATCCCAGGATTCCTTGGTGTCCAACATGGCCACCCATAGCTCTCCCCTAGGAGCCAGCCCTGCCGTCCAAAGAACGTCATCTGGAACCCGATGCTCTTCATTGCCTACCCCACTCAGACCAAGCGCTGAGGCCAACCTCTTGGCGGGATCCACGGTCAGCACTAATACCCGTCCGCGATCAGCCAAGGATGCCATGAGCCCAAGAGCAGCCGCTGTAGTGGTCTTCCCCACTCCTCCTGGTCCACAGGCTATGACTATCTCGTGAGATGCAATTAATTTGGCCAAAAGGCTTCCCTCTCTTGCCGGGGGAACGAACGAATGACGAGAAGAACTGGCTTCCTGCCTCTCCCTTCCTGAAGAGGATGTCGTCTCCTTGGGTCTTTTCTGGGTCAATAGCCAAGCTCCTCCCCACAGGCCATAGCAACCTGAGTAATGCTTCGTCTACCCATAGTCCTCGTGAACAACTCTGGTATCATCAGCATCGGAACTTGGTTGCCTAATGCTTGCTTCAATCGTTCCAAGTGAGCCGCTCGCGTCCTGCGCATGGTCACTGCCAATCTAGCGGCTTCCATAACGGGAGCAACGTCACCGTCCAGCAGGCGATTGAGCTCAGCCATTCTTTCACGCTCGCAGATGGCTTCGAATACTTCTTCCTCCTTGTTGCCGAAGAGTTCAGGAAGCACCCTGTTCACGATCACGGCGGACAGGGATACAGGGGTTTCGGAAGCCACTCTCTCTACCAGCTCTATGCTCTCTGCAACCGGCATCTCCTCAGGAGTGGCCACTATAGCCAAGGCTGTCCTCAGGGGATCGGCTAGGATCTCCAGCATCCAGTCGGTCTGAGACCTGATCAGCCCTACCTTGACCAATGAGTTGATAGCTGCTGGAGCCATCAACTGGCTTACTATATGGCCACTCGCTGCTGCATCGACCACGATGAGGTCGTAATGGCGTTCCTTGACCTCCCAACAAAGTTTGCCTACTACCAAGATTTCCTTGACACCAGGAGCAGCAGTAGCCACGAAGTCAAAGATCTTGGCCAGGGGCCCTATGGAACCCAGCAGAGGAACCTTGGCATAGAGATGCAAGTACTCCCGCAAAGAAGCCTCCGTATCCATGGCCATAGCAAAAAGGCCCTTCTCGATCTCTCTCGGCGTAAATGTCAAGGGAGACTGTTCGAAGAAGGCTGATATGTCCCCTTTGGCATCCACATCGCAAAGCAGTGTCCGTTTGCCTCGCTTGGCAGCCAATAGAGCCAGGGCCGTCGAGATGGTAGTTTTCCCTACCCCACCTTTACCGGTTACAAAAAGCAACTTGTGCTCCAGGAGATCCAGTTCGTGAGCTACTTCGTTCACCTACGCGTCCTCGATAAGACCAGCCCAAGAATAAAAAGAGTGCAACCTGCTCGTTGTCTCAACTTAAAGGCTCAAGGGGCTCCAAAGCCAACGCGGCGTTCCTCGCTGCGAGGCCCGATCTCTACATAAGCAAGTTTATTGACCGGGACTCCAACCCGTCTTCCGCGTTTGTCCGTCAGCCACATGACTCCTTCTTGGTTGGCCAGGGCGCTCTCGATAGAGGCAACCAGCTCTTCTCGGTCTACACTGTCTCCAACCTCCACATCGATTTCCTTGGCAGTCTGGACAATGCCAATTCTCACATCCACTTGAACCTGCTCCTCTCCCTGCCTTCTAGTAACGCCCCCTTAGCTTGCAGTCTACAACTGCCGAACCAACACCTAACGCATCCTGGAGAAAAGGGGAAGATGATACTGCTAGTTGATCTGGTCAAAGGGCGAGATCAGGAAAGCCGATGATAGAAGCCACCAGCATGGTCAGGAACCTACCAGATGATCCGGTGCTGGTATAGCGTTCACTGCACGGAGGTTCATCTCCGTACATCTCTTGAGCCAAGCGAGGGCAGGAGGTTCCAGACGATCACATACCCATCCCCAGTGCAACGATACCGTATCTCCTTCCAGGAGGCGATCGAAGAGCAACGCTCTGGTCGTACTGAAGCGAGCCGAGAAAAGTTGCGCCTCGCCAAGCAACAGGTGGTTACCGTCGAAGGAAAGAGGGCGACGAGAGACCAATGCAGTGTCACCTTGCAATGCAACGACTCTTCCCCAACTAATTCGACAACTATCCATCACTTTGAGGGATGGCTCTCTAATCCCAGAACGCAGTAGGCCGATCCATGGATAAACTGCCAAGACATGAAAGGAGTGGTGAACCACGCCTCTCATTGCCGCAGCAAGCAGCATGTGTACTCGCGAACCTGCCAACACGGAAAGCCTCTCTCTAGCCATGGCTATCATCGCTTGACGATTAACCCGATTCAACAGATCATTGCCAACCCAATAGGCTTCCACTACTTTGTAGGCCAAGAAGTCATCTATACCGTTGCACCCAGCAATTAGGCGAAGGTATGGAAGGGCACCATCGAATTCAACCGCCATATGTGCCAAAGCGTTGACATCCCCTCCATCAAAAGTTGCCTCTGAAAAGGCATGACGATCAGCTGGCCCACAGTAGCCTAGCTGGTTGGGCGGGTGAGCATACCAAGCAAACAGGAGAGGGCCGGGCACTCGTTGGCCACCTGGCCAACGAGCTGGACCGCTGAGATCTCTCCCGTGGTATAAGTATGGGGTCTGCATCCGCGATCTGGTCATGCAATGCTCCTATGTCGTGTTCGAAGCCATAGGGTTGCCCCTACTCCCAGAGCAACCAGTACTAACCCTCCTATTCTGGGAGCGTGCAGGACATGTCCATCGAGGGCAGAGAGCGCTGCCGTTACGACGACAGAAGCCACCAGCACAGAGGTGACGTCCACTGCCCGAGAACGCTTCAGGGCAGCCAGCCATGTAGCAACATAGCCAGCCAGGAGCATGCCCGTGAGAGTAGCCCACAGCAGCTGAGTACTGTCGATGCTAAACAAGGAGTCAAAGTACCCTCTGTAAGCCAGATATCCAAAGAGCACTACAGTACCAACTCCCATGCGCACAGCGCCCAAAGCGGTCGGGGTTATCCATCTCAATAGTCGCTTGGATACCACCACCTCAATGGACCAAGCTACCGTAGCTGCTAATATGAGCAGGCTCCCCCTCCCTAGAGTCAAGTGCCCAACACCTCCTCCTGCGAGCACTGATCCAGCGACCAACACAGCTATAGCAACCATGTTCCAACGAGACAGTCGCTCGCCCAGAAATGCAAAGGCCATGATTGCCACCCAGACCACCAAGGTATCGTGCTCGAATCCAGCTAGAAGAGGTGGCGTACGCGACAGACCATCGAAGAAAGCGACAAAGGCGAGTCCTCCCCCTACAATCCCCACATAGGCGCAACCGAACAAAAGTTGTATACGGCTCGAGACAGCCTTCGTCCTGTCGTCACCACGAGTTGCTACCGGAGCAAAGCTGCTGCCTTGACGTCTTCTCCATGTCATGATCGCTACGAAGAGACAGAGCAACAAAGCTGCTACCAGATTCTTAGCCGTAGTGTAAACAGTCGGGTAAGAAAAATCTTTGGTCCCGTAGCTGTCCACGAAAATCGCTACGCCACTTATCAGGGCAGTTGTAGAAGCAAGTAGCAATCCAGATCGTTCTTCACGACGAGTGCCAAGTTGCTTTTCGCCCCAGCTGGAGTCATCCGCACGTCTCTCCCAAACTTTCATCGTTCCGTCTGCTCCCCGAGCATAGCTACAGCTTGCCTCCACTCCTTGACTGCCACCTCCGCCTCCGTTCGATCAACCTTGTTCAATGCATACCCACTGTGAGCAACAATCCAATCGCCTTGACTGGGCAGCTCACCAGTCCAAGCCAACATGGACAGCAAAGACTCTCGTCCCGACAGGTCATTGACAACCAATTGCTCGCTCCCCTTGACGGATATGACTTGGTAGAAACGACTGATGCACATCCAATTTCATCTCCTGACCAAAGAAACGATTAGATCAACGGCCTGGGGTATGCTTTTTTTCACTTCCTCGCTCAATCCAACCCCTTCCGAGAAATCAGCGCCCTCTATACCTATGAGCAGCAAACGAGCTGGTAGTACATCTAGCTCCCTAGCAATGGATAGAGCCTCTAGAATCCCTAGGCCATGACTGCTCGACAGAGGTGGCCGGGAGATGCTCCGATGAACGATAGAAGAAATGAATTCAGCTGTGTCGATCTCGACTTCGATGATCGACCCCGGCGTAGCCCCTGAACACATTGCATCAACCAATACCACCTCCTGAGTGGTATTCCATCTGCCTAGCAAATCGATAGGCTGCAGAAATGATCCCAGATAGTAGAGTTCAGCACATGCATCGGCGGCTAGAGCAGTCACGGTACAACCTATACCGTCATCGTGGCGGTAGGGGTTGCCAACACCAGCCAAGGCTACCGACCCATAAACCTCACAACCCCCCATCATCGAACTCATCCTCGCTCCAAGGTGACATTCAGGAAGTGAGCCGAACAAGATATGCAAGGATCATGATTGCGCACCGCTTGTTCCAGTCGCCACCCCAACTCCTCATCGGAGAGCTGAATTCCTTCTTGTGCCACTGCGACTAGATCTGATTCAATGGTCGATTGGTTCTGCGAGGTAGGAGGCACTATACGCGCCATCTGTATGATACCTCTCTCGTCTATATCGTAACGATGGAGCAGAAGTCCTCTAGGAGCCTCGGTAATCCCTACGCCCGTACCCGCCCTAGGCTCCACGGTAACAGCTGGGGGATCAGGCGGCTCATACGACTCCACTAACCGTAACCCTTCCTCGCAAGCGAAAACCATTTCAATGGCTCGCACGATAATCGAACGGAACGGGTTATTACACCTAGAGAGAGCTTCGGCGGTCGTAGCTCCCATCCCTGCTGAATGGGCTGCCTGACGAGCAAGCGGGGTGAGCAGGTCTGCATTGAGTGCAAAACGGGCTAACGGTCCAGTTAGATAAGAGCCATCGCCAGCAGCACCCTTCAAGCGAGCATGCAAAGCCGTAGAGTACTCCACCTGTTCTTCGATGACTAGCGCCTCGAAATCCCTGGCGGTTACTTGAAGACCTTCCCCCAAAGCTACATTCCCTGATTCCATCGGGTAGCTGCCGTTTCCTCGCAAGGCAACAAAGAGATACTCCCTTTCCAGTTCTGGGAAGTCGAAGCTACTCACCCAGTCGACCGTATCCAATGCATCATCCAAAGCCCTGCGGAGCGGCTCAGCTAGTGATATGACCTCTGACCTGGTAGGAGATCTATGAAAACCACCAACCGCTACATTCACCGGGTGCACCGCCCTACCACCTATGGTTTCCATGATCAAATTACCCGTTCGCTTGATGCGCAGCCCTCTTTCCACTGCCTCTCTATCCAGACGAGCCAGCTGGACAGCATCATCAACCCCGAAGAAATCAGGGGCATGCAGGAGATAGACATGCAGAGCATGGCTCTGTAGCCACTCTCCGCAGTACAACAACCTTCTGGCCGCTGCCACTTGCTGGGAAACCTCCACTCCACAAGCGCTCTCCATTGCCGCAGTAGAACTCAACTGATAGGCAACTGGACATATCCCGCATATACGAGCGGTTATGTCAGGAACCTCAGTGAAGTCCCTACCTCGCAAGAATGCCTCGAAAAAACGAGGTGGCTCGAAGATCTCCAGGGACACCTGTTCAACATGGTCATTCCTCAAGCGCAAATGCAGCGATCCCTCTCCTTCCACCCTGGCCAGCCCATCGATGGAGAATACTCGTTCTTCATGGTGGTTATGAGTCACAACTGGCTCCTCCTACACCTTCGACCTCATGCGAACTGGCCGAATCGCGATATCTCAATCCCTCCTTGGAAAATGGTGGAGCTGCAGAATTGAAGGTATGGAAGAGGTGCCACAAACGAAGAGAGCTTGCACCGTCAGCAATAAATCGCATGGACAAAGATGATGGATTGGCTGCCTCCTGAGGACCAAAACATCCGTAACATCCTCGACCACTAGCAGGACAGATAGCGCCGCATCCCGCTCGTGTCACAGGACCAAGGCACTGCTCCTTCTTGGACACGAGCAGGCAAACCGTACCTCTTGCCTTGCACTCCTGGCACACGCTGAAAGCAGGGAGCACGGGCTTTCTGCTTACCAACTCGGCAGAGATGACCTCCATGAGCTGATAGCGGTCCACCGGGCAGCCATGCAGCTCTAGATCAACTTTTACATAGGCCGAAACCGGCATAGAAGTATCCAAGTAACTCAGGTACTCGGGGTGTGCGTACACAGCACTCGAGTACTCGCCCGGTGGTGCATAGTTGCGCAAGGATTGAATCCCTCCTGCAACGGCACAGGCACCTATGGCAATTAGCCGTCTAGAGATCTGGCGTACCTCTCCTACCAGTACCTCGTCTCGAGGGGTGGTCACCGATCCCTCTATGAAAGACAGATCATATGGACCCCCAAGATCAGTCCTGGACATCTCAGTGAAATGAGCTAGGTCAACTACATCAGCAAGAGTGAGTAGTTCATCTTCCAGATCCAATAGGGAGAGCTGGCATCCATCGCAGGAGGCCAGCTTCCATATTGCCACACGTGGGCGAGCACCTTCCGTTGAAGTCCTATCCATGTCCACTGGGTCACCTCCTCAAAGCTCACGCTTGGCAAGCAATTCGGCCAACCTTCCGCCATAGGGGAAAACGGGGCCGTCCCGACAGAGCAGATAAGGGCCGAGCTGACAGTGGCCACACCATCCAATGCCGCATTGCATGTTCCTTTCCAAGGAGAGTTGGATCTTATCCTCGTGCATCCCTTTGTCCAATAATGCCCTAGCAGTGAACCGCATCATCACCTCTGGCCCACATACGAGGGAAAATGCATCATGGGGGTCAAATGGTGCACTGCTGATCAAAGAGGTAACCACTCCTACGCTCCCCCTCCAGGAGGCATCTGCACGATCAACTGTCACCTCCACATGTGCACCTCTGGTGCGCCAGACGTCCAATTCCTCCTTGAACAGTACTTGATCGGGTGAACGGGAGCCTATCAAGACAACAACACGCCCCCTGCCTTCCTCCTTCATCTTCAACAGTTCCAATACGGCAGGTCTCAAAGGAGCTAAGCCGACACCACCAGCCACTACAACCACGTCCTGGGTGGCCGAGCCAGCCATACCAGTGACACCAGTAAGGTCCCAGCCGTTACCGAATGGACCACGCACACCTACTAGGCTCCCAACCCTAAGTGAGCATAGAGCGTGGCTCACCGCCCCCACGCTAGCGATGGTATGCCGGATAGGACCTCCATCAAGGGGGTCACCGCTGATCGATACAGCGATCTCCCCAACCCCAAAAGCAGTGAGCATATTGAACTGACCAGGACGAAAGGTTAAATTACCCCCCTCCAATGCCTCCAAGAATAAGGTGACTACAGTGTCGGTTTCTACTACCCGCTTTACCACCCTATAAGGAGTAGGCAACAGAGGGTGGCGACTTCCAGACTCCGGAATTGGCCCTCTAAAAGGCTCAACTGACTTTTCCGTCACCATACAGATCAAGTAATCTCACTCTGGTGGCCTGGAGACGTTCCAACAGCACGTTCGAGAGGCGTTTCATCAGCTCATAGCCTACAACAGGGTCGGCTTCGGCCTTTGTACGCAGACAAGCTCCATCCAGGGCTATCGTACCCACCTCGTCAATGGCGCGGGCATCGAAATGCCATCTATAGGGAGGGAACAGCCAAGACCACCCTACAACGCTTCCTGGGCCTACGGTCTCCACTACCACCCTTCCACGCCGAGGATCGTGTACTTCTATACCCACTCTCCCCCGACGAATCAGGTAAAAGGTATCAGCGGTATCGCCTTCTGATAAGAGAAGGGTGCCTGCGTGAAAGGGGACATTGCGCGCACAGCCTGCAAGGAGTAGGAGAATGTCATTGGGAAGACCGGCCAGCAACGGATGACGGGAGATAAGTACATCCATAGGAAGATCTCTCATGATGGACCATGACTTCCTGTGCTTTGCATATCGCCTTTCATGTCAGCGTCAGAAGCAATCCCGGCAACCTCTTGGCGAACATCTATGCCGACCGGGCACCACGTAATGCATCGGCCACATCCAACACAACCTGAAGTGCCAAATTGATCATACCAATTTGAAAACTTGTGAGTAAGCCATTGCCTGTACCGTGAAGCTACAGAGTGCCTAACTGGCTGACCGTGCAGCTCTGAGTGGGCCGCGTTGAAACAGGAGGACCAACTACGCTCTCTGGATATGGCGCCGTGCATATCATTCTTGTCCACTACATCAGAGCAGAAACAGGTTGGACAGACCGAGGTGCAATTGCCACAGGCAAGGCAACGACCAGCGATATCCGTGAAGATAGGGTGATCCAAGTTCCTCCGAAGCAACTCCGCTACCCTCGGATGCATTCCCACTTGAAGCTCCTTGGCATGCTGTAGTTGTGCATCCCTTTTAGCCAGCACTTCTTCGAGCGAATAGTTCAAGGAACAAGAGGCTCGTTGCATGGAGGTACTCTGGGATACAGAGTTGGACAAGTCCGATAACTCGACAAAAGTTGGGATATCCTTTCCGTCCCCTTCGCCTCTATCCATCCCAGTGCTGGGTTCAATACTGGGATCAGTGCCGACTCCAATACTGGAAGCCTGCTCGACAGCTACAGTGAAAAGCTCTTCCCCTCGTTGCGAGCCGATCCTGAGAAAGTATGAGTACTCTCCATCCTCGTCGAGCATCTCAGTAACAGCAAGATCGAAACCGCTATCTATGCCTGGACCCGCGCCCATCGAGTCACAGAAACAACTGGCGTTTGAAGAGGCACATTCGGCTACAAGTAAGAACATGTCGCTTCTCCGCTCACAGTAGAAGGGGTCTGGGAAACTCCCCTTCATAAAAACCGCATCATTGATTTCAAGGGCAGCTGCTTCACAAGGGCGTATCCCAACTAGAGCCAGAAGGTGTCGGTCGTCTCTGTTTGACCGAGGGTTGAAATGAGTGGTCCCTGAAGCTGAGAAGGTCAACTCAGTATCCGACAGCACCTTCCCAGTCGATCCAGTGCTCTGTGGTTTGGATACAGTTGATATGGCTGATTTGGTTGCACCTGTTATAGCTACCGGTTGGGCAAAAGGAACAGAAAAATCATCTCTCCCAGCTCCTCTCTGCCAAACAGTGACACGAGGAGGAAACAGCAGCGCCTTGGGAGAAGCAGGGCTCACTGTCCAACCAAACAATTGGCCATCAGCTGAGTGGCACAGTCGATAGTTGCCAGGGGACTGCTCGTCGGTCCATCCCACCGGCATATCTGCAGTTGAAGTGAGGTCATCGATCACGATAGAGCCATTCTGGAACACTGGCCCCAGCACCCGATACCCGTATTCAAGAAGTGCTGCAACCAGAGCATCCAGAAAAGCTCTGTTGACCACCACTAACTTCCTTATTGAAGTGCTTGCCATAAGCGCTGCCGTAGTTCGTGTTTCAAAATCTTGCCAGTAGAGTTCTTGGGTAAATCCCCGAACACTACCCGTTTAGGAACCTTGAAATGAGCCATCCTTTGACGAGCATAAGCTATCAGGTCCTCTTCGGAGACATGTTCACCAGGACGCAAGGTTACATAAGCCACTGGGATCTCCCCCCAGTGGACATCGGGAGCAGCTACAACTGCTGCTTCCAACACAGCCGGATGGCTCGCAAGTATCTGCTCAACCTCTATGGAGGCTATGTTCTCACCCCCTGATATTATTATATCTTTAGAGCGATCACGTATCTCTATGTAGCCATCGGGATGTACTACAGCTAGGTCGCCAGTGCGAAACCATCCATCAGGAGCTGCTTTGACAGTGGCTTCATGGTTACGGTAATAACCTCGCATAACAACGTTTCCGCGCACTACTATCTCGCCAATGCTCTTGCCATCCGCAGGTACATCATTTCCCTCCCTGTCGATCACTCGCGGTGGAACTGCCGCTAGGTGGGCTACACCTTGACGAGCTTTCAGGCGAGCTTGTTCGGCAACTGGAAGATCATCCCACTCGGGCCTCCATTGGCAGATGAGGATAGGGCCAAATGTCTCTGTCAACCCGTAGGAGTGAGTCACTTCAATTCCAAGAGAGCTCAACTGTTCCAACAAAGAGGGAGAGGGCGGAGCTCCTCCCGTAAACACCTTGAGCATGCGATCTTGTTTGGCAGCGTTAGAATCATTGGCCAGAGACGAAAGGACTGTTGGGGCACCACAAAGGTGAGTGACCCCTTCTGAGCGTATCAACCTCCATGCCTCCCACGGATCCGGCCGCCTCATGCACACATGCGTAGCTCCAGCGGCCGTAACTGCCCAAGTAAAGCACCAACCATTGCAGTGGAACATAGGCAAAGTCCACAGCATGACTGAGCTTTCGTCCAACTTGGTATGCGCGACCAAAGAAAGAGCTTGAAGGTAAGCACCTCGGTAGTGGTACATGACTCCTTTTGGCTCACCGGTCGTACCGCTAGTGTAGTTAATGGATAGGAGACCCCTTTCATCCACCTCCGGCAGCGTCTCTACTCTCTGGGATGAAGCTAGCAGGTCCTCGTACTGGCTTGTACGATTTGTACGATTATCGCTTCCTGCTTCGATCGTAGTCAAACGAATTCCGCGAGCAGTCTTCAAACGGTCAGCTATCTCAACTGCTTTTTCTTTAAAGGCGCTGTCGTACAACAAGTAGTTGGCTCCGGAATGCTCTATGATTCCTGAGAGCTCAACTGTGTTGAGACGAGTGTTGAGAGTAACCAATACAGCTGAGGCCATGGGCACGCCATAGTGTGCTTCGAGCATCATATGGGTGTTAGGAGCCAGCACGGCAACACGCTCACCGTCTCTCGCCCCCATTGCAGAGAGAGCTCCGGCTAAGCGCCTACAACGCTCGTAGAACTCTCCATAACTGAAGCGTCGCTCGCCGTCGATCACGCCAATACGGTCAGCAAAAACCTCGCCAGAGCGCTGGAGAAACGATATGGGAGTTAGAGGTTCGAAGAAAAGATCCAAGGTTTACTGATGATGAAGGGAGGTGTCTTACAGGTTCGATAGGTCTGATTCAACGGTTAACCCATTTAGCTGGACGTTTCTCCAGAAAAGAGGCCATCCCTTCCTGAGCATCTGCCGTCTGACTGCTTCCTGCCATGATGTCGACTGCATAGGCATAGGCATGAGGTTGAGGCATCTCCATCTGAGCATAGAGAGTTTGCTTGCCAATTGCCTTGGATAAAGCACTTCCTCTGGTAGCACGCTCCAATAACTCCAAGCTCGCCGCATCCAGTTCCTCGGGAGGAACGACTCTGTTCACCAAACCCCACTCATAAGCGGTACGTGCATCAATTGGATCACCACACATAGCCATCTCAAGGGCTCGCTTACGCCCAATGGAACGCGCTACTGCCACCATAGGGGTATGACAGAACCAGCCTCCTTTGCCACCTGGAGTTGCAAACCCTGCGTTTTCGGAGGCTACAGCTAGATCGGCAGAAGCAACGAGTTGACAGCCTGCCGCGGTTGCCAAACCATGAACCTTGGCCAACACTGGCTGGGGAATCCTCTGCATCGTGGTCATCAGCTCGGTGCAGGTAGTGAGTAGTTCGCGCATGGCTGCAAAATCGGAACCGACCATATCGGCAAAGTCATGACCGGCTGAGAACACTGGGCCGTTACCAGCCAGCATTACTCCTCGTGCATCACTCTCCCCCGCTTGTCTGAATGCCTCCAACAACTCTTGCATATGCGCCAGTGACAAGGCGTTACGACGCTCCGGTCGATTCATAGTGATGGTGATGAACGGCCCATCACGATCGACGATTATGTAGTTGAACTGCATATGGCTTGAACCCCCTGTTCGCATAGGTACGTTCTTTAGTTTATCTCTGGATAGAGGCGTCGTGGGAGGAGTTGGCACCGGTTTCTCATGCAAAGACATTGGTCAGGGAACCATCTTGGTCATCAGCCTCCACTTACAGCTCCCCAGGGCCTTATAGGAACTATAGGGGTGGGTGGGACTATAAGGGAACGTGCTCAAGTGATAGGAAGAAGCTGCACTGTGAGTTACTCAAATACTTCATTGATTAGAAAAATTTGTTATTGGTCAATGTGTGATATGTTATTCCAATGATCTTTGGAGAAGTAGATAATACTGATACTTACACCCAAGTAGCTCTCTATGAACAGTTCGCTCGCATCGCCAAAGCTCTTGCCAATCCACATCGGATAGAACTGCTCGAGCTGTTAGACCAAACTCCAAGGGAAGTAGAATCTCTAGCTCGAGCTGCCAACATGAGCATGACCACCACTTCCTCTCATCTTCAGGTACTTCGACAAGCACGACTAGTTGCGTCACATCGACAAGGCACCAAGATTATCTATCGCCTCTCGGGAGAGGATGTTGCCAAATGTCTTGCTTCGCTACGACAACTCGCCAGCACTCACCTAGCAGAGGTGAAAGAGATTCTTACAGAGGTATTCAACAGTGATGACAGGACAATATTGGTGAGCCACGACGAGCTATTGCAGCTAATCGAGAACGACGATGCAGTGATCATCGACGTACGACCGGTTGAAGAATATGTAGCAGCCCATATAAAAGGAGCACTCTCTATGCCCTTGGAGACGATCAACGAACAGCTGGTCAATCTGGACAAAGATAAGGAGATCGTAGCTTACTGCCGAGGACCGCACTGTGTGCTTGCTCCACAAGCAATGGAGATACTACGCAGTCATGGCTTCCATGTCAGGCGGTTGATAGACGGCCTTCCTGAATGGCGTATGGCTAACCTTCCTGTGTCTCTAGGAGCGCAACCATGAAGATACTGTTCATTCTGCACGATCCCCCTTACGGAACAGAGCGTGCCTACAACGGTATACGTCTCGCTGGAGCCCTATCCCGACGAGAAGAGACAGAGGTGCGCATATTTCTCTTTGGGGATGCCGTCGGTTGTGCCATCCGGGGACACCAACTACCCAACGGTTACTACCGACTTGATCGAATGTTAGAGTCAACGGTCCGTCATGGGGCCGAGATATGCTGCTGCGGGACTTGTATGGATGCAAGAGGCATAACTGATGAGATGCTTCTACCAGCAGCCAGGAGATCAAGCTTGGAGGAAGTGGCAGATTGGACTCTATGGGCAGACAAAATCATAAGTTTTTGAAGCCTAGGTTTACAAAAACAACGATCGCAGGGAGCTGAAATGATATATAACACAACGGTTATCTTGGGAGGGGGGACCGGCGGGATTGTAACCGCAAAGGAGCTTCGCAAGAAACTAAATGCCTCAGATAGGATTATAATAATAGAGCGTGAGCCTATTTACACTTTTGGGCCTTCTTTACTCTGGCTCATGGCTGGAAATCGTACACCCTCTCAGGTCCAAAAGGACATTCGAGTCCTTCGCAAACGAGGAATCGAGATACTCGAAGCAGAGGTGAACTCTATCGATACCACCTCTGCTACTGTGTATACCTCTTCGGGGGCGCTCGGTTACGACCAGTTGGTAATTGCGCTTGGTGCAGCCTTGGCGCCAGAACGACTTCCTGGGTTCAAGGAGATTGCACATAACATCTTTACATTGGAAGGGGCGCTATCCGCTGGTGCAAGCCTACGGAGGGGAGGTGTCAAGAGGGTTGCGGTAGTGATCTCCAGCCTTCCTTACAAATGTCCTGCTGCACCTTACGAAGCAGCCTTCTTGGCAGATGACATACTTCGTAAACGAGGAGTACGAAAGGGATCCGAGATTCGAGTCTACACCCCAGAACCCTACCCCATGCCAACTGCAGGTCCAGCTATAGGTGAGCAGATATCATCTATGCTAGCTGAGAGGGGTATTGAGCTGTATCACTCTATAACCGTTGACAAACTAGATAGTCGTGATAGTAAGGTCATTCTTTCCAATGGCACAGAATGGAATCCCGATATCATACTTGGCATACCTGTCCACACGGCCCCCAATGCATTAGCTGGATCCGGCTTAGAGGCAGAGAGTGGTTACCTACCGGTGAACAAGTTCACTATGTCCACATCCCAACCAGGAGTATACGCGATTGGTGATGTAACCCAAATTCCAATAGGAGGTGGGAAGATGGTGCCTAAAGCAGGAGTATTCGCGGAAGCAGAAGCTAAAGTGGTGGCAACGCGGATAGCACGTGACCTTCATCACAATCGTGAGGAAAAACTTTTCACTGGAAAGGGAGCTTGTTTTCTAGAAATCGGTGGTAATAAAGCTGGTTTCGCTAATGGAAATCTTTATACCGAAGGAGAGCCGAGTTTCGTACTCTATCAGCCAGGTATACAGTGGCACCTGGGGAAAGTTGCTTTCGAGAAGTACTTTCTAAAACGCTGGCTCAGTTAGTTATATAGTATACAGCTACTTCTTGGAGCTTCAAAGTTGTCTTTGTGTGGCCGGGGCTCAACGGCCCGGATAATTAAAAAACTAAATTACAAGGTATGCAATTGTTGGGTAGAGCTTCAAGGAGTCGAGCTGAATATTTTTCATATTACTTAGCCCTAGATTTTGCTGCAAACGAGCAATATGAACTATACGAACGATAGGAAGCGATACGAACGGTACTCCTATAACGGAGAAGCAAACGTGTGAACGGTAAACTGCCTACAGCTACATCGGTGCTATCGGTCTCTGCTCATCCAGATGATGAGTGCTTTGGTCTAGGAGCCATCCTGTATGAGTTCGTGCAGTCTGGAGCTATGACCTCAGTGCTCTGCTTCACTCATGGTGAAGCCTCAACACTCAAGAAGGGCGAGGGAGACCTTGCACGAATACGTGCCAAAGAACTGCAAGAAGCTACCTCTGTACTACAAGTCAGCAAAACGCGATTGTTAGCTTACCCAGATGGTGGACTTGCCTCTGTGCCCATAAGTGAGCTGGCCAACCATATTATTGAACTGAGTAGGGAAGTTAAGGCGAGTCTCTTGCTAACCTTCGACGAAGGTGGGGTTACTGGTCATCCAGATCACAGCATCGTCACCCAAGCCACGCTGACAGCAGCAAAAGAACTCGACCTCCCAGTTCTTTCCTGGACGATACCCACAGCCATAGCCAACCAGCTGAACAATGAGCTCGGCACTACCTTCGTAGGGCGCAATCCCGACGACATAGATGTGGTCATAAAAGTGCACAGGCCAACTCAAAGAGTTGCCATTGCCCATCACCGCAGCCAAGCAATTGGTAACAAGGTATTGGAACGTCGTCTCGAGCTGCAAGGTGACATGGAATGGCTAAGGTGGTTGTACCATCCCACTAAGTGAACGGTCGGGCCACTCGCGCATTCAAATGAACTCGACAGAGCGCCATCCTCGCCCACAAAGGTGCTCAGGAGTTCCTTTGTAGAAACTGCCTGAGCACCTTCATTATTAACCGATTAGCTCAGTAGACTAGCTCAGTCGGGATATACGAGTACTGACATCGGCCAACTCTTCCTCTAGTTTACGCCGATACTCCTCCAGGTCTTCTTTCTTCTCTCGCAAAGAAGACTCTCTCCAGTCCTCTTCGTCATGCCAATGTCCTCTGCCGTGATGACCGCATCCACAGCCACCGCCGCATCCACAATTCCCATGTCCATGACCACCATGTCTCCCATGCATTCCAGTCATTTGATATTTCTCCTTTCTATGTTTGTCTGTGTCGAATCCTTCAATCTTTGGTCCTTACGTAATGTTCGTAACGTTCTAAGAACCTTCCTATAGTCCTATAGGCACTCTCGAGGGATCTTGACCAATCATCCAATAAGTGTCTTCCTTCTTCGGTAAGTTCGTACACACGTTTTGTAGGCCCTGGGACCTCTTCACTCCACACGGAGTCGACCAACCCCTCTGCCTCTAATCCTCTGAGCAACCTATAAAGATTCCCCATATCAACTACCTCTCCCTCAGGTATGAGGTCGGTCAATGCAGCCGCCAACTCATAGCCGTGAGTTGATCCTTCAGCTAGTAGTAGCAGAATAGCAGGCTCAATGAATCTCTCGACACGGGCACGAACTCTCCATACTCCGGGCCGAATCATCGAACGACATCTTGGTGGTGCTCCCGGGCAACATCCCGCAGATCTTCTCATCTTAAAAACCTCTTTGCCTTCTTCATAGTTATGCGATCATTTCTACACTTCAAGTATATATGTAAAATACATTGTATATGTCACTGTAAAAAGCAAGCAATAAAAAATTTGTTGATGAGCTTGCCTTCTGTGTATGAACCTTCATTGTCCACCTGAACCACCACAACCTGGCCAAGGAGAACTCGGTCATCTCTTCTCGAACCACTCCAGACCTAGTCCAGAACTACGTCCCATCCTGCTGGAGCAGGAAAGGTCGGGGAGGATGGTCTGAAGATGGAGGAATGGGAGGTGAACTACTGTCCCACCCTGCTGGAGCAGGAAAGGCCTAGTCTTCTCCTCCACAAAGAGGTAGAACTAGTAAATGAACAAGTTGTTCAACTCTCTAGCAGGCATACTAGGCAAGGACAATATACTTCCTGGCGATTCAGTAAGCTCTGACTACTATCACGACGAAGCCCTGGGCATTCCCCCTTCCGAACCAGCCGTAGTCGCATTCCCCACTCAAGAAACCGAGGTGTCAGCCTTGTTGGCATTCTGCAACGAGCACTCCATCCCTATCACTGCCCGTGGTAGTGGAACGGGACTCTCTGGAGCATCTGTGCCTCCACCCAACGGAGTATTGATCAGTTTCGAGCGCATGAACAAGATTGTCGAGATCGACATTCCTAATCATGTAGCGGTAGTGCAGCCAGGAGTAACTCTTGCAGAGCTTGACAAAGCCACTGCTGAGGTTGGATTAACCTATCCGGTATTCCCTGGTGAGCTTGGTGCAACCATTGGAGGAAACATAGCCACCAATGCAGGTGGGATGCGTGCCATTAAGTATGGGGTGACTCGCCACAACGTGCTGGGACTAAGAGCTTGTCTGTCGACAGGAGAGATAATTGTCACAGGGGGAAAGTTCACCAAGGCCACCTCCGGGTATGACCTCACTCAGCTCATCATCGGCTCAGAAGGGACTCTGGCCTTGGTAACTGAAGCAACACTTGCCTTGCAGCCACGGCCTGTTTACTCTCATACCTTGCTTGCTCCCTTCAAAACGTT
Source organism: Actinomycetota bacterium (assembly GCA_023489235.1). GTDB lineage: Bacteria > Actinomycetota > Acidimicrobiia > Acidimicrobiales > JAMDDE01 > JAMDDE01. Next base: position 41,848 of record JAMDDE010000003.1, on the reverse strand, counting down.
ATCGGAGGCCACCAATGCAGTGCCCAGCATCATCGCCACTGGCGTCGACCCCCTGCTGCTTGAATACATAGACAACCTGACCATGAGAGCCACTACCGAACGCGTAGGGTTGGACCTAGGACTAACCGATGAGATCAAACAACAAGCCCTTGCCTACCTGATCATCGTCCTCGAAGGCAACTCTTCTACCCGCCTCGATGAAGACGGAGAGGCTCTCGCTGAACTACTAGACCGGTTAGGGGCAATGGACGTGTTCGTACTTCCCAAGAAAGCAGCTACTTCACTGATTGAGGCTCGCGAAAGTGCTTTCTTCGTGGCCAAGGCATTTGGGGCACAGGAGATAATGGATGCAGTGGTGCCACGAGCATCGATACCCGTTTACATAGAAGAGCTAGCCCAACTAGCTCGAGAATCAGGAGCAATGATAGCTGGATGTGGTCATGCCGGCGATGGCAATATCCACCTGTCTGTATTCCTCGAGGACGTCACCAAAAGGCATGAGCTCGTCCAAGCTGCTTTTCGTGTAGGCATCCGTCTTGGTGGTGCCATATCCGCAGAGCATGGCATTGGGAAAGAGAAAAAAGCGTACTTCCTGGCATTAGAGGATCCAGTAAAGATAGCCTTGATGAGAAGGATAAAGGATGCGTTCGACCCCAAAGGCATCCTTAATCCTGGCGTTATATTCGATCCAGACGAAACAGGAAGAACGAACGACGAGTCAAAGGAGCAGTCCGATGAGGGGTGGTGAATCCATATTAAGAGCTTTAACTGCTTGCGGAGTAGATACGTGCTTCACCAATCCCGGCACCTCAGAGATCTACCTTGTCCAGGCTTTTGACCGAGTACCAACAGTAAGACCGATCCTTGCACTGTTCGAAGGTGTAGCAACTGGTGCTGCAGATGGTTACGGACGCATGACCAAGAAACCAGCCTTGGTTGTACTACATCTTGGTCCTGGATTAGCCAATGGAATAGCTAATCTCCATAACGCTCGTCGCGCTCGTACCCCTCTCCTATGCGTTATAGGAGACCATGCCACCTACCACAAGCCCTATGATTCTCCGTTGGAAACGGACATTGACAGCTTGGCCAAACCAGTGTCCAACTGGTTCCATAGGTCTCTTCGAACCGAGGATCTGGTAGAGGATGCCATGTCCGCTTACAATGCCACTCTTCGCGCCCCTGGACGAGTAGCAACCTTGGTAGTGTCAGCCGACCTGACTTGGACAGACCACCCGGGAACCACAGTACCGTCCATCGAGCACAACCCCACCCAAGTCAAACCAGCGTGGGAAGAGAACGCACTAGAGGAGACCATCAAAGCCTTGAGATCTGGTGAAAGTTGCACTCTGCTGCTTGGTGGTCCTGCCCTGGAGGAAAAAGGGTTGTTGGCAGCAAGCAGGATAGCCAACTCCTTCAAAGCAAAAATCCTATGTGAGATGCTACCTGCCAAACAACAACGGGGAACAGGACTTCCTGCTCTTGAACGTCTTGCTTACCTAGGTGAACTAGCAATGTCCCAGCTGGACGGCACTCGACATCTCATCTTGGTAGGAGCCAAAGCACCAGTATCTTTTTTCGCTTATCCGGACAAGCCAAGCTACTTGGTTCCAGAAGGATGTACGGTTCATACTCTTGCCACTGCTGACGAAGACCCGGCTGGTGCCTTGGAGGCCATATCCGAGACCTTAGGGCTAGATCCTGCTACGGCAACCTTGCAACCACCTTCCAACATGGATCTACCTACTGGAAGGCTGACTCCTGAAACCGTCGCTCAAGCTATCGGAGCTTTGCTCCCTGAAGGAGCGATCGTCTCGGACGAAGGTAATACTAGCGGCATCTTCGTCTACCAAGCCACTGCTGGAGCGCCACGTCATGACTGGTTATGCTTGACCGGCGGTGCTATAGGGCAAGGTCTTCCCCTGGCTACAGGAGCAAGCGTAGCCTGCCCTGATAGAAAGGTGCTATGCCTGGAGTCCGACGGCAGTGCTATGTACACCATCCAATCGCTGTGGACACAGGCCAGAGAGGGGCTGGATGTCGTTACGGTTATATTGAACAATCGTTCATATGCAATCCTGAAATTCGAACTTGCACGACTTGGCGGGGGAAGTCCAGGGCCAATAGCCAATCACTTGTTGGAGCTGTCTCCACCCGACCTCGATTTCGTATCAATTGCTAACGGGCTGGGAGTAGAAGCCGGTAGAGCTACCACGGCAGAAGAGTTCGTAGTCCAACTCAAAAAAGCCATGGCTGAACAACGCCCCTACCTCATAGATGCGATATTGGAGCGCTCTTGATCCGCATTCATGATGCGGATTGTGGTCACGACCTGGGAAGAGCCCGGGAAGGGACTTGAACCCTTGACCTGCTCATTACGAGTGAGCTGCTCTGCCGTCTGAGCTACCCGGGCAAGAACTCTTAAACCGTTGTGCCACTGAATGTTGTGTCACTGAATAGCTTGAAACAGTACTTACTTGGTCACAAACCATCAACTCACCAACCAGCTGACATAAAATATCCTACGAGATCAGGGTAAGCTGTGCCAGTAGAGCTTCCAACAACAAAGACTCATTGGGATTACGAACCAAGGCACGAGAGGCTTGATCGATCGCTTCTATGACTTGCAGCACTCTTCCTGATCTTGCATGAGCCATTGTACGCAGACTGTTGGCGTATGTCTCCGCCAAGACTCCTAGACCAAAGCGAAGTTCATCATTTCGCCATTTACGCTGTTCACGATGGTGACGATCCTCTATCTCCTTGGTAGCTGCAGAAATAGAGGCTCCCATTTGCTCGGCCCTCTCCAGAGCCTTGGTCATCTCTTCAGCTTGGTGAGCTTTCAATACGGCTATGGCCTGGTCACATGCATCCAGCAGCTCACGTGCCAAGCCCACTATAGTTGCACCGCTACCATCCAAGCGATCTGGAATTGACCTCCACAGCTGATAGCGCAAGCTGAACGAAGGATCGTCAACTAAAAGCTCTGCTCGATCCAAACGTCCACCTGCAACTTTGGCAATATCTCGTGCCAATGAACCATCCACTCCTCGAGAAACCAGGATATCGATCATCTCGTCCTCTGGTATAGGAGTGAACTCAACTATAACGCAGCGACTTGCGAGAGGAGCAAGCTGTGAGGGCAACCAGTCGGCCAACAGCACATAGACGGTACGAGCAGGTGGTTCTTCCACGGATTTCAAAAGAGCTGGAGCTGCAGCAGCAGCCAGATGAACATCTTCTACAACCACTACCTGCCGAAGTCCCTTTACTGGTCTTCGAGCACCAATTCGACCAATGGCACGAGCATCCTCCACGCTGATGAACTGTCCGGTTCTCCGATGAACGCTCAGATCTACGTGGTTTTCCGCTAAGGCAGCTCGGCAGTCATCACAAGTGCCACAACCACCTTGGCTGCAAAGCAGAGCAGCTGCAAATGCTCTTGCAGCATCTCGCTTTCCACTCCCTGGAGGGCCTAACAACATGTACGCATGCACAGGAGACCTTGCAGATGCCTGCAAGATATCCACGGCCCTGTGTTGACCTACTATCTGGTCGAAGACACCCATTAGCTGCACCTCTATCCATGTACTGCACAATGGGTTTTACTGCTGAGGTTCATAAGGAGAGTCGCTCCTTCACCGCATCCCTAACCAAGGAGGCAACTTCCTGAACGCTCCCACTGCCGTCAATCACTACCCACCTATCAGGGTCCATCAGAGCCAGCCGACGGTAACCATCGAGTACGCGCCGATGAAATTCTTCCCCCAGTGCCTCCATGCGATCGAGATCACCACCCATCCTTGCATGTGCAATATCCGCTGGCACATCCAAGAGGATATTTAGATCGGGCCAGAGCCCATGGGCAGCCCACTCTGCCATATAACGTACCTCTTCCAAGGGTAAGCCTCGACCATACCCTTGATAAGCAAGGGTAGATCCACTGAACCTATCTACGACTACCGAGCGCCCAGCTCTTAGCGCGGGCAAGACGACCTCATTTACATGCTGAGCTCTTGCTGCCAGTAACAAGAGTAGCTCAGTGCGTGGAACCAACTCGATACTTGCTTTGTCAAGAAGAATTCCCCTGATGCGTTCTCCTACGGAAGTCCCTCCTGGTTCCCTGGAAAGCACTGCCTTCAACTCATGAGCCAACAGCTTTGCCTGAGTCGACTTGCCGCATCCCTCTCCCCCCTCTACGGCAATCAACCTCCCTGGCAGCATGCTCAGCTCGTGGACTTGGGGCTTGTGGACTTAGCAGCCTTGGACTTGGCACTCGTAGACTTGGCAGCCTTAGTAGTCTTGGATGACTTGCTAGACCGATCAGGCGAGAGAGCAATGGCTGCACGGCGCTCAGCTAGAAGCTCTGCGGCACGCTCAGCGGTTAACGACTCCACTGTATCGCCTCGACGGAGTGAGGCATTGACTATCCCATCGGTGACGTACGGCCCAAAACGCCCATCCTTTAAAAGTATGGTAATGCCCGTCTCTGGATCAGGACCAAGCTCTTTCAATGGTTCTTGGCTTCTTCGAGCATTTAACCTTGATTTAGGCTGAGCAAACAGCTGAATAGCTGTATCCAGGTCAATAGTCAAGATAGCCTCCTCGCTATCAAGACTACGGGTTTCCTTGCCCCTCTTGAGATAAGGACCAAATCTTCCATTCGCTGCTAGTATTTCTTCACCTGTGACTGGATCCGTTCCTAATACTCTTGGCAAAGCCAATAGGGAGAGCGCTTGTTCCAAGGTGACGCTCTCCATGCTCATAGATTTGAGCAATGAAGCAGTGCGGGGCTTGCTCTTCTTGCTTGGGTCCCCTTCACCAAGCTGAACATAGGGACCAAACCGTCCTGCCTTGACGGTAACCAGTTCACCTGTGGCTGGATCCGTTCCTAATACTCTGTCCTCGGAAGGGGTGTCCAGCAGTCTCTCTGCAACTTCAACGGTGAGCTCATCCGGACATATGTTATCCGGTATAGGGGCGCGATCATCTCCTCTCTGGAGATAAGGGCCATATCGGCCAACCCGGACCACGATATCAACTCCATTCTTGTCGGTACCGATAGGAATGGAGTTGATATCACGTGCGTCTATGAGGGCTAGCTGCTCTGCTACAGCAGTCTTCAAGCCAGCTTTAGTCGAAATACGCCTGGCGCTGCCATCTCCAGCTTCCTTGTATCTGACGCCATCATGTTCTTGTGAGGTGGAGGGTGGGTGCTCCTCACCAAAGTAGAATGCCTCCAACCAGGGCACCATCTCCCTGCGCCCTCTAGCGATCTCGTCAAGATCATCTTCCATGCTTGCAGTGAAGCCATAGTCGACCAATTCAGGGAAGTACTGCTCCAGAAGGCCGACGACAGCAAAGGCTGTAAAGGAAGGGACAAGGGCCATCCCTTTTTTCCATACATAGCCTCGCTCTTGAATAGTAGCGATAATACTTGCATAAGTAGAGGGTCTTCCTACCCCCATCTCTTCGAGTGCTTTCACCAACGAAGCTTCGGTGTACCTAGGTGGTGGTTGAGTACTGTGCTCTTCAGGTTGAGCATCGACCAACTCGAGCAGCTGCCCGGATGACAAACGGGGAAGACGAGAGAGTTCCTCTGGTTGATCATCCTCGGTGTTGTCCTCGGAGACAAGGTAGGCCTTCAGGAAACCTGGGAAAGTGACAACCCTGCCAGAAGCGGTTAGCTCTGCATAGGGTATAGAACCATGGTGAGGAGGATTTGAACGATCGGAACTATCAAGTTCAGCCTTGATCCTCACTTGTGCGGTGGTGCCGACGGCATCTGCCATTTGAGAAGCTACAGTGCGCTGCCAGATGAGCTCGTACAGTTTGTATTCGTCATTGCTCAAGGATCCTCTTACCGAAGCAGGCGACCTAAACTCTTCTCCAGCCGGTCGTATTGCTTCATGAGCTTCTTGAGCATTTTTGACCTTGCTCTTATAGCGTCGAGGGGAGGCAGGCAGGTATTCCTGGCCAAATCCTTGAAGAATCTCTCTTCTACATGCTTCAACTGCAGTGTCTGCTAGTGCGGTTGAATCTGTACGCATATAGGTTATATAACCCAATTCATAAAGTCGTTGAGCTACCTGCATGGTACGTGAAGCGCTGAACCGCAGCTTGCGGCCTGCCTCTTGTTGGAGCGTAGAGGTCATGAACGGCGGTGGAGGACTTTTCTTGTATGGCTTCTCTGTCACCTGTAACACTTCGAAACTGGCTCTTTCCAGCTTGGCGACAATTTCTCTAGACAGTACCTGGTCCAAGAGCAACAGGCCTTCTGAGGTTTTCAGCTCGCCGGTATCGGAAAAATCTTTACCTGTGGCCACTTTCCTGCCCTCAACTGAAACAACTGTAGCTACGAAAGAAGGGGGGTCTTCGGAGTCAACAGCATCCAGTTCCCGAGAGCTAGAAGGACCATCGGATGCAACTGCTGGAGGTTTGACTGGCGTCTCCGTCAAGACAGCGGAAGGAGTGGAAGAGCCTCCTGTCGATAGACGACATTGGATACTCCACCAAGTTGCAGAACGGAAGTGCATCCGTGCACGCTCCCGCTCGACCAGCATGCGAGTTGCCACGCTCTGCACCCTCCCAGCAGAGAGTCTGGGCATGACTTTCTTCCACAGTACAGGCGATAACTCGTATCCATAAAGCCTGTCCAGTATTCTCCTGGCCTCTTGGGCATCAACAAGGCGCCTGTCGAGATCTCGCCAATTCTCTATAGCATGCTGAATGGCAGTAGGCGTTATCTCATGAAATACCATGCGTTTAACCGGCACCTTCGGAGCAAGTACCTCCAAGAGATGCCAGGCTATGGATTCACCTTCGCGGTCTTCGTCTGTCGCCAGGTATACTTCGCTTGCCTCCTTGACAAGAGCTCTCAGCTTGTTCACCTGGGTCTTTTTCTCTTTAGCTACTACATACAAGGGTTTGAAGCCGCTCTCCACATCAACCCCAAGACGCGCCCATGGCTCATTCCTGTACGCTTGGGGTATTTCTTGTGCATTCCGCGGCAAATCTCGTATGTGACCTATAGAAGACTCCACAACATAGTCATCCCCCAAAAATCCTGAGATAGTTCTTGCCTTTGCTGGAGATTCCACTATGACTACAGGTTTTGGCATCCTACTCTCCAAAGCTCATCCTGCAACTATGGCCACGCAAGATATGACCTGATCTTCGAGCGTGACCTCGCAATGAGCTATTCTGCTCCAGACGCTTTAGCTATCGCAGTAGCCCCCGTAGTTGCAGAAGCAACTCCTCCACCAACTTCTTCCACGGGAACATCAAGTCCCTGAGTCTTCCTCTTGGAGAATGCTATCGCGCCAAGCAGAATGATCAAGGCGACAATGGCAATTGGATAGCGGACGGCATCATTGTGGCGCAATACGATTACAGCAGGAAGTATAAGCAGCGACACTAAGTTCATCACTTTGATCAATGGGTTGAGAGCGGGACCAGCCGTGTCTTTGAACGGATCACCAACGGTATCCCCTATGACCGCTGCCTTGTGAGCCTCTGACCCCTTGCCTCCCTCGTGACCATCTTCTATATACTTCTTGGCATTGTCCCATGCCCCTCCACCATTGGAGAGGAAGTTCGCCATCAACTGCCCTGTGAGGATAGCCGCGGCAAGAAAGGCTCCAAGGGCCAGATAATCAATGCCGAACCCCACAATTACAGGCGACAAAACGGCCAGTAAAGCAGGGGTAGCCAACTCCCGTTGAGCCGCAGCCGTGCATATGCTGATTACACGACCGTACTCCGGCTTCTCGGTACCTTCCATGATCCCAGGATGCTCACGAAACTGCCTGCGCACTTCTTGGACGACTGTTCCTGCTGACCTACCCACTGCCCTTATAGCCAGGGAGGAGAACAAGAAAGGTACTGATCCCCCGATGAGCAGCCCTATGAAGATAACTGGATTGGCTAGGTTGACCTGAGTTTGAGCTAGATTGAAGAGTTTGGTACCTACAGCATGCAAGTTGAGCTGCGACCCTATGGTTTCCACAAAGGAAGCAAACAGGGCTACAGCAGCAATTACTGCTGATCCTATAGCCACTCCTTTGGTGATCGCTTTAGTAGTATTACCAACTGCATCGAGCCCAACCATAACTCTTTCAGCCGGGCCACCAAATTCTCCAGACATCTCCGCTATTCCTGCTGCATTGTCAGCAACTGGACCAAAGCTGTCCTCGGAAACCACCATGCCGGTCGTGGAAAGCATTCCTATACCGGTGAGTGCTACAAGGTAGAGGGAAAGCTCGATATTCCCTCCTCCTAGCCCTACTGCAACAGCTATAGCTATAGCTATAGCTATGATGGCCCAGACGGTAGACTCCAGACCTATGCTGATCCCCGACAAAATAGTAGTAGCAGGGCCAGTCCTGGCTGCTTCTGCAATCTCTCGTACAGGTGAACGTTCTGTAGAAGTGAACTGTTCGGTTATCCTACTGGCCACTTGAACAAGTATCACCCCTGCCAATACAGCCCAGAAAACCTTGAGATCATGGACGTAGAATTCGGCCACCAAGAGGGCTCCAATGACCGTCAATATACCTGCCGTAGCAAAGCCTCGGTTGATGGCAGACATGGCGGTGCGATCCTTATCTCGTGCTCGCACCACATAAATTCCTATGACAGACGCCAGTATGCCTATTGCCGGAACAATGAGCGGATAGATAACTGCTGGGGCAGGGTTTAGATGGATTGACCGGAATGCTGCATATCCAAGTATGAGCGACGCAATGATGGTGATCTCGTAGGACTCGAACAGGTCAGCTGCCATTCCTGCGCAATCGCCTACATTATCGCCTACGTTGTCGGCAATAGTAGCAGCATTTCTCGGATCGTCTTCAGGGATCCCTACCTCAACCTTGCCAACTAAGTCAGCACCTACGTCGGCAGCCTTGGTAAAAATGCCACCTCCCATCCTCATGAACAATGCGAGAAGAGAGGCTCCGAAACCAAATCCAATCAGAACCGCGGCCACGCTGTTCTGGAAGATGAACATTATTGTCGTAGCCCCAAGCAGCCCCAGCCCCACACAGAACATTCCGGTAATGCCTCCGGTACGGAAGGCAACTCGCAAAGCATCTCTCATGGAGCCACTCCGGGCTGCTGCCGTAGTGCGAACATTACCTCTAACGGCCAAGTTCATTCCCACTACGCCAGTAATCCCTGAGGAAGCTGCTCCTGCGAGAAAGGCAATAACTCTATATATACCCACCTGAGCAAAGGTCAGCGCGATCCGCCCATGTGGTGCCACCACTTTAGTAGCAGTGAAGAACACCAATATAGCCAAGGGAACCACAATAATCAGAATGGTCTTGAACTGACGACGTAAAAAGGCTACTGCTCCCTCTTGAATCGCCAGGGCGATCGTTCGCATGGTCTGGGTCCCTTGATCAAAGGCCAGTATCCCTTTCATGAGGATAAGGCCCACTATCAAGCCCACTGCACCAGCAGCTAACGCGAAGATCAGCCAGGCCTTGTCAACTCCACTGAGTATAAACGCCTGGTACCCCCCGGCTGAGGCAAGGAGGTTGGTCATCCCTATCACATGCTCCCTTCGATGGAGTAAGCCGTTGCCATATGGCAATTCGGCAGTCGGTCTAGGCGTGATGCATAGTAATTCGTCATTAGCACGATATCAAGCTGAAAGCCAACGGAGCTAGGATACGCTCTTCGAGCTGATAATGCATCCTTGCTGTACAGAATAGAGTTTTAGCGAATCTGAGCGGAACTCACCAGCTATGATCGCAGCTCCTTGTTGACCAGAAAAGCGAGCACAAACCTACGGCTGCAGTTGCGGGATTCCCGCCTTGCACTCGTATTAGTGAGAATAGGGAGGCTAGCTCATGCGAACTAGCGAGTCACGAACAGCCATGGCTCCTACTGTGGCGTCGATGCTATGGAAACCGTTGCCAGTACGGTCAAGCGACACCTAGCTTTCTGACTACTAAGAGGGGCTTGTGGGCGCTGCCGGACTCGAACCGACGACCTGCTGGTTGTAAGCCAGCTGCTCTACCAACTGAGCTAAACGCCCTTATACTGCCTCGATACAACTGTACCTTCACAACTGTACCTTCAACGGCAGGGTTCGTTGTTATTCACAACCTATTTTTGACATTGGACAAAGTTTACTGGCTGGCTGGTCTTGCTCTCTAGGTTACTCCCCAAGCGCTTGGTCGTTCTATGCCCAGTTGAACTCTTGCATCATTCTGCAGCTTCGAGCTCAAAGCTACAGAGCCCAGGCTCCAAGCTGGAGCGGGTTGCAACGATAAACCTCAAGTCACGCATACATCACCAATTCGAGATCAACAGATTGACTCGGTATCAACAGGTTAACATAGACTCATCCAACTACTCTATGATCACACAAGATGGAAGCTGCGTTCTTCGACTTAGACAAAACAATCATAGCTAAAGCGTCTATAGCAGCATTTGGCAGGCCATTTTATCGCGGTGGCTTAATAAATCGTCGACATATCTTGAGGATGCTCTTTGGCCAAATGCTGTACTTGCAGTTCGGAGCCAGTGAGGATCGCCTAGAGAAGATCAGGCAATCTATGTTGGCTATTACTCAGGGCTGGGAACAGGCCCAGGTAGAACAAATAGTGCGTGAAGCCCTGGAAGATATAGTCGAACCTATTACCTATGCAGAGGCAATTGAGCTAATTGCTTGGCACAAAAGCCAGAATCGCCAGGTCTATATAGTATCGGCTTCTCCAGAGGAGATCGTTCATCCACTTGGTACTTATCTTGGCGTGGATGGATGCATTGCGTCCCGGGCAGAGATAGATACGCAGGGTCGCTACACAGGAAAGCTCAGCTTTTCTGCCCATGGAGAGAACAAAGCATTGGCCATACAGGCTTTAGCTGAGACCAAGGATATCGACCTCAGCAATTCGTATGCTTACACAGACTCGCTTACGGATTTGCCCATGCTCGAAGTAGTAGGTCATCCAGTTGCTGCCAATCCAGAGAAAGGACTCGCCAAACTAGCCAAGGAACGAGGATGGCCAATTGTGCAGTTCACTCATCCTGTAAGGATGGAAACCCGATACCATGGCGCAAAAATACCTGCTATAACTGCATTCATCCTCGTAGGAGCTACAGGCATAATTTTTTGGGGATGGCGCTACTTGCAACAGCATCAGGCAAATTTACAGTGGAGCAAACCTTTAGAAAAGTTACCGATACCCCAGAAACCTAACAGGTCTCTCCATATTGGCGGTATGTTTGACACTGCCACCATCACTCACAACCTGACCAACCCACCGAGATTCCGTGCATCACCCATGAAACAAGCACAAAACGACAAAAACTGCTCGATATTGAAACGAGCATCTTTCCGAACGGTCCCGAACAATTTTGCTCGGACAACAAAACCCCTGAATACAGCTGCACCTATGGCTAACGTTCTGACATCTGCCATAGGTGCAGCAAGAACTTATGCCATCAATCGCCTCAGATGGAACGCAACCTCTTAGCTGCGACCAAACCAAGAGCTACCAATAGTGCTAGGAACAAGAGCTTCTTCATGGTTCAACAGCGTACTTCATGAGAACAACAAAGTGCTGCCGTAATACATGAACACACTATTAACCCTGCTGGAAGGCCAGGGAAGGAGACGAGGTAGCGCACAGTTCCTCACACGGTTAACAAATCTCGCGCGCCAGTGTCGCTAGATGGATGACGGAGCTTCGACATGGCTCTAGCCTCTATCTGGCGTATACGCTCCCGGGTAAGATTGAAGTGCTCTCCTACTTCCTCTAGTGTCCTGGGCTCTCCACGATCAAGACCGAATCGCAGCCGCAGTATCTCTCTCTCGCGCTCATCCAAAGGTGAGAGGAGTCTGCTGATCTCTTCTGGCAAGAGAGCCGTTGCAGCAGTATCAAATGGAGACTCGGCAGAACGATCTTCCACCACATCCCCGAGTTCTGCATCTCCATCTTCTCTGAGAGGCTCCGACAGGGACAGCGGTTCAGCACGAAAGCGCAGAGCTTCTACTAGCTTGTCCTCAGGCATCTCGACCTCATCACCCAATTCCATCAAAGTAGCTGGACGACCAAGCTTCAGCTCGAGACGAGCTTGTGCCTTTTGGACTCGCGCTAAAGTATCTCCGGCATGCACAGGGAGTCTTATTGTTCTTCCTGTATTGGCTATTCCTCTCGTAATAGCCTGGCGAATCCACCATGTAGCATAGGTGGAGAACTTGAATCCCTTTCTCCAGTCGAACTTTTCCACTGCATGCATGAGGCCGAGATTTCCCTCTTGGATGAGGTCGAGCAGAGGCAGCCCTGATGCTTGGTACTTCTTTGCAATAGAGACCACCAACCTGAGGTTGGACTGCACAAAGCTTTGCTGAGCAGCTTCACCTGCCCTAACCTTCCTCCTCAGCTCTCTACGCCGCGCTGGAGTAAGATCCTTGGATTCGTTGAGCTCCCTTTCGGCTTCATAACCTGCTTCTATGGTTTGAGCCAGTCTTACCTCGTCATCCTTGGTGAGAAGAGGGTACTGACCAATGTCAGTGAGATAAAGACGAACAAGATCTTCATCATCTCTCTCGATACGTTCCTTAGCCACTTGCAGTTCGCTTCCCTTTCTCCAACCTATTCCCTACTGTCCAGTTCAAACCCATTCTGCCTAGCAGCTCAACATCGAGTGCTGCACAATGTCAAGCTGCTAATAGCACTCTTTCAATACACTCCGTGTGCCCTACATACCTGTTACTTGCATCTGCGGCGCTTGAGATACTGGGTTCCCTTGCTTGAGCTACCTTGTTCAGCTGCTATATAGGTGCTGCCTTAGTAGCTCCACCCTTCTGAAGACATTCCTATAAGTAATCCTGGCACTTTGGATCGCCTAATGCCCACTTATCAGGGATACCATAACTCGTAGTTTCAACCTCACTTTATATGCCTTGACTCGTCATAAAAGTATCTCTGCATACCACCTTGACATCTCGTCAACATTGCACTATGTCTTTAGCTATTATTGTAACGTGCTAGTCAAGCGCCCAGTCCACAAAGACGCCTCTCTTGCCTATAGATCTAAATCCAATCTGTAGGTTCTATCGGCAAGCACGTCTACCACTCTGCAATTCACCTATACAATAAGTATATTTTTACATGATTCAACATAAAGTCAACACAAAACTGTTACATTTGGTTAAAATATTAAGTTTTCCTTATCTACAGTAATTATACTATTATAATAGACCAATGATTCCTGTGAGAGGAACCTCCAGCAGTTCTTGGAGACGAGCCAACGTCATCCCAGTCTCTCCAGTCTCTTGGCACAATAACTGCTCCACCAACATCTCCCCCTCTTGCCAACCAGCAAGCTCATCACTAAGGATGAGCCGGAGTACCCTTTTGGTAGAAGCAGCGGTAATATCGGATGTATGTTTATATAGAATATTATATGATGTTATTAAACGGGGAACTACTACCCGATACATCCCCATCGCTATCTCATGGGCTGACAACGATCGAGGGGAGGATGGAATCGCTTGGTCACCATTCTCTTCAGTAGCATTCGGTCCTTGTTCGCCGGTCCTTTCTCCAGTACCGGATACCTCTTTATTGACAGGGCGTTGATGCTCGAGAAGTTGAAAAACATGTTCAACTGCCTGGTTAGGGGCCCGAACAAAGTCATGTTGTGCCTTGCCGGCAATAGTTGGAATTTGCTCCTCCCAGAGCATGGCATGCCAAGCATGTTGACGGCTCTGTGCATCAAGATGAGCGCAGAGTGCCGGGGAATTAACTACCTGCGCCAAAACTCCGCAAGATTCGAACAGTCTCGTCTCCAGCCAATAACATGAACCAATTAAAGATGCTAGCTCCAAGAAAGCAACTTCTTTCGCAAGCTTCATCCCGTATATCCATGCAGAATTATCGACAATGTTGGTAGGTTATTTATCATCCCTATTTATCCCTTCGCATTAAAATATTTTATAGGTCTATTTATTTTCGACTTTACCGTAGGTATGTAGCTGGGCACGTTCTTTATATAAATTAGTTATCGGCATCCTACGGTCCTTGCCAAATGCTTTCATGGTAATACGTACTCCAGGAGGCATTTGTCTCCTCTTGTACTCAGCTGAATCGACTAGATGTACGACTTCATGGACCAAATTACTATCAAAACCAAGTTCTACTAGCTCTATCGCAGTGTGATCCTGCTCCACATATCCTTGAAGTACTGGATCGAGAAGATCATACGGGGGGAGAGATTGCTCGTCAATTTGCCCCTCTCTCAGCTCTGCAGAAGGTGGTTTTAAAAGTATAGACTCAGGAATAATTTCTCGACCATCCTTAGAATTTCTATACCTACATAAGCTATAAACAACTGTCTTAAGTACATCCTTTATTACCCCAAATCCTCCTACTGAATCACCATACAAAGTTGAATATCCAGTTGCTAACTCACTCTTATTACCAGTAGTCAACACTAACCAACCGTTAGCATTGGATAGAGCCATAAGAATTATTCCCCTTATTCGAGACTGCAAATTCTCATCGGTAAGGCCAGTAGGAGCATTACCAAGCACAGGGGCAAGCACGTCTGCAAACATTTGATGAACAGATTCAATAGGAATAATGTGAAGATCAATCCCAAGGTTTTTAACAAGAATCTGGGCATCGGTTATAGATCCCTGGCTGGAGTACCTCGAGGGCATAGCTACTCCATGAACATGTTGAGCTCCGAGGGCATCCGTGGCAATGGTAGCTACCAGCGAAGAGTCGATCCCACCGGATAGCCCGATAACCACATCTTTGAACCCATTCTTACGAACATAATCTTTCGTGCCTAGTACCAGCGCTTTGTAGATTTCTTCCTCCCTACTGAGCGATGGGACAATGCCTCTGTCCGATGGGGCAATGCCTCTGAGAATAGGTTCCTTAGTCCCTCTGGTGGATGCGCCCAGGTCAACCAGGTGTACTGCGGAGGCATCCAGATGTCCATTGGCACTACCACCTTCTAGGTGGAGATCGACAACCAACATATCCTCTTCGAACTGAGGGGAGATGCCCAGTATATCCCCAGATGGGGAGACCACCATCGAGCCTCCATCGAAGACCAGCTCATCCTGGCCGCCAACTTGATTCACATATGCAATGTGACAGTTGGCTTCCTGAACCCGTTCGCGAAGTACGGCTAGGCGATCAGCTAGTCTCCCAACTGAATAGGGTGAAGCGTTGATATTGATTACCAATGAAGCACCCCCCTTCGCCTGAGCCAACACAGGGCCATTCGGGAACCATAGATCCTCGCAAATCGAAATGCCCACGAGAGAGCCCTCTAGTTTGTATAGCGTGTACAAACCCTTGCCTTGAGCAAAGTATCGCTTTTCATCGAATACGCCATAGTTGGGTAGAAGACGCTTGTGGTATACCCCCACTACTTCACCCTTCGAACAAACAGCTGCAGCATTGTAAATTGGTTGTCTCGACCCCTTGCTCAAAGGAGTACTCCTCTCCTCCCTGGGAGAATCCACAAAACCAACTACTACTGCACATGAGTTGACAGCTGCAGCCACCTGTTCGAGAAAGTAAAGATTATCTTGAACAAAACCCGGCTTCAGCAGGAGGTCTTCAGGAGGATACCCTGTAATGGACAACTCAGGGAAAGCCACTACATCTGCTTCAAACTCCTCTGCCCTGGTCACAGCATCAATGATTCGTTCTGTATTACCAGCCAGATCTCCAACAACAGTATTAACTTGACACAGAGCAACCCGTATCTTGGTCACATCCACAGCCTACTCAGACAAAAATAAGAATCCATACATTCCAGCGTTCTATAGTAAACTATGATGGTTGAGTCAGCTATTGTCGCCGAGAAATTAACCAAGAAATTTGGCGATGTTCTAGCAGTGGATAACCTCAGCTTTCAGGTGGGTCGTGGTAAGATAACAGGCTTTCTAGGCCCTAACGGAGCAGGAAAGTCTACGACCCTACGGATGTTGCTAGGGTTGGTTCGTCCTACAAGCGGTTCTGCCACTATAGCTGGAATACCTTATACCAAACTGAGAACTCCAGCACGTTACGTAGGAGCAGTTTTGGAAACTTCGAGCTTCCACCCGGGTCGTTCGGCTATGGAGCACATGCGGTGGATAGCAGCTGCAGGGGGACTGTCCAGCCAACGCATAGGACAGACTCTGAAATTGGTTGGTCTCCAGGGTGTAGCCGACAGACGAGTAGGCAAATTCTCTCTAGGTATGCGTCAGCGCCTGGGATTAGCCGCTGCCCTACTCGGCAACCCTGCCATTCTCATCCTAGACGAACCTGCAAATGGATTGGATCCTGAAGGGATCCACTGGCTACGAAATTTGCTCCGCTACCTTGCAAATCAAGGAAGGTCTATCCTGATATCGAGTCATGTCCTAGCCGAGATAGCCCAAATTGCCGATGAAGTAATAATAATTGCCGGAGGAAGATTGGTTGCTCAAGCTGGTGTAGGTGAGCTTACCGCTTCTCATGAACACTCTACTAGAGTAGTAACTCCCCAACTAGATCAGCTAACTGCAGTACTAGCTGCCAAGGGGGTACCTACTGTTTCACTAGGGAACGGCCATCTCATTGCTCGTGGCATCTCTCCACGGGAACTAGGCGAGTTGGCATCTGCATCTGGAATCGTGCTACATGAGCTCGTTGCCCAACAAACAAACCTCGAAGAAGTGTTCCTGGAACTTACGGGATCCGAAGGCTCAACCATGCAATCGTCTCCAACAACCCCTGGAGCGGAGAGGACCTCATGAAAGATCTCGTTATATCTGAACTAATCAAATTGCGCAGTACAAGAATGACGTACGGTATCTTGATAGCTGTTCTGGCAGTCACCGCTTTGGAGGTTGCCGTAGACATAACCACCTTGAGTCGTAGTCATACAGCTTTTGCCTTGACGACCTCTGGCGGCATGCGCGACCTAATTGGTGCAGCTTCAAGAGGGTCAATATTTCTACTTGTGCTCGGAGTACTGGTATTTGCAGGAGAGTATCGTCACGGCACCATGAGCCAAACGTACCTATTGGAACCGCGAAGATCACGGGTGCTCATAGCCAAACTGATAACCATGGGGGTTATTGGATTCATATTCTCCCTATGCACATCCGCCTTGACTTTGGCAATGGCCATACCATGGTTGAACAGCTATCACATTGCCATTGCTCCTCAAGAAAATCGTATTGCCACCGTCCTAATCGGCTCTATAGCAGCTATGACCCTTTACTCCCTGCTAGGCGTAGGAGTCGGGGCTTTGATACGCAACCAAGTAGCCGCTATCGTTGCTGCCTTGGCATGGTTGGCTGTCATAGAGAACTTGGTAGCTATCCTTCTTCCCTCCGTAGCCAAATGGCTACCGGGTATGTCGTCAACTGCACTGGTGGACGCAAGCATCCCTAACTCGCACCTGCTCTCCATGTGGAGCGGCGGGGTGGTATTCGCGGGCTACTGCCTTGCTTTCGCCATTGCAGGAGGGATAGCAGCATCAAGAAGAGATATCAGCTGAGAAGGCTTGGGCTGCTGTTCGTACTCGAGTATGCCAACTTCATACACCTCTCAATGCTTTTGAACACCAAGTGATCTCAGTAGCTAGGACACAGCTCATATATCAGAAACTCCTCCTACAACCGGTGCGGCCAGCGGCTCTTGGTCAGTATCTGGCGCTTGGAACACGTATATCAACTGAGCCCTTCTCCTCGTGATCCACGTAAACAGGAGACCTGCTACCAAACTAGCTGCTAGAACCCAATCTATGTCACTGCCGATAGCTTTCGGACCTACTACGAAAAAAGTAACGATGAAGGATCCGAACATAAGATTGGCAAGTATGGATGCCCAGAGCATGAGACGATGACGATGCGAATAAGGTGCACCGTGTACCGAGGGTAAGTAGTCCCTGTGTGCTCGAACCAAGAAGACAGTTGCTGTCAAGGAATCAAAGAAGAACTCCACAACTAGAAAGAACCCTGCTGCAGACAGTACTAGACCAAAGAACGCGCTGAGAGACTTGAAGAACAATTCAATTGCCGTGACAACCAGTGCTGTACCCAAACTCGTCACTATGGCCACACTCGGGACATATCTTTTGTTGAGCCTTCCGAAGCTGTTAGGTATAAGCCTCTCCCTGCCCATGGCGAACAGTGCACGGGTCAGTATGTAGGTGGTGAGCCACAGGCCTCCGGCAGTAGAGGCAAGGATCGGAATTATGATCAACCACGGTGCATGAGGAAAAAGACGTTGGCCCCAAACTGCCAATGGGTCACTGGATCCAGCAAGTCTGTTCATTGGAGTTTCACCCAGTATGAGCGGATAAAGCAGGACATAGAAGCCGAAAGCCACCAAAGACCCGACAATTCCAGCCTTTCCTGGGTCTTGATGGGGTCGTTTCGATTCTTCTGCAGCATAGCTGTCGATCTCCCACCCATCCAGTATCGTTGCCGCTATCACAGTGACCACCAATATGCCGCCCCAAGGGGGAGGTCCTGGGTGCACTCCCACATGAAGTGATCCCCAGTCCATCACGCCTAACACAGTCAAACCAACCAATGAGAGCATTTCCAAGGAGAAGAAGACCTGGGTTATTCGTGCGGTGGGTTTGGAGCCACCAAGCAAAGGAATGAGGGCAAATCCCGTCCAGAAAGTGCTCACCAAGAGCGACACAGCTGCAGAGGGATGATAACCGGGAACGATGAGCTGAAGAGTATAACTGGACGCAGGAATGATAATGGGGGGAATGGAGGTGAAGTAGGCGAGGATCAGTACCCAAGCTTGAAAGCGTGACATGCCCTTCCCCATCACCCGAGCCGACCAATGATATGAGGCTCCTGCATGAGGGAAATGCCTGTTGAGCAACTTGAATACCTGGCTACTGATCAAGAAGGGGATAGCCATCAACGCAATAGCCGGAAGAGTATACCACCCTGCTTGAGCTGCCATGACCCCACCCGTAGCGGCAATGCTGAACAACGGTCCCACACTGGAAACAGCGAGGGGTACTAGGTCTCCAAAGTGAAAGAACTGCTCGAGCTTTCTCTCTGCGCCTCGTATCTCGGTACCTACATGCGATATGACCCCAGAGTGAACAGCTCTCCTCGAGTCAGCATGATCGTGCAAAACTCCCTCCCGGTGTCATGACGTGAAAGCTTCGGCAGTAAGAAGGCATTTTAACAGTGATTGCAATAAAGTTGCAACAACGATTTATTTGCATATAGCTCGAAGTTCATGGCAAGGGTGGTTCTTCTCTGGACAAAAAGGATCTCCTCCCTATGGACACAAGCCAAGGG